>QKDA01000205.1 GCA_003246765.1 Spirochaetales bacterium | reverse complement strand
GAGCAGGGCATTCTCGATTCCCTGCCAGGAATCCCGCGGATCTACTCATCCAGGGAGGAACTGGAGACTATCCTCTCGATTCTTAATGATAAACGGCTAGCGGTGCTTTCGGATCCCTTTATCCAGGTTTTGTCCACCATGGATGCCGCTTCCTGGAACCTGGTCAGAGAATCGGGAGCCCGTTTGGTATCCGCCGCCCCGCTCATGCAGAGGGCAAAGGGGCTCCTGGATGCGAGAGGCTTTACGTCCCATGACAGGGCAGCCGATGCCCTGCATAAAATCGTCCATGACGCCTGGGATTTCGTGGGCATGGCCTTTCGGGAGGACAAAGCCCTCACGGAGGGGGATGTCCTCGAGTTCATGCTCACCGCCCTTGCCAGGGAGGGGCTCGAGACAGACCATCCCCCCATTGTCGCGGGGGGCAGCTCCTCGGCGGATCCCCACTACACGGTTCGGGGCAAAGGGAAACCCCTGAGGAGAGGCGAGGTATTGCAGTTCGACATCTGGGCAAAATACCCGGGGGGTATCTATGCGGATATTTCCTGGGTGGGTTTTTTGGGCTCTTCGCCCCCGCCGGAACTCTCCCGCACCTTCGAGGAACTTCTGGCTGCCCGGGATCAGGTAAAAATCGCCATCGAGGCTGCCTTTGCCGAGGGTAAGGGCGTAACCGGCGCCGAATTGGATGCCCGGGTGAGGGACTACCTCCTCGCGAGATTCCCTGCCGCCGCGCTCAGGCACCGTACCGGCCACGGTATCGATACGGACTGTCACGGCTCGGGGGTTAACCTGGATTCGGTGGAGTTTCCAGACCGCCGTTACCTTTTGGAAGGCAGTTGTTTTTCCGTAGAGCCCGGTATCTATTTCGACGACTTCGGTTTCAGGACGGAAATCGATATCTCCATCCGCGGCGGTAGGCCGGTCGTTTCCGGTCCCGGCGTCCAACGCCGCCTCTTGACCCTCTAAGGAGCAACCATGAATCCGGTTCCCGAATCGCTGATTACCTTTATCAACGACCATGACTCGTTCATCGTGGCAGGCCATAAAGAACCCGACGGCGACTGCATAGGGAGCTGTCTTGCCATGGCCTCCTTTCTCGAAAGGTTCGGAAAAAAATCGCAGCTGGTATCCGCGGGGCCCTTCAAAAGAATAGAAATTCGGGAATACGAGCGACTCTTTCTCCCCGCGGCAAAGCCCGAGCTCCTCCCCGGAAAGATAGCGGTTCTCGTTCTTGACTGTTCCAATGCGGCTCGAACCGGCGACGCGGCCCCTTCCCTTGACGGGTATCCAACCGCGATCATAGACCACCACGCGACCAACGAAGGGGCGGGTCCTTTCGATTACGTAGAGAGCGGGGCCCCATCCACTACCCTGCTCGTTCAAAACATCATCGAGGCTTGTACCCTTGAGGTTTCCCGGGAGGAAGCGGAAATGCTCCTCTTCGGCCTGTGCACGGACACTGGTTTTTTCCGCCATCTGGACGATCGCAGTGCGGAAAGCTTCGCCTCGGCTTCAAGGCTAGTAGCGGCGGGAGCCAATCCTAAAAAGACCTTTGCCCGGATGAACGGCGGCAAATCCTATGAATCCCGGCTCCTCATAGCCCGAATCCTGACGAGAATGCAGCGGTGGTACGACGGAAAACTGGTAGTTTCCTGGGAAACCCTGGAAGACACCATGGAATTCGGCCTGGAGGGCCGTGATTCCGACATTCTCTACCAACTCATCCAAAGCATCAGCGGGGTTGAAGCCATTGTGATCGTGCGGCAGGAATCCGAGACAAACTGTACCGTAGGGTTCCGCTCTTTGGACAGGGTCGACGTGAGCGTCGTGGCATCCTCCTTCGGCGGCGGCGGGCACCGGCAAGCCTCAGGACTAAGCATTCCCGGCAAGATAGAGGAACTGATTCCGAGATTTGTCGAGGCATTCTCGACCCAATTCCCGGGACTCAAACCCTGAGAACCTTCGGACTTTGCCGTAAAATTCAACCGGTACATTCCGCCAACAAGCTGTCTTTCCTCCCTGAATCCGAGCAATCCTTCAGATTTATAAGAAATTCAACCGGTTAGTACACTGTCATTACATCGCGAATCTCCAAAATACCCCTGTTTTTTGGGAAGAAATCCCTGATTTACAATTTGGCACATAACTTGCATCAGTCCTGATGGAGGTTATCCCATGACATTTGAATCATTATCCGAATCCGTCACCCGCTGGGCCGCAGAAAAAGAGGAAACCCTGCTTGAGGGTCTAGTTTCCGACACCGCTGAATATTTGTACGGGAATATGGAACGATACCGGCTCGACTGGATCGACGAAGACCGGAAAGGGGATTTTTTTCTCTGGCTCTACCCGAAATTTTCCCGAATTCTCGTAAAATTCGATCCCGGAAGGGCTTCCTTCGGTACCTATCTCTACTGGAACGTCAGGATGGCATGGAAGAGCTTCATCCGTTCCCGTTTCAGCGAGGAAGCCCGAAGAAAGGTAATCGAACAGGAAGAGAGGGATACCTTCCTTGCCATGGAAGCGGAAAACCGTTACGGGGTTCACCTCGACGATGAAACATCCAACCGGTTTTGCAGGGGGATGAGCCGTAGAGATCAGGGAGAGAGCGTCAAACCTGCCCTGACGGAAAAAAGGCGGGAAATTCGCGCCCGAACCGTGCTGCTATTGGCCTGTAAGGCCTGTTCACTCCTGGAGGACGGACACTTTGCCCTCATAGCCCAAGAAACGGGACTATCTCAAGGTCATCTTCGGGAGCTGGTAGACAGGATCCGTTCCGAGTCTGCGGAGCGGGAGGAAACGGTCAAACGGACAGGAGAGCGAATCAATACCCTCTATCACAGGCTCAGACGGTGCCGCTACGAGATGCGTTACCTTGATTCCGATTCAAGCCGGTACAGGGAACTCCAGAGGGAATGCTCCACCTGCGAGAAAAGGCTCCAGACCGCGAGGGCCGCGGCCCGGCGGCACATCCGAAGCCCGAGCAACCGACTTCTTTCGCGGATTCTCGGCATTCCCCGGGGAACCGTGGACTCCACCCTTGCGTCCTCCCGGATGACCGGGTATTCTGATCCATCATGAAGATCTACTTTGCATCCGGCAATACCCATAAACGGGACGAAATGGCGAGAATATTCCCCAACCATCAGGTGGTGATTCCCCTGGACGAAGGGATCGACTTTGATCCTGAAGAAACCGCCGACACCTTTTTCGGCAATGCCTACATCAAGGCTGAAAGCCTATGGAAGGTGGTGGGCCAACCGGTTTTAGCGGACGATTCAGGCCTCTGCGTGGATGCCTTGGGAGGATCGCCGGGAATCAAATCCGCTCGATTCGGTTCCGAAGGGGGGAAAAATCTGGATTCTTCCGCCCGAAACGATCTCCTCCTATCCATGACCTCGTCGCTGGACAACCGGTTCTGCCGATTCGTATGCAATATGGTTCTCTATCTCGGGCCCGAACGTTTTTATTCCGTCCAGGAAACGCTGGAGGGCGAATTGCTTCGGGAGAGCCGGGGGAAAGGCGGTTTCGGCTACGACCCGATTGTCTTCGTGAGGGAATTCGGTAAAAGCGTCGCGGAACTCTCCGCGGACGAGAAAGACCTGTGTTCCCACCGGGGAAAGGCTGGAAGGGCCATCTCCCGCCTATTGGAACAGGTCTCTTCTAAATAGAAGTAACGTCGGGGAGAGAGCCGACAGGAACCGAAGTCCCGCGCGGGCCGCGGCAGTCTTAAGTCCTTCGGGAGTATAGAAGGTTACGTGGGTAGGATCCTGCCGATACCACCAGGAGGGGAAGAAACGCAAAAACTCATCCCGTTCGAAGGGTATGAGTTGGGTCGCTATGGCGCAGTACCCCCCAATTTTCGTTGCTTCGGCTAGTCCCTTGAATCCGCTTTCCGGATCGAGGAAATGTTCTACGACCTCAACGCAGGTACTCAAATCCGCCCCCCCGGGGAAGGGAAGAACGCCGCTCTGAAAGAGGGGATCCCAACCCCGGGAATCGTAACCCCGTTCAGCGAATAGCCTTACCAGGGCGGGATAAGGACCGCATCCGTAGTCGAAAACCCGGCGAATTTCCTTTATTTCGGGCCCTATACCCGCGAGTACGGTTTCTAGAATCCCGTTGAGATAGTTTCGATAACCCGTGTTTTCCAGGGAATTGTCATGCAGGAGGTACCTTTGACGTTCAGCCTCTTCGCAGAGGGCCTCATCCCGGTCCAGCCAGGCGCTTCCGCAGGCAGGACACCGGTAATAAAGCCGCTCGGCGACCGGAAGGGCTTCCGAAGGGCTTTCGCCGCATAAAAGGCAGAAATCGTCATTATTTCGCTTATTTTCGCTCAAGTCCCTCTCCCGCCCTGCCGATAAATATACCGGAGTTGGTGTCGGCCCCAACGCTGCCCGAGCGGGCATACGATGAAGTCGGCCCCTATCTTCACTATCGGAAGCCCGGAGAAGGACTTAATACCCTTTTTTTGGTTTCCGACCGGGAAACATGGATGCTTCCCGGAAAACAACATTCCACGGAGGAATGACTATGGTTATCAACCACAACCTCTCTGCCATGTTCGCTCAGCGAACGCTCGGTGTCACCAACGACAGTATTCAGAACGACGTCGCCAAGCTGTCGTCCGGAATGCGGATCAACAAAGCCGGTGACGATGCTTCGGGTCTTGCGGTATCCGAGAAGATGAGGAGCCAGGTTCGCGGACTGAACCAGGCTTCCCAGAACGCTTCGAACGGTATCAGCTTTATCCAGGCCACCGAGGGCTACCTCCAGGAGACCAGCGACATTCTGCAGCGCATCCGCGAACTCGCGGTGCAGTCCTCGAACGGAATTTATTCCGCCGAAGACCGCATGCAGATCCAGGTCGAGGTTTCTCAGCTGGTGGCGGAAGTGGACAGAATCGCCAGCGCCGCGCAGTTCAACGGAATGAACATGATGACCGGCCGTTTCGCCCGGGAAACCGGCGAAAACATGGTTACAGGCTCCATGTGGTTCCACATCGGTGCGAACATGGACCAGCGGGTCCGCGTTTACATCGGTACCATGACTGCCGCAGCCCTTGGGGTTCGGAGCGTGGGTGACGGTAGCATCATGACCCTCGAGAACGCCGATTCCGCTAACCGCAGCATCGGTGTCATCGACAGCGCCCTGAAGACCGTCAACAAGCAGCGGGCCGACCTCGGCGCGTACCAGAACCGGCTGACCCACGCGGTCGGCGGGCTCAATATCGCCGCCGAAAACCTGACCGCCGCGGAATCCCGCATCCGTGACACGGACATGGCCAAGGCCATGGTCGAGTACACGAAGAACCAGGTTCTTTCGCAGTCCGGTACTGCGATGCTTGCCCAGGCCAACACAAACAGCCAGCAAGTATTGTCTCTTCTGAGATAACGTAGTATAATCGGATGAAGGAGTAAGCCGAATTCTGCAAGGAATTCGGCCCTTCTCCATTCGGTTGGCGGTTCATACAACCGCAAGCCGCGCCTTAGCCGGGCGACGGATCTTTGAAAAAAACCCTCCTTGGGTTGTGCATGACACAGTATGGACCATTTGTCTTATTCGTAACTTGGCGAGGCAAATGGTACGTACTGTGTACGTCGTTTCGGAACGGAGAGGCGCTCTCTCGACCCGGGCGAAGGAACAATGCAGTACGGTTTTCTGGCAAGGATTGCCGGATTACCAAAGACTTCAAGGAGGGTCATAATGGTTATAAACCACAACATGAGCGCTATGTATTCCCAGAGGCAGACCGGCGTCAACGAGGCCGACCTGCGCAGGAATATAGAGAAGCTCTCGAGCGGGCAGCGCATCAACCGTGCTGGAGACGACGCTTCCGGACTGGCCGTATCTGAAAAGATGCGGAGTCAGATCCGCGGCCTTAACCAGGCCGGGCAGAATATCCAAAATGGCGTGTCTTTCATCCAGGCAACCGAAGGTTACCTGAACGAGACGACCGACATCATCCAAAGGCTTCGCGAACTTGCCATCCAGTCCTCGAACGGAGTGTACTCCACCGAGGATCGAATGCAGATTCAGGTTGAAGTCTCCCAGCTCGTCGATGAGGTTAACCGCATCGCTAGCCACGCGCAGTTCAACGGAATGAACATCCTGACCGGTCGTTTTGCCTCCGGATCCGCCACGGGAGCCATGCAGCTCCAGGTTGGAGCCAATGTGGACCAGAACGAGAAGATTTTTATCGGGACCATGACTGCAGAGTCACTCGGTCTCACCGGAACCCAGGGAACCACTTCCATGATTTCATTGTCTTCTGTTGACGGCGCCAATATGGCCATCGCGTCCCTCGACTCTGCCCTCAAGACCGTTTCCAAGCAGCGCGCCGACCTCGGCGCCTACCAGAACCGGTTCGAAATGGCGTACAAGGGGATTTCAATCGCCTCCGAAAACCTGCAGGCCGCGGAATCGCGCATTCGCGATGCCGATATGGCCAAGGAAATGGTCGACTTCACCAAGAACCAGATCCTTGCGCAGGCTGGAAACGCGATGATCGCGCAGGCCAACTCGCAGCCGCAGTCAGTCCTCAGGCTGATGCAGTAAGCGGGGACCCCTTAAGGTTTCAAAGAGAGAATTCTGGACGTCATCTCTCCCGAAACGGCAAGGGTTTATCGTTCCGGAAGAAGAAGAAGCGCCCTTCTTCTTCCACCTAACACTCCCCGTCCAGTACGGGAAGACATAACGCTTTTCCTCATGGATGAGGGGAAGCATGCACGCAGAAGAGCCAGAAAGCCAGTACTACTTCCTAAGCTAACGCAACAGAGCGCTTCAGGGCTTTACGCCAGCGAGGCTACAAGGCATTGTGCCGGCAGGCATTGTGCCAGGGAAGCTACAAGGAGGTCACCGATGGGTATGGAAATTACCGGCATCGGTCAGCAGTTCTCGGCGAAGGACCGCCGAATCGAGGGCACGGTCAATTCGTCCCTGCGTTCCACCGCGCAGGCCTTTCAATCCGCGTCTGATGCCCAAAGCGGTTCGCAGCAGGCAAAAGTCGACGAGGCGAAGGTTCAAAAGATCGTCGAGCAAATTCAAAGCATATCCGATATGTTTGACCGGAAGCTGCAGTTTCAGATCAACCGAGACCTGAACGACGTAATCGTCAAGGTAATCGATTCCCGAACCGATAAGGTAATCAGGGAAATTCCCTCCGCCGAGATACAGAAGCTTCAGCTGAGGATCAAGCAGACCCTCGGACTTCTTTTCGACGAGTCGATCTGACGATTCGATAGGGCCCGAAAGCGACGCATCCGGCCAAAATGACACGGGGAGGTCGGTTTGTCCGACATAAGCATACCGGGCGTTACGACGAGCAAGTATAAAACCGACGAACTCATCCAGGGCCTCATGAAGGTCGAGCGCCTTCCCAGGGACCGCGCCGCTGAGGATCTTGAGGGTTATAAAAAGCAGCAGGGGGCCTGGCGGGACGTCAATCAGCAAACCTCTACCCTGCGCGAGGTAGCCCGCTCCCTCTACTCCTTCGACAATCCCTTTTCCGAAAAAACCGCTTCTTCCACGGACGAGAGGGCGGTAACCGCCGAGGTTACCCGCGAGGCGCGGGAACAAAGCTTTAAGGTAAGCGTAAACCAGCTGGCGGAGGCGGATTCATTTTTATCCGAGCCGATCGCCAAAAACGATAAGGTTCCCGCGGGAAACTACACCTTTACCGTGGGGGATTCCGCCGTCAGCTTTCAATGGAAGGGGGGCAGCTACCGGGATTTCATTAATGCCCTAAACCGCCGGGGTACCGGTGTGGTTCAGGCGTCGCTTATACAGATCAGTCCCGATACGCAGTCGCTGCTCATCGAATCCCAAAAAACCGGGCAAAAGAACCGCCTCAGTTTTTCCGACGATGCCCTATCCTTCGCGATTGAGCATAAGATCGTCAAAAAACAGGACACCGGGGGTATCGCGGCGGATAGGGAATCCTATACGGTCCAGCCGAAATCCAACGGCGCCATTGGCTTCTCCTCCGCCGCCAAGGCCAAAGACGGACTCACCCTCGCCTATACGTTGAAGGTAGAAGACCTGCCTGAAGAAGCCCCCGACGCGGTTCCCCCGGGACCCGATACGGGAGACCCCGGATCCCTGACATGGCAGGGCATTACAATACGAAACGCCCCGCCGGAAACGGCCCTTACCGAAGAGATTCCCGAAGTCCCCGCGACCCCGGTGAAAGATCCCGCCGTGCTCTCCCTGCGCTCAGTGCGGGGAATTGCCATTCCACTGCCCGAAATCCCCGAAACTTCAGGGGAAACCGAGGTTTCCCTCTCCTTGGCCGAATACGGGGACGTGGACGGAATTCTGCTCAATAACCGCAATACGTCCAGGGTAGTGACGATTTCAGACATCCGCATCGTCGATCCCCGGGCCGCGGGGGAATACGTACCGGTGAATCCCGTATCGGTCGCGCAAAACTCCGAACTGAAATATGAGGGAATCCGCATCAGCCGGGACACCAATGAAATCGGGGACCTGATCCCCGGGGTTACCCTTAATCTCCATGAAGCCACGGGAAAAACCGAAACCCTTAAGGTAGAGCCCGATCAAGAGCGCGCCAAAAACTCGATAATCGAATTCGTGGCCAAGTATAACCGGGCCATGGCGGAATTAAACATACTGACCCAAAACAAACCCGAGGTCATCACGGAGCTCGAATACCTCACGCCGGACGAAAAAAAGGCGGAGGAAGAAAAACTCGGGATGATGATGGGGGACACTACCCTCAACGGGGTAAAGAACTCCATGCAGCGCATAACCTCCGACGCCTACAAGAACGGCGATTCCGGCTTAACCATGCTTGCCCAGCTTGGAATTTCCACCAGGGCCACCGCCGGGGCGGGGGTAGACACCGCTAGGCTTAGGGGATACCTGGAAATCGACGAAAAGAAGCTCGACGAGGCCCTCAGCAAGAAAATGGAGCAGGTAAAAAACCTCTTCGGTTTCGATTCCGACGGCGACCTCATCGTGGATTCCGGGGTTGCCAAACAGCTCGACACGGCCCTCACGCCCTATACTCAAACCGGGGGCATCTTCGCCATGCGAACCGCCACATTGAACACCAAGATAGAATCCACCAACAAGAAGATTGCCCAATTGGACGTTCAGCTGGCGGACAAAGAGGCGAATCTCAAGGCCAAATACGGGCAAATGGAGGGTACCCTCGGGAATCTCCAAAGCCAGTCCAACGCGATAAGCAATTTCTCAAAACAAAACAGCGGCGGGAATTAAGTAGGTAAAGGAGCAAAAGCTATGGACATCCTGATAAACGGCGCTACTATTGAGTATATTCGAGAGGGCGAAAAATCCCTGGGAGAAATCCTCGGTTCCCTTGAATCGGCCTGCGAGAAGGCTGGAATGACGATAACGGGCATCAGCGTCGACGGCACCCGCTTGGCGGCAGAGGAGCTGGACGCCTATTTTTCCCGTTCCCCCGAGGAGGTTTCGGTGGTTTCCCTCGAGACGATCAACGGACAGGACGTTATTTCCATGCTTCACGACCTCGGTTCGGAATTCTCCCTCTGCGTCGGGCCCCTTCTCGAGATTCCGGTCCAACTTCAGACGGGGAAGGAAATGGCGGTAATGGAAACGATCAACCGGTTTTCGGTACAGCTCCAAAACCTTTACCGGCTCCTCCCTTTGCTGCCCATAGCAGGGTATCCCGAAGGACAGCCATTGGTCGAGGACAGCCCCCTCACGGACGTCCCCGGGGATCTTTCTCCCATCCTGGAGGAGCTCCTCAGCGCCCTGAAGAACAAGGACACGATACTCGTAGGGGACCTTTCAGAGTATGAGCTCGCGCCTCGGATCGAGAAGATCGGCGCGGCGCTTTGCTCCATCAGCTAAGGGGGAAAGATGAACCAGACACCGGTTTTCGCCTATCAAACCAACGTTGACCCATCCTATTTCATCATCCTTGTCGTGCTGATCGTCGGGGTGATTGCCCTCCGTTCATACAACGCCTGGAAGGAGTCGAAAAAACGCCCTACCCGCCCCGTGCGAAGGCAGGCGCCAAAGGGCCATAAACCGGTATACTCGGAAAAAACGGTGGAGGCTGTCCCCATCAGCCGGCTTCACGTGCCGACGGACAGGAGGGAAATGAAGGCGGTAGCGGCGGAATTCGGTTTTACCCCCGCCCAAAGCGAATTCTTTTTCGAGCTTTGCTCGGAAAACAATATTTCCAGCCCCCTGCATTTAGTCCGCAATTCCCGCCAGCTGGACGAGCTATTCCGAAGGACCTATCACCAGCTTGAGACCCCGGGGCACGTGGCCCGGGAGGCGGAGAATTCAAAAACCCTGCTGTTCACGATTCGCGAAGCCATAGAAAACCGAAAACGGTACTCCAAACTCATAACATCCACGAGATCGATTAACGACGGCATAGAAATGACCGTTATCACCAGGAGCAACGAGCATTATTCCGCCATTCTTCACGAGAACAATCAGGGAGGCCTTATCCTGCCGGTTCCCCGGGACGTTTTCGGAAACGAGCTGAGGATGCCCATCCTTTCCAAACTGACGGTACTTTTTTACTCAGGTTCCGGGCAGTCCTACAGCTTTTCCACGAGGATCTCCCGGTTTATTTCGGCCCATACGGCGACCTTGATGATGCTCCGGCATACCGAAAAGGTTAGGGCCCTTCCAAATCGGCGCCATAACAGGAAGCAAGTACGTACTCCCGCCAATTTCAGCAGGGTAACCGTGGCGAACATAGTAAACGGACGCCACACTGAGCACCGGTTCTATCCCTCGGGCAAGGCTTTTTTGGCCACTATGCTGGACATCTCCGCCGGGGGCTGCAGTTTGGTAACCGCCACCCCGGTCCCCGAAGGGGAGTACGTCGAGATAAACGCAATTATTGTGGGCAGTTCCGAGGATTCCATGATCGGGAAGGTGGTCAAGCTGAATCCCGGCGAGGCCAGGGGCACAACGGTCATGCATATCCGGTTCGCCAAGATGCCGAGGGTTACCCTTAACCGGATTTTCACCTATATTTACGACTATGGGGAGCGCTGATTCGTGACCATCTCAGATTTACTCGACATAACCCGAAAGGAAAACTTTATCTATTACCGGCGGGAGTTTCATGCCCGAGCGATATACGATCTCCCCGACGGAAAACGGGAGGGCAAGATTGAATTCACGATCGAAACAGAGCCTACGGGAAAAAAGGACATTACCGTCAGGCTGGTAGATTCGGTTGAATATCCCCTCCTCCCGATAATCCAAGCCCTCAAGGAACTAATAAAGTCTATGGACTACGAGGGCAAGCTCCCTTGATCCCGCAGTATTGACCGAACCGGCCATATTCCGCTACTTTTCACTCATGGAACTGACTACGCATAGCCCTGAGGAGACCGTTTCCCTTGGGTATTCCATTGGGAAGGCCCTGAAGAAAGGGGATATAATCGCCCTTCAGGGGACCCTGGCGGCGGGCAAGACGACTATCACCAAGGGAATCGCCAGCGCCCTCGGGGTATCCGAGACCGTAACGAGCCCCACGTTCACGCTGATATCCGAATACAAGGCCCGGCTTCCCCTCTATCACATGGACGTATACCGCCTCGATTCAACCGAGGATTTTCTCAATTTGGGGGTAGAAGAACTCCTTTACGGCGACGGCGTTTGCGTGGTGGAATGGAGCGAAAAGGTAATGGAAGTTCTTCCGAAAGAAACGATAATAATCCGGCTTGAGGCCGAAGATACCGGATTCAGGCACATTACCATCGATAACTGGCCTTATGGAGCGTTACATCCGTGAACTGCATCGCCATCGATACCATTACGGGCGCCCTGTCCGTCACAGCCCAAGGGCCTTCGGGTACCGTTACCCTCTCAGTTGAAGAGGGCGGTCAGCATGCCCCCTCCCTTGTAGGATATATAGCCGAGGCCATGGAACGTTCGGGATTTACCGCCCCCGAAACCGAGATGATCGCCGTACATGAGGGTCCGGGATCCTTTACGGGCCTTCGCCTAGCCTGGGCAGCCGCGAAGGCCATCGCCATGGCTTCTGAGGGATCCATCGTTAGCGTGCCTACCCTCGACGTCTTCGCCCTGCCCTATAAATCGTGGCCAGGCGCCGTCGTATCGGTACTGGACGCCAAAAAAAACCGATTCTACGTCCGGGTGTTCCGCAAGGGAGAGCCGGTAACGGAGGCGATGGATATCCATCCCGGCGAGATCGGGAAGTACCTGGACGCGGAGGAATCGCCGCTCATCGTCGGACCCGATTCGGCGCTCTTCGCTGAAGGGATAGGTCAGGAAAACCCGCTTCTGTCGGTCACGCCGATTACTGCCTTCAAGGCGGGCGCCTCAAGGGAGCTCCTTTTTCTTGCGCAGACCCGTAATGGGGACTATACTAGAACTGTACCCGACCATGCCGGCCCGGTATACGTGAGGAAAAGTGACGCAGAGATTGAGGCAGACCAAAGAAGAAACACCTCAGGGACTTGAAGATGCCGACATCGACACCAGCGAGGAACTGAGCGAGATAGGCCCGGAGCCGGTCGAAATCCTTGAGGCCTCCCCGCGATCCGAGGAGGAAGCCCAGGAGTTTGAGACCATGCTCCAACTGGGTCAAAACCCCAGGCTCTCCCAGATCATCCTGGACGGAAACCTCATAATCCGCTACGTAAGTCCCGCGGCGATCGAGCTCTTCTCAGAGTACTACAGAATCCAGCAAAAGCCCTTTTTCAACGTTTTCCGCCAGCCATTGGGAACCGCCGAGCTCAGGATACTGATCATGTCCCTGAAATCCCCCGACCGGGGATATTCATGGAGCGGAACCCTGCAGCACAAGAACCCTACCCTGCGTACCCTCTTGACCCGAACGGTCATTAACCCGTTCTTTTCGGCCAATCGCACCATTCTCGGCTACATCGTACACTTTGAAAACGTGACCCATAAATACAACAGCCGGCTCAGAACCACCTTCAGCAGCATTCTGGAGGCGGCAAAGCTGAAAGACAACGACACGGGACAGCATAACGAGCGGGTAAGCTTTTACTCTAAGCGGATCGCGGAACGGCTCTACGAAAAGCAGCTCTTCCCCCAAATCGACCCGGACTTCATCGACAACATTGAGTTTTTATCCATGATGCATGACGTAGGCAAGATCGGGACCCCGGACTATATCCTGCAAAAACCCGGAAAGCTGAGCGACCTTGAATGGGACATAATGCGGGAGCACACGATAAACGGAACCTTTATCCTTTCGTCTTACCCGAACCCCATGGCGAAGGAAATAGCCTTGAGCCACCACGAATGGTGGAACGGCGGGGGATATCCCTTCAAGCTGGAAGGGGAAATGATCCCCCTTTCGGCGCGGATAGTAACCGTGGCGGACGTTTACGACGCCCTGAGAATGAAAAGGACCTATAAACGGGAGTTTACCCACGAAGAAGCCCTGGAGCGTATCATGGCAGCCGGGGGAACCCAGTTCGACCCGACCATCGTCAGGGTATTCTCGGAAATTCACGGCGACTTCGCGGACATCTGGGACCGGTTGAAAGACACCGACGCGGCCCCTCCCCTCAATGCCGACATTGACATGTCGGACGTAACGGACTGAGGGAGCGCGTCCTATTTTTGGGGAATGATGCCCTGAAGGCTTTCCAGGCTGGGAACGGACGTCGCGGCAGCCCGGTTCTCGTTCTGAATGGCCTCATAGACCTCTTGGCGGAACACCTTCACCGACTTAGGGGCTTCCACGCCTACCTTGACCTGATCTCCCCGGATCTCGATGATCGTGAGGGATATGTCCTCCCCGATCATGATCTTTTCGTTTACCTTTCTTGACAGTATCAGCATCAGCGGCCCCGCAGTGCGGCGGTTTCCGCTACGAGATCATGCTTGGTCTTCCACTTCGGGTCCGAGAGGATAACCTGCATGGCGAGATTGTTTACCCGGTTGATGATAAGCGGCCCCTGGAGATTCGCCGTAACGGGCGAGCCGTCGGATGGAACCGTCACGAGGGCGAAAACGAGGACGTCCGAGGGAGAGGCGATGGACAGGGGCTTCAAGAGGGAATCGTCGATGTCGATCTCGTAATCCTCCCTGAATAAAAAGGGGTCAAGGGCCAGGAAGGCAAGATCCTTTTTGTCCAGGGACTGTACCCAAATAAAGGGTTTTTGGGGGGCGTCAAGCAGGGCAAAACGCTTAAACGGCTCAAAGCCGTAAAACCCGTTGGGGAGCTCAATGATCTGGCGTTCTACGATGGATACGGTGCCCATCGCCTTTGTCTGTAATTCCATGTCCTTCATACCTTATTTGATGTAGTTAAGCAGGGTGTTCGAATAGAGCTTTCCCGCGGTGCTTAACGTCGCCTGCTGGGTGTACTCAAGCATCTTAAGATCCGTTATTGCCTTGGTAAAGTCAAGGTCCCCTTCCCGGGATTCCGCGGCGGTGACGTTGAGAATCTGGTTTTCCGTTTTGGCCATAGCCGCCTGGGCGCGCTCGTAACGGGCGCCGATGCCCGCTAACCGGTCGGCCAGATTGGAAACCGAGGCGTCCACGGAGCCTAAAACCCTGCCGCTTATGGCGTCCTGGTCGCCCTGAAGCAGGGAATCCCTCAGGGCGATCACGGCATCGTACATAGACCCCCCGGAGAGCCTCACGGAGGGAGCTATGTTATAGGGCGGCCGTTGGCCTTCCTTAATGAGCCCGAGGGAGGAAAGCACGTTCCCCCCCTCCGAATCACGCAGCCACAGCTGGCGGGAATCGGTGGTTTCAAGGTTAAGCCCGTTGGTAACGGGGTCCAAGGTCGCCTTGACCGCCGCGCCGGAATCGTTAATCTTCGAGATTATGGCGTACACGTTATCCCCGGCGGCCAGGGGTATATCCACCCCGTCTACCTGAATGGAGGTATCCGTCTGCACCGTGAAGCCGGTGGCGTCGACTTCCGAGAAAAGGCTTTGGCGTTCGGCCCAGAAGGTCCGGTTTCCCGCGTTGTCCGAGCGGATAAAGGATCCCTCATCCACTTCCAGGGATTTCGGGTCCAGGTTGCCGTTGTAGCGAACCTGCATGATCATGGGGTTTCCCGCCCCGTCCACGTCGCCGAGAACCGTCTCGAAGGGCACGGTAAAGCTTTTCGTCCCCGCGAAAACCCGGTTCCCGTCGGGGCCTAGGGCGTTTCCGGTATCCACCAGCTCCTTCAGCAACTCGTCTACCTCGGAAGCCATATTGCGCATGTCGTCTTTCGTGTAGGTTCCGTTAGCCCCCTGCACGGCCAGCTCCCGCACCCGCTGGAGAACCTGCATGGACTGGTTCATGTATCCCTCGGCAATCTTGAACTGATCGCTTACGGTTTTGGTGTTTCGGTCAAACCGCTCGAGCCGGGCCAGGAACGATTGGTAGCGTACGCTGTGCCCCGCCGCCAGGGGATCGTCCCTCAGGTTCTGTATTTTTCTTTGGCTCGATACTTGATTGTTAAGGCCGTTGACCCTGGATTCCTGCCGCCGGAGGGCCCCTTGAATGTCGTCATGCTGAATGCCGGTGCTTATGCGCCTCATGGTTTACTCCCCTTACACGCCCAGGCGGTTAATGATGGTGTCGAGCATTTCATTTACCGTCGAGACGAATTTCGCCGCGGCGTTGTAGCCGTGCTGGAATTTGATGATATCCGACAGTTCCTCGTCTATGTTAACCCCGGAAATGGCGTCCCGGGCATTCTTGAGGTCCTGCATGATGGCCAACTGCGTTTCCAGCGCCCTCTGGGCCTGCTCACCCTTGAGCCCTACGTTGGTGACCGCCTCGGCGAAAAAGTCGTCGAAGGTCCGGGAATTTCCGACCATCACCGGGGTATTTCGAATGGAGGCAATGGCCGCAGCGGCCCGGTTATCGCCGACTTGAAGGACGCCGTCATCGTCGGTAAACCCCGCCGCAATGGTCTGTACGTCCCGCTTGATGACCTGGTTGATCTCCATCCAGCCCGAGGGATGGGCGATGGGAGCCACGGCATAGCGCATGTCGCCGCCCGCAAGCCCGTCCACTGCGTTCGCCTGATCCCAACGGTAGCCGTTAGCCTCTCCGGGGCCCCTGAGGATTCCCGAGTATCCCGCGAGAAACTGACCCGAATCCGACACGGACCGGATCACGAAGTCGGGATTGGCTTTATCCGCGGAGGTCGTACCCTTCAGAACGAGACGGCCGTCCCGGTCGAGGCTCGCGGTCACTTCCGCTCCGGAATTGTTTATCCGCTCCACCACGTCCGCCACCATGTCGTTGGCCCTGTAGGGAACGTCCACGGTTCCGTCGGAGGAGGAGAGGGTGATTGTTCCCTCAAGCCCGATCTGTTCCCGGGGGCTGAGGGCATTCGCCCCGGTGAGCCGGTAAATATAGGAGGAATCGTCAACCCCGTCGCCGGAACGGTCGTAATTACCCGCCACGTTGTTGATAAAGGGCTGCTCCGTAAAGAAATCCACCCCTGTCTTGCCGTTCGCCCCGGTTCCGTCCCGGTGAACGTCGTTAACCAGGTCCACGAAGCTCATGGTAAGGGTGTCGAGGCTCCGAATCTCGTCGCGCAGGTCCCCGTCCCGTAGTTCCAGGAGGGCGCCGAGCTTTCCCCCGGCGAAGTGCGCTTCCCTACCGATGTCGGCCCAGGTTACCTTGGCGTAACCGTCGTTATCGATTCCGGTTTCAAGGCTGAACAGGCGGTTTGTCCGACCCTGCACGAGCTCGTACCCCGCAGTATGAATGACGTACTCGTCCGGATCCTGCTGATCCACGGTAATATCGATGAGTTTGGAGAGCCTCTCGGTAAGGAGGTCACGACGGTCCATGAGGTCATTGGGGTTGTCGCCCATGGCCTTAACCTTGACGATTTCCTCGTTCAGGGCCGCGATCTCCGTGGTGATCCCGTTAACCTGGCGGGTAACGGCCTGGATATCCCCTTCCACCATGTCCCGGATTCCCTTGAGTCCGTTGTACTGCTGATGGATCGCGTCTACCAGGGTTTCACCCCGGGTGAGCACTGCCTCCCGGGCGGCCTTGGACTCGGGGTACACCGACAGCTCCTGCCAGGAGTCCCAAAACTGGTCCAGCCTGGACCGTACCGAGGTGTCGGCGGGTTCGTTGTAGAGCTGTTCAAGCTGGAGCAGGTAATCGTTGCGGGACTGCCAATATCCCTCGCCGTTGCTTTGAGCCACGATGCGTCCGTCCAAAAGCTCGTCCCGGAGACGCCGGATAGACTCAATCGAAACCCCCTGACCTATCTGTCCGGGGGTTTCGGCCCGGGCCAGGTCCGGCCGGTACAGGGGGTCCGTGGCCTTGAGTTCCACCCTCTGCCGGGAATATCCTTCAGTTGAAGAGTTCGAAAGGTTATGGCCGGCGGTTTGGATGGCCTGAGTGTGGGCAAAGAGGCTTCGCTTGCCCATCTCGATTCCGGAAAAGGTAGACATGGCTGCTCCTGTATCGCGTATGTCAGAAAGACCGGTTTAAGACCAGGCTTTCCACGGGTCCCGAGCGGAGGGAGCCGTTCTTGGCGTATATCCTGCTCCGGCGGGCCGGAACGAAGGTTTCGATTAGATTAGAGAGTAATGTGCGGGAATGGGATAAATAGGATTCAAAGAGGTCATTCTCGCTTTTTGAAAGCAAAACCAGCCTCTTGAGCTCCCGGTACTTTCCGTTAAGCCTGGTGCGGACCTCGTTCCCGAGTCCGGCGGTCATCCTGTAGAAATCGTCGGAATCCTTAACGTCGGGGAAAAGGGCATTCATGTCGCACCTGCGGGCGGCCTCGCAGGCTTCAATCGCCGAGGCTAACTCCTCTCGGTTTTCCGTCTCCCGCTGAAGGGATACCCAGTCGCGCCGGATCACCGTATCGTACATGCGCTTTTGGCAGGCATGGAGATCAATGAGTGCGGCGATCTCCTCGTCTAGGCTGGATTCAATCCTCATCGTATACTCTCGACGTTCTTCCATTTCTGGCCGTACTCCTTCAGCTCATTATCGGTATCCCATTAGGAAACTGTAGCTTTCAAGATTGAAAATGAACCGGCCGTCCTTGACTTTTTTTACTCCATCTGGCACTATTGCCTTCGTCAGTTTTGGTGGGTGTAGTTCAGAGGTAGAGCGCCAGATTGTGGATCTGGTTGTCGTGGGTTCGACCCCCATCACCCACCCGTTGCCTTCCGGCGGACGGCAAAACTGTCCGCCGGAAGAAGCTTTGACTGTCGGGAATGCGCCCGTAGCTCAGCTGGATAGAGCGCCGGACTTCGAATCCGTAGGTCGGGGGTTCGAGCCCCTCCGGACGCAAAAAAAAATTGGAAATCCCGTAAAACGGATTGACAAAGAAAACGGAATCGGGTATAACAGATTTCGTTGCCGACGCAAGAGACGCTAACAAACAGCAAACCTTGCAACGGTTTACCAAGAAAGCGAAAAGAGATTTCGAAAGAAATTGATTTTCAAACGGGCCATTAGCTCAGCTGGTAGAGCAACAGACTCTTAATCTGTGGGTCGAAGGTTCGATCCCTTCATGGCTCAGATCGAAAAAACGGCGGCCCTTGACAGGCTAAAGTGGTTTCGATAGACTACTAAAACTTGCTAACCGCAAGCGGTCACGTAAGAGTGAGCGAGAGTGGTGGAATTGGCAGACACGCCAGATTTAGGTTCTGGTGCCCCGGCGTGAGGGTTCAAGTCCCTCCTCTCGCAGTCGGCCAAGAGGCAAGACACAGTAGTGATTTTGCGGGAATAGCTCAGTGGTAGAGCGCCACCTTGCCAAGGTGGATGTCGCGGGTCCGACTCCCGTTTCCCGCTCTCCAAAAAAGCGATTCGGTAAAATCCGGATCGCTTTTTTTTTGCATTTCAAGTACGGCTCAACGAGCCGCCCGCCCCGATGCCGCCTACGCCGCGGCCTTCGGGGAGGCCAATACCACCTTCAAGTGAAGAGGATACGCACATGAACCTTACCAAGAAGTTCACCAAACTCGACAAGTCCCGGGTTAAGCTCGACGTGACCATCGGCAAGGAGGAGCTCGCCTCCTCCTATCAGTCCCTGCTCCAGAAATACGCCAAGTCAATCCAGATTCCCGGCTTCCGCAAGGGAAAGGCGCCCGTAAAGCTTCTGGAGCAGAAATACGGCGAGGCCCTCAAGGGCGACGTGGCCGGAGACATCATGGAAAAGGCCCTCGGGGAGATCTTCGAGGCCGCCACCGAATTCGAGCGACCCCTTCCCTACTCCCAGCCCGTCATGGACTCGGTTCCCTCCTTCGACCTCGAGAAGGATATGGCCTTTTCCGTAACCTACGATACCTTCCCCGAGGTCAAGCTCGGAACCGTCGAGGGCTTCAAGATCGAGGTGCCCGTGGTGGCCATCGGCGACGCGGAGATGAAGGAAGAACTCGAGGCGATCCGGGAGCGGAACGCCGTCGTGGTTGACCGCAACGACGGAGACAAGGCCGCCAAGGACAACATCGCCACGGTTAACTATTCCGAGCTCGACGAAGCGGGGGCCGTTATTCCCGGCACTGAGCGCCAGGATTTCGTGTTCACCATCGGCACCGGCTACAACGTCTTCAAATTCGACGACGAGATCACGGGAATGAAAAAGGGCGAGACCAAGGATTTCACCAAGAAATTCCCCGCGGATTTCGAGGACAAGGACATCGCCGGAACCACCAAGAAGATCAGGGTTACCCTTACCGCCCTTAAGGCCCGCAACCTCCCCGACCTGGACGACGAGCTTGCCCAGGACGTGAGCGAAAAGTACAAGAACCTTGACGACCTTAAGGCGGATATCAAGAAAAACATGGAAACCGCCCTGGAGAACAAGCTCAAGGAACTCAAGAGCAACGCCCTCCTGGAGAAGCTTATCGAGAAGAACCCCTTCGAGCTTCCCGAATCCATGGTGGCGGCGGAACTCGAGTCCCGCTGGCAGATGATGGCCCAGCGCTTCCGCACCGACGTGGAGCAGCTCGAGAAGCTCATGGCCGCCTCCGGCCAGTCCAAGGCCGACATGCTCGCCTCCTGGAAGCCCGAGGCAGAAAAGCTCCTCAAGAGCCGGGTTATCGTTGAACTGCTCCTCAAGGACCGGGACATCAAGGTTACCCCCGAAGACGTGGAGGCGGAGTACGCCAAAATGGCCGAGGGAGCCGGAGTGACCGTGGATGAGGTTAAAAAGCACTATGCGGATCCCCGGAGGAAGGAGTATCTTATAGACGACATCAAGGAGCAGCGCCTGTACGCGGAGCTCCTCGAGAAGTGCACCCTGGCGAAGGGCAAGAAAACCGCCTTCGCGGACCTCTTCAAGGACGGACAGTGACATGAACGAGCAAATGAACAATCTGGTTCCCTACGTAATCGAGCAGACCGGCAACGGCGAGCGCTCGTACGATATCTTCTCCCGTCTCCTCAAGGACCGGATCGTGTTCATTGACGGCGAAATCACCGACGCAACCGCGGATCTCGTCGTGGCTCAGCTCCTGTTTCTCGATTCCCAGAATCCCGAAAAGGACATCAACCTTTACATCAACAGCCCCGGCGGGTCAGTGACCGCGGGGCTCGCGATCTACGACACCATGCAGCAGATCCGCTCGGACATCCAGACCTACTGCCTCGGCCAGGCCGCGAGCATGGCGGCCATTCTCCTCGCGGGGGGCTCCGCCGGAAAACGGCACGCCCTGCCCTCCTCACGGGTGCTGATCCATCAGCCTTGGGGCGGAGTCCAGGGACAGGCTGTGGATATCGGGATTCAGGCCAGGGAGATTCTCCGACTGAAAAAGCTGACCATTGAGTATTTCGCGTGGCACACGGGCAAGACCGGCGAGAAGATCGCCGAGGACATGGAGAGGGATTTCTTCATGTCCGCCGAGGAAGCCCGGGAGTACGGGATCGTTGACGACGTGATGATCCGGAGGAAACATGGCAAGACTGAAAAATGAGAAGGAGCAGATTTGCTCCTTTTGCGGGAAGAGCGGCGACTCATCGAGAAAGATTATAGCCGGGCCCGGCGTATTTATCTGCGACCACTGCGTGGACGTTTGCAAGGGAATTCTCGAAGAGGAGAACCAGCAGCTTTCCACGGAGTTTACCGGCGACATTCCCACCCCGAAGGAAATCAAGGAACACCTTGACCAGTACATCATCGGGCAGGAACAGGCGAAGAAAACCCTTTCGGTGGCCATCTACAACCACTACAAGCGCATCGCCAACCCCTCGAAAACCCCCGACGACGTGGTGATCGAGAAGTCCAACGTGCTCCTCATTGGCCCCACCGGCTCGGGCAAGACCCTACTCGCCCGGACCATCGCCCAAAAGATGAAGGTTCCCTTCGCCATCGCCGACGCCACCACCCTCACCGAGGCGGGCTACGTAGGCGAGGACGTGGAGAATATCCTCCTCAAGCTCATCCAGAACGCGGGGGGCAATATCGCCGCCGCGGAACGGGGCATCGTCTACATCGACGAGATCGACAAGATAGCGAGGAAGGGCGAGAACGTCTCCATCACCCGGGACGTTTCCGGCGAAGGGGTGCAGCAGGCCCTCCTCAAGATCATCGAGGGAACCACCGCCTCAGTGCCGCCCCAGGGCGGAAGGAAGCACCCGAACCAGGAGATGCTCCGCATCGACACCACCAATATACTTTTTATCTGCGGCGGCGCCTTCGTGGGCCTCGACAAGATGGTGGAAACCCGGGTCGCCCAGCACCCCATGGGTTTCGGCGCGGACATTAAGGCAAAGAAGGATCGGAGCCTCGCCGAACTCTACGAGGCCCTCGGGCCGGACGACCTTATCAAGTTCGGGATGATTCCCGAGTTTATCGGTCGCCTTCCCATCACTGTATCCCTGAACGAGCTCTACCGAGACGACCTGAAGAGGATCCTCACGGAGCCCCGCAATTCCATCGTACGCCAGTTCAAGGCCTCCATGGCCATCGACAAGGTGGAGCTGGACTTCGAGGACGACGCCATCGACGCCATCGCCGACCTGGCCATCGCCCAGAATACCGGGGCCCGGGGACTGAGGGCCATCGTGGAAAAGATGATGATGGAGCTGATGTTCGAGCTGCCCTCCATGGAAGGCGACAAACGGGTGGTGATAACCAAGGACAACGTGAGTCGGGCATCAAAGCCGGAAGTACGTAAAATAGAGCAGAAAACCGCGTGAGCCCTCGGGCATCCGGTTAACGAAAAGGCCGCCTGACGTTTTGTCATGGCGGCCTTTTTTTATTGACCGAGGGTTTCCTCGACGTAGCGGAAGGTCTCCTCGGCGCAGCGGGCCCAGTTAAAGCGGGAGACCCATGCCATGCCCCGGTCCGTAAGTTCCTTCCTGAAGGAATCGTTTTCTCCCGACGAAAGCCGTACCACCCTGGATATCGCGTCGGCTATAGCCTCGGGATCCCCCTGGTCGAAGTACAAAGCCCCGTCCCCCGCGATTTCCGGGAGCGCGCCGGAACTCGCGCAGGCTACGGGAATTCCGCAGGCCATCGCCTCGAGCACCGGCAGCCCCACCCCTTCCGACGCGGCGGGAAACACGCAGGCGTCCGCCGCGGAGTACAGCTCCGGCAGGCTTTGGTGGGGAAAATAGCCCGTGAGAAGAATATCCGAGGATATGGATGACTTGATCACCTCGCGGTGGACGATCTCGGCGTTGGTTCCGTCGGAACCGGCGATAACCAGCCTGTGGGGAGCGCCGGTCCTTTTCTTGAAGATCTCGAAACCCCGGATGAGCTCCACATGGCATTTTGACGGATAGATGACCCGGGAGGCGTAGATGATGTAGGGGCGGCGGATCGAAAAGGGATGAATGAGAACCGCTTCGTTATTGGTTTGCTGACGGGGATAAAAGAGGGTCGTATCGATGCCGTTGTAGATGACCCGAATTCTGGATTCGTCAACGCCCAGGGCGACGAGATCGTCCCGAATATAGCCGCTGGCGGCGATGATTCCGGGAATCTTCTTGAGCTGCATCCGGAAAAGACCCGACAGCAAACCCTGATCCGAGGTTCGGTACATGTCAGAGAGGATGTCCTGAACCACGACCACCGGAGTCGCCTCGAATTTTAGCGGGAGGAGCCTGATTCCCGCGGGAAAGAGAACCGCCTGGTATTTTTGCTTTCGGACGAAAGAGGGATACCCCGTTACGTGCCAGGCCCGTTCCGCCAAGAGGCTGTCAGATACCGCTAACCCGGAGTACTCCACTCCGTCGATCCCGGACGTATAGGTGAAGCGGTCCAGTTCCGGACCGAAGAGCTCCACTTTGTGGCCTGTATCCGGTATGTTCCTGACCAGGGAATGAATGTACGAACCGAAGCCCGACCGCCCGTGGTCGCAACCGAAGGTATTGATGCCGACTTTCAAGGAAACCCCTCCGTATTGTGGGCTGAAAAGCTTTTTCTAATTATAGCACTTATCCCCCCGTTGTGCTATCCTGCGGTCATGACAAGCTTTTCAGAACTCGACATCTCCCCCGTCCTCGCGGAACACCTCGCATCCCGGGGCATAACCGCCCCGACCAAGGTCCAGAAGGAAGTTATCCCGATTCTTTCCTCCGGGTCCAGCGTTTTTTTCCGGTCCGAAACCGGTACGGGCAAGACCCTGTGCTACCTGCTCCCGACCCTTACCCGCTACCTCGCGGAAGGGGAGAAAATATCCCCCTGGATGCTCATTATCGCCCCGACCCACGAGCTAGCCTCCCAGATCAAGGGCGAAGCGGGAGCCCTGACCAAGGCCGCCGGCATCGACGGCGGAGCGGGACTCCTCATCGGGGGAGCCCCCCTCAAGAGGCAGATCGAGACCCTGAAGGCCAAACCCGCGGTGGTCGTGGGGGGGCCCGCGAGGCTTTTGGAGCTTATACGGCTTAAAAAACTTCACGCCTCCCGGGTTAAGGCCGTTGTCCTGGACGAAACCGACCGCATGCTTGCCCCCGAGATGAGGGATATCCTTCGCGAAATTCTATCAACCCTTCCCCGGGAGGCTCAGTACATCGCCTGTTCGGCAACCTTGAGCAAGTACCACGCGAATCTCCTTTCCGCCATGCTTCCACCGGGAGAAGACGGAAAGCAGCGGGAAATCGCCTCGGTGGACCTGCCCCCTGAGGACGTGCTTAAACGAAACATCACCCATTGGGCCTTCTTCAGCGAGGGCCGCGACAAGATCGAGAATTTGCGTAAGTTCCTGGTGGCGGAGAATCCCGCTAAGGCGCTGGTCTTTACCTCCATCGTGGGTCAGGTCGAAAACATCGCCGCCCGGCTCGCGCACCGGAAGGTCTCCTGCGCCGGGCTCCACGCAAAGCTCGACAAGGTAGGCAGGAAGAAGGCCATAGACGACTTTCGCGCCGGCAGGATTCAGGTCCTCGTTACCAGCGATCTTGCCGCCCGGGGCCTCGACATACCCGACATCACCCACGTTATCCAGTTGGACGTGAACGAAAACGAGGATTTCTTCGTCCACCGCGCGGGCCGTACCGCCCGGGCGGGAAAGTCGGGAATCAACGCGGTATTCGGGGATGAGGTAGAGCTAAGAAAACTGGCTCGGGTCGAGAAAAGGCTGGGCATCGTCATTTATCCGAAAATTCTGTGGGGAGGGGCCGTGAGGACCCCCGAGCAGGAAGAGGACGCTGAGGACTAAGGGGAGCGGCCGGGAAAGCCCAGCAAGGGCCCCGGCCGGAAGCATCCCTCTCAAGGCCCCCGTCCGGCCCGGTGCGTTCGGGAACAACTTCCTCAGTAATGGTACTCGAAGCCGGCCCGGATGTAGTTATTCATAACCGGGTTGCCCAGCTGATCCTTCCAGGCGGCAAGCTGGTCCCGGGCAGCGGCCTCGAGGGCAGCTTCCTCCGCCGGCGTAAGATTGTCAGGATCAGCCACGGAAACCGCGTATGTATAGATGTTCTCGTCGATTCCGGGATTGGTGAGGTACTCGAACCGATACCCAAACCGGAAGACGATATACCCCCCGGTCTTAAGCACCGGAAGGCGGCAGATGGCGTCGAATCCGGTTTGCCATACGTACTGCACGTGGTCCTGGGTCAACAGCGGGGTGGAATAGTTATAGGCGTGTCCCGCGTCGATAGTGCCCGACGAGTTGAGGATGGAACCGCTCGTGTCGTAGGCTCCCTCCTTGGACAGGTATTCGTATACCCACTTCTGCGGCATCCCCTCGTTCACGTTGGCATGGCGCATCAGGGTCCCCAAAAGATCGACATCCACGCCTTCCAAGGGGCGAAGCCTGACCTTCAGGCTGACCCTGTCAGAATTCGGGTCCAGGGCGGAACCGAAGTTCTCGCCGTAATGGGTATAGTTCTGGTAGTTCGCCGCAGAAAGGTCCATAGGGTCCCCGTTCTTATGGGAATAGGTATAGGGGGTTACCATGGTATAGTCCAACGATGAAAGGGTAAGTATTCCCGACTTAGGCGAAGCCCACTGCACCCCGATCTGGCCCGCGAGGCGCCACTTTGTATCGAAGTTAAGGCGCACAATGTCGTTAAAGCTCAGGTCGTCCGCGTATAGAACGCCGTCGATCTTTAAGCCCGGGAAGGGTTTCAGCGTAAACACGCCCCCGAGCCAGCTGTTGTCGCCAAAGCCCGTGAGTCCCTGGCTCACCATGAACGGGGAGACGGGGAGCAGGTAGATCGGCTCGAAGCGGCCTCCGTAAACGATGGATTCCAGGAGGGACACGTTAAACCAGGGCACCGGCCGCCAGACGAAGTTATGCACCGTCACGTACTTCGCGGGGAAGGTTTTGTCCGCCTCGCCGTCGGTGGCGGTGATGGAATACAGGGAGAGGTCAAAGCCCCAAAGTTCCTGGTTGGCGGCGAAGGAATACTGCCCTGAATGGAGGGATTGTTCCCCGACGACAACGCCGTCCCGGAAGGGACCGAAAGAGCCCCGCATGAGGCCCGCGTTGAGATAGTATTCCTCGGTGCCCACCGCCACGGAGGAGTTCATGGAGGGGAGTATCCAAAAGGGACCGACCTTCGCGTTGTCCTCGATTATATCCCGGGGAGAACCTTCCGCAGCGGCCCTGAGTTCCTGGGCGGGCAGCTTGTTCACGGCCCAGCCGTCAATGGATGCGGAGGCGGTTACAAGTTCCTCGATCTTCAGGTTTATGTCCATGGAGAGGGCCAGGGCCATTTCCTTGCGCTGCTTTGCGGTATCCGTGGCCAGTTCGGTCTTGTAGCCCCAGGTGAAACTCCTGGAAAAAAACCGGTCAAAGTGGGATTGGGCAATGCGGCGCTGGGTAGTATCCCCCCTGGCAAGCACCTGTTCCAGGATAGAGCGGACCAGCGGGAGCGGATAGGGACGGGCGGCGGGCAGATTATTGACCAAGCCCGAGGCCTCCCACACCTCAAGGTCGTCGTAAAAATAATCCAGGGGATCGCAGGACACCTGGGAATGGACCGCGGCGGCGAAAAGCGCTAAAAGCAGGGCGGCAAGCAGGGATTTGATCTTCATGAGTCACGTCCTGAAAAGGTATGTTGCTCAGCCGTTAGCGAAGACTCACGGTAGCCGTGATTCCCGCCAGGACCGATGAGGCGCTCTGCGCGCCGGGCACGTAATAATAGCCGAGATTGCCTCCAATCTCAAGGGAGCGGGATAGCACCGCGATGCCGGAGAGGAGAAAGGAATGCTGGGTCCGGCTGTAGCCCGAGGGCGCGGCCTTGGTGGTTTCCGCGAGGGTTTCGGGATAGTAGGCGGTTCCGGTCTCGCCGTCCAGGTGATTAAGGAATCCCAGGCCGTTATCCCCCTGAACCACCAGCCGGTAGGAACAGTCGATGCGATGGGAAAAGGGGATGTCGTAACGGGCGGAAAGGACCGCGCTGAGGGTATCGGGCCCGTAGGGATTCCCCGTCCAGCCCCGGATCCAGTCGGTAGTATGGCCCTTGGGGGCCACCAGCTCCCGCCGGGACCACTGCCAGCTGATGAGGTCGTTTTCAAGGATATAGAGCCAGGGATTCGAATACAAACCCTCGGCGCCGAGCACGAGAAAACCCTCCCTCCAGGGAGTCACGTACTCAAGCCCTCCCAGGGCGCCGATGGAGTTGGGTATGTAGCCCGCGCCGGCAAAGTTTTCCAGCTCATAGGTGGTTTGAAACTGGTTCATGGCGTACTGGCCGTAGACCTTAAGACCCTTCAGGGGAATCCAGTCTATCGAAAGGCCGAACTGGGTACCCACGGGAGTTACTTCGGTTCCGTAAGAAGCCTTATCCTTCCACCCGGCGTAATTATGCCAGACCATGGCAGGGTTGAGATACCGAAGGTCCAGGGTGGAATTGACCGAGGCCGCCTCGGAAAGGTGTATTCCCAAGCTGGGATGGGGGATAAAGGCCAGACCGTGAAAGTAGAGAAACCGGGTGGGAGTCAATTCCACCGGCAGGATTTCAATCCGGAATCGGCCGCCGTGCAGTACCAGGGAAGCCCAGTCGTACCGGTCGTTGGAATCCGAGAGGATCATGCTTCCCGACAGGGGCGACCCCGCGGAGAGGCTTCCCCTCCCTATCGAAAAAGTATACCAGGAACTTCCCGAGGACACCCACGCGTCGGAGGGCATATTCATGTCCACATCGCTTGAAGACAGGGGCAGGGTTGTCCAGGTTTCGGAATCTATCGAGGCCCAATACCCCCGGCGCAGGTTGAAGTTGGCAAAGGCCGCCCAGGTATCGGCGAGACTGATCGATAGGGGCAGATCCACCGCGGATTCCGTGCCCCGGTGAAGGTCGGAAAGGTCCGGCAATAACAGCGCCTTCCTCCCCCCGGGCAGGGCGAGGCCCAGGGAGAAGGAGGGATCTACCGAGAGGAAGGCGCCTTTATCCGCGGCGGGAACCGAGAGCAGCGGAGCGCCCGACTCGAGACGGCGGAGAATAGACTCCTCCAATCGCGAAAGGGGGCCCCCTTCGGGCAGGTCCATGCCCCGGAGGGCGCCGAGAATCTCGTTTTCCGAGGCGGGAGCGCGAACTAAAAGGTTTGCCCGTCCCGAGAGAACCGACAGATAATCCACCGCGTCGTAAACCCTGGAACCCGTCGGGACCAGGGAAGCACCGTTCACAGCGCCCCGGCCGGAACCGGGGACACCGGGCGCTCCTTGCGCCGAAAGGGGCGTTGGAAGGCCTCCCGCGCACGCGAAAAAGACCGCGAAGAGAATTGCCAAGGGACGGGAAGGCCGTATTTCAAAGGTCATGTATGTACTCCGCCATGTCTTCAAGGCCGTTCCGTATGCCGAGAGCGTCGATTCGGTGCCTGATTTCGCCGCGCAGCCCCGGGTTTCCCGTCAGCTCGAAGGCCTTTTCCAAAATTTCCTTGGGCTTCTTTATGTACCAGGCGACTCGGTTATAAACAGCGTAAAGCACGTTCCCGAGTTCTTGGCCCCTGATATAGGTTGAGAAGATGGCGGGCTTTCCCGCCGCGAGGATCTCGAGTACCGTGGAAGCCCCGGCCTTGGTAATAACTGCGTCCGCCACGTTGACCAGGTCGCACATGAAGTCCACGAAGCCGAACACGATGACGTTTTTGGCTCCGGAACGTTCCGTCATGGATCGGGCATGCCGCCGCAGGAGGCGGTTTCTGCCGCATACCACGATGAGCGTCTCGGTTCTGCCCATGCGTAAAAAAAGGCGGATAAGCGATTCCGCTCCCTGGAGCCCTTCCCCTCCCCCGGCTATGAGTATCACGGGGTTGGCGGCGGGAATCCCGAGCCTCCGCCGGACTGCCGCCTTCTCGTCTTCGGAATAGCGCCTCTCAAAGATGGGATTGAGGATAAAGGGGAACGACCTCACCCTATCCCGGGGGAACCCGTAGCGTTCTACCGCCTCTTTCCTGAGCTTTTCCGAAAATACCACCAAGTCCTGGTTCTTTACGTGAAACCAGAGAGGATGGGCCGTAAAGGGATCCGTTACCAGGGTAACCAACTTGATATTCCTGTTCACCCGGTCGATGGCACGGCGGGCCATGATGATAAGGACCTCGTGAAGGCATACGACCTTGGTTATCCCCTGGTCCCGCAAAAAATCGACCAGATAGGGAAGCCCCTTGAGGGATATGAGGTAATTCCCCGCGCGGATGCTCAGGGCATTGGACGTTACCTGATAAAACAAGACGTACCCGGGCTGGAAGTAGTTGGATGCGATCCTGTATCCGTCCTCGAACATGAAGCGGGAGAGCTTCATGCGGTCGCTGAAGCCGTTGAAAAGAAAGGTCTCGCACTCCTGGGGATACCGCTCGCTTATGCGGCGGGAGAGGGCCCGGGCGGGCGCTACGTGCCCGCCCCCGGTGTTTAGGTACAGGAAAGCGATTCTCTGCTGACTCATAGCCTGCGAATTTCCTGGTATATGAGCTCGAGCCTGGAGGTCATGGTGTCGATAGTCCAGTCCCTGGCGTGTTCCCGGGCCTCCGCGGACTTTTTGGCCCACAGGGCATCGTCCTCGAGAAGCTCAAGCACCCGCCGGGTAAATTCCTCCCGGTCATGGCCCACCATGAATCCCCCGTGGTCTCCCCCCATCACCGTGATGGTTCCCATGGCGCCGATGGCCACTACCGGGGTTCCCGAAAGCATGGCCTCGATCGTTACCAGGCCCTGGGTTTCCGTGACCGAGGGGAAGGTAAACACCCTGGCCAGGGGATACAGCAGGGAAAGGTCCTTTCGGTCAAGGTAGCCCGGAAAGACGCAGCGGTCGGCTATGCCCAGCTCTTCCGCCTCTTCCATGAACTGGGGAAGGTCGGGGCCGTTGCCCGCCAGGATCAAGACCGTATCCCCGCAGCGCCGGAAGATCTCCGGGGCGCAGGAGAGGAGAAAGGACAGGTTCTTTTCCTTTCCTACCCGCCCGGCAAAAAGCAAAATCCGCTTACCCCGTATCACGGGATACCGGTTCTCCAGGGAGGACCGGAAGGCCTCGACTTCCTCCTGGGGATGCGTAAAGAGGGAGGGATCGATGCCCGTGGGAAGGAGATGCACCGGTTTTTTCACCTTGTAGCGGACCAGGACCTCGCGAATCTGCTCGCTGGGGGCGATGATGGCGTCGGCCCTTTTCGCCATGTGCTTGACGATGCGGCGGGCAATGAAGCGCATGAGGAATTCCGGGGCGAAGGGTATGTAGTTCGCCACGTAGTCTTCCCAAAGGGTATGGAAGGTATAGGTAACCGGAAGGTTATGGAGCTTCGCGTAGTAAAAGCCGAACTCCCCGATAATGAATTCCGTCTGAACGTGAATTATGTCGGGATCGAAGCTGTTGAGCTGCTTGGATACCCAAAACCACTTGTGGAATTTCGCCAGGCGATCCTCTTTCGAGATCGGCAGGGGATAGGAGGGAACCCGTATTACCACGGGATCGTCCATCGTCTCCCTGCGGTCCATGGTAGGACTGGACATGCGGTCCACTGCCTGGGATTCCGGGTAGAAGGAGCAAACGATGACGACCTGATGCCCTGCCTTGATAAGGGCGCGGGAGAAGGACTCTACCGAAACGGTGACCCCGTTGACCCTTGGCCAGTACGCGTCGGTGAACATGACAATCTTCATTCGGTGCGGCCCCATTGCGACGTATGCGTTGGGACGATTATACCACGTTATTGAAGGTTGATGGAATACCTGCTATTATCCTTTGCATGACCGGCAGCGACAAACAAATCCTCTATGCCTTTCTTAACGCCGCGGAGGACTCCCTGGATGGACACCGAAAAGCCCGCCCCGCGGCGGAGTTTCGCGACGATCCCGCTCCCGGCAGCCCATCGTGCCCGGAAACGGGCCGGTTCGCGTCCCTGGGGGAAGTTGAGCGGGCGGTCATGGGCTGCAGCGCCTGTCCCCTCGCGGCGGCTCGAACGCTCACGGTTCCCGGAGAGGGCCCTCAGGACAGCCGAAACGCGCGGGTCCTTGTGGTCGGCGAGGGTCCCGGCGCCGACGAAGACGCCAGCGGCCGTCCCTTTGTCGGAAAAGCCGGTCAACTCTTGGACAGGATGCTGGGCGCCATAGGCCTGTCCCGGCAGGAAAACTGCTACATCACCAACGTGGTCAAATGCCGTCCCCCCGACAACCGGGAACCCCAGCCCGAGGAAGCCTCCGCTTGCCGTCCCTTTCTGGAAGCCCAGATCGGCCTTCTACGACCCACCCTAATTCTTGCCCTGGGACGTACCGCTTCCCAGAGCCTTCTTTCCACCTCCGAGGGCATCACATCCCTCCGGGGTACCTGGAGGGAGTACCGGGGCATTCCCGTGCTTCCGACCTACCATCCCAGCGCCCTCCTCAGGAACGAAGGCCTTAAGCGTCCCGCCTGGGAGGATCTCAAGGAATTCAGGGCCCGACTCGACTCCCTTGCCGGGGTTTGATCCCATCCCATGAGTTACCCCTGGCTCGAGGTTGTCCTCAACCTTCCCGTCTTTCGATCCTTCACCTACGCGAACCCGGCGCCGGAAGAAAACCTTACCGGCAAGCGGGTAGAGGTGCGGTTCGGCAGCCGGGTTCTCATCGGTTTCGTGACCGCCGCCAGGGAAGCCCTGCCCACGGATTTTCCCCTAAGCGAAAAGGAAATAAAGCCGGTTCTTCGGGTAGTGGACAAGGAACCCCTCTACGGTCAGGATCACGTGCTTCTGGCGCGCTGGATGTCTTCCTTTTACCTTTGTTCCGAGGGAGAAGCCCTGTCGGCGATGCTGCCCTCGGGAAAGAGGGAAAGCGCCGGCATGGGAATAGATTTCGGGGAGGAAAGCCTTGCTTCAGAGGCGGTAGAACTCTCTGCGGAGCAAACCGCCGCGATTGGGGGAATACTCTCCTCCCCTGCCCCTACGTACCTTTACGGCGTGACCGGATCGGGAAAGACCGAGGTTTTCCTGCAGGCCGCCGAATCGGTGCTGGCCCAGGGTAAGGGGGTCATCTACCTGGTGCCCGAGATCGCCCTTACCCATCAGGTAATCGACGCGGTGAAGGAGCGATTCGGGTCCCGGGCCGCGGTTCTCCATTCGGGTCTCACGGGAAGCCGAAAGCTCACGGAATGGATGAGGATCCGCCGGGGCGAGGCTAAAATCGTCGTCGGGGCCCGGAGCGCAGTCTTCGCGCCCCTTCCCGACCTGGGGCTCGTTATCATCGACGAGGAGCATGACGGTTCCTATAAATCGGGGAACACTCCCCGCTACCATGCCCGGCAGGTGGCCATGCGCCGTTGCGCCGACTCGGGCGCCCGCCTCGTGATGGGAAGCGCGACCCCCTCCCTTGAGGCCTGGCACCAAATCCGCGAGGGTTCCATTACGATGTACCCCCTCACCCGCAGGCTTTCGGGCGGGGCCCCGCCGGAGATACGGGTTGTGAGCGTCGGGGCCTCGGGGACCGCGCTTTCCGACGAACTGGTTTCGGAATTGCGGGCCGCCTTTGAGGCGAAGCGGCAGTCCATCATATTCCTTAACCGCCGGGGGTTTAGCCATTACTTCCGCTGCGCCACCTGCGGTCACGAACTCCTTTGCCGAAACTGCTCCGTGCCAGTAACCTGGCACCGCTCCCAGGGATACATGAAATGCCATTACTGCGGCTGGCAGGTACAGCCCCCCTCCCAATGCCCCTCCTGCGGATCCCTGGACGTGGGGTACGCCGGCTTCGGTACGGAGTTTATCGAGGACGAGGTCCGCCGAACCTTTCCGGGCATGAGCGTACGGCGGGTTGACACGGATTCCCTTAAGAAAAGCGACGACCTTAAGGATGCCCTGGAGGAGTTTCGACAGGGAAAGATCGATATTCTCCTGGGAACCCAGATGGTCGCCAAAGGGTTAAACTTTCCCGGGGTAAGGCTCGTCGGAATCGCCCTGGCGGACACGGGCCTTCACATGCCCGATTTCCGGGCAGCGGAGCGTACCTTCGCCTTGATCCTGCAGGTAGCCGGCCGGGCAGGCCGCTTTTTCCCCGACGGGAGGGTCATTATCCAAACCTGGAGTCCCGGAAACCCCGCCATCGCCTTCGCCAGCCGGGGCGACGTGGAGGGCTTCTATGAATGGGAGCTTTCCCAGCGCCGGGAACTGGGATTCCCCCCCTTCTCGCGCCTTATCAGGCTCGTTTTCAGGAGCAAGGACGCCCGGGTGGCGGAAGAGGGAGCCTCCGGGGCGGCCGCAATCATTGGGGAGCTTCTGCCCAAGGAGGCGGAGATCCTTGGACCCTCGGAATGCCCCATCTCGGTGATCGCCGGAAACAGCCGTCACCAGATCCTGCTGCGGGGCCCCTCCATCCCGCCGATGGCCCGGGCGGTTCGCATATTTCTCGCGGAATACCGTTCCCCGCCGAAGCTCCACGTGGAGGTCGACGTGGACCCCGTGGCCCTGCTCTAGCTCAGTACCGCACGTCCCAGAGAAAAAGCCCTTGGGGTGGAGCCGTCGGTCCCGCCTTTCGGCGGTCCCGGGATTCGAGAATTCTCCGGAATTCCGAGGGATCCGCCCCCCGGGCGTCCAGATCCGCCAGGGTACCCGTGATGGACCGCACCATCTTCCATAAAAACGCGTTGGCCGAGATCTCGAAGACCAGCCGTTCCCCCTCGGGAAAGAAATGCGCCCCGTAAAGGAACCGGGACCGGGTAAGGCTTTGGTCTCCCGAGGCGGTAAAGGCGGAACA
>QKDA01000137.1 GCA_003246765.1 Spirochaetales bacterium | reverse complement strand
TTCTCGGGCAGGTCGGTGATGGCGCACTCGGTGGTCAGGAGGAGGCTCGCGACGGAGGCCGCGTTCTGCAGGGCAGAGCGGGTTACCTTCGCGGGGTCGATGATACCGATCTTCATCATGTCCACCCACTCCATCTTGGCGGCGTCGAAACCGATGCCCTTCTTCTCGTTCTTCGCCTTCTCGGCAACCACGGCTCCGTCGACGCCGGCGTTTTCGGCGATCTGGCGGATCGGCTCCTCGAGGGCGCGCTTGACGATCTTGAAACCGATCTTCTCGTCGTCGGTAAGGGCGGCGAGGTCGGCCTTTTCGAGGGCAATCGCGGCCTGGATAAGGGCGGTACCGCCTCCGGGCACGATTCCTTCCTCAAGGGCGGCGCGGGTCGCGGAAAGGGCATCCTCAACGCGGTGCTTCTTCTCCTTCATCTCGACCTCGGTCACGGCGCCGATGTTGATCACCGCCACGCCGCCGGCGAGCTTCGCCAGGCGTTCCTTGAGCTTCTCCTTGTCGTAGTCGGAGGTGCTGGTGTCGATCTGGGCCTTGATCTGGGCGACTCGGTCCTTGATGTCCTTGGCCTTGCCAGCGCCGTCGATGATGGTGGTATTGTCCTTGTCGATCTTGACGCTCTTGGCCTGGCCGAGCTGGGAGATGTCGGTGTTCTCGAGCTTGAGGCCGAGATCCTCGGAAATCACCTCGCCGCCGGTGAGAATAGCGATATCCTCGAGCATGGCCTTGCGGCGGTCGCCGAAGCCGGGGGCCTTAACCGCGCAGGTCTTGAGGGTGCCCCGGAGGCTGTTCACGATCAGGGTCGCGAGGGCCTCGCCGTCGACGTCCTCGGCGATCATGAGGAGGGGGCGGCCGGACTGGGCGATCTTCTCCAGGAGGGGAAGAAGGTCCTTCATGTTGGAGATCTTCTTGTCGTGGATAAGGATGTAGGGGTTCTCGAACACGGTTTCCATGCGGTCCCGGTCGGTTACGAAATACGACGAGATGTAGCCGCGGTCGAACTGCATGCCTTCCACGTAATCCGTGGTGGTGTCCATGGTCTTGGCTTCCTCGACCGTGATCACGCCGTCCTTGCCGACCTTCTCGATGGCGTCCGCCAGGATCTTTCCGATCTCCTCGTCGTTATTCGCGGAGACGGAGGCCACGTGGGCGACTTCGTCGGATCCCTTGATTTCCTTGGAGTTCTTCTTGATTTCCTCCACGGCGATGGTCACGGCCTTGTCGATACCGCGCTTCAGCTCGATGGGGGTCATGCCCGCGGCGACGGCCTTGAGGCCTTCCCGCACCATGGAGTAGGCCAGCACCGTCGCGGTGGTGGTTCCGTCTCCGGCTACGTCGTTGGTTTTGGTCGCGACTTCCTTGAGAAGCTGGGCGCCCATGTTCTCGTAGGGGTCCTCGAGCTCAATCTCCTTGGCGACGGAAACGCCGTCCTTGGTCACCGTAGGGGCGCCGAACTTCTTGTCCAGAAGCACGTTGCGGCCTTTGGGTCCGAGGGTCACCTTCACGGCGCGGGAAATCTGCTCCACGCCGGAGAGGAGCTTCTTGCGGGCTTCTTCGTTGAACATCAACTGCTTAGCCATTTCATTCTCCTTGTACCTACGCGTACCATGTTCCCTTTTACGGGGGCAGGTATCGCGTTAATTAATGAAATAATGTACGGAATACCCCTTTCATGTACCGGGGCTACTGTATAAAATATCGAAAAAGCGCGGGAACGGCAATCGAAATTTCCGCCGCTGCTCGAGTAAGGAGGGTTTCATGGACCGTATTCGCTGGGGAATTGTCGCAACCGGGGGCATCGCCCGAAAATTCGCCGAGGCATGCGCCTTCGAATCGGCTCGCGCCGGCATATCTTCCGTCGACGCGGTAGCCTCCCGCGATCCCTCCAAGGCCGCCGCCTTCGCGGAGGAATGGGGCATCCCTCGGAGTTACGGCACCTATGCGGAGCTTTTCGCCGATCCCGGCATCGATGCGGTCTATATAGCTACCCCGCACAATTCCCATGCGGAGCTCTCCCTTGCTGCCCTTCAGGCCGGCAAGGCCGTGCTCTGCGAGAAGCCCGTTAGCCTCACGGCAAAAGAGTTCGCCCCCGTCGCGGAGCTTGCGCGCGGTAAGGGCCTTTTTTTCATGGAAGCCATGTGGATGCGCTTCAATCCCTCTTTCCGGAAGGCCCTCGAATGGGCGGAACGGGGGATGATCGGGAACCTTTCTTATATCAGGTCCGATTTCTGCCTCGACGCCCCCTATGATCCGAAGAGCAGGCTGTATGATCCCGGCCTCGGGGGCGGCGCCCTTCTCGACGTCGGCATTTATCCCGTCACCTTAGCCTTGTCCTTCGCGGGAAGGGCGAAGCCGGAATCGTTTTCTTCATATATGAAGCGAATGGCTAACGGCGTCGACCTCTACGACAGCTTCAGGCTCACGTATCCCGGGGGAGTGGAAATGGCCCTCTCCTGCGCCATTGCCCTTCCGGGGATCGAGGACCTTCGATCCGCCCTGGTGGTAGGCGAAAGGGGGATAATCCAACTGCCCCTTTTCTGGATGGCCCAGGAAGCGAGGCTCCTTGACCGGGAGGGGAATCTGATCGAGCGGTTCGATGCGCCCTTTGAATGCAACGGGTATGAATACGAAATCCGGGAAGTCGAGTCATGTCTGCTGTCCGGAAAGACCGAAAGCGCTGTACAAACACGGGCGGATTCCATTATGGTGATGGAACTGATGGACGCCCTCAGGGCCGCTGCCGTCTGACTCTAACATAGGAACCGAAAAACGATGAACGACAATAAAATCAGGGACGTACGAATCCTCGCGACCAAGGCCCTCATCTCCCCTGAAGATATCGCCAAGGCCTTTCCCGCCACCCCCCAAGCCGCCGAAACGGTGCTCCGGGGGCGCGAGGAAGTGCAGCGCATACTTCGCCGCGAGGACGACCGCTTTCTCGTCATAGTCGGCCCCTGCTCCATCCACGATCCGGAAGCGGGGCTTGAATACGCGAGGCGTCTCGCGGAGCTCCGCAAGAAATACGCCGACCGCATGTGCATTGTCATGCGGGTCTACTTCGAGAAACCCCGAACCACCGTCGGCTGGCGCGGTCTCATAGTGGATCCCGGGCTGGACGGCACCGCGGACATCTCCCGGGGCCTTCACATGGCCCGGGACTTTCTTGTTAAGGTAAACGACCTCGGCCTTCCCGTGGGCTCGGAGATGCTCGATCCCATCGTTCCCCAGTATACCTCCGACCTGGTGAGCTGGGCCTCCATCGGCGCGAGGACCACCGAGAGCCAGACCCACCGGGAAATGGCCTCGGGCCTGTCCATGCCCGTGGGCTTCAAGAACGCCACCGACGGGGACGTGCAGATCGCGGTGAATGCCATCGTGTCCTCGAGGCAGTCCCATTCCTTTATCGGCATTACCCGGGGCGGCTCCGCCTGCATCATGCAAACCCTGGGGAATCCCGACAGCCACCTCATACTCCGGGGCGGACGGAACGGGCCGAACTATGACCGGACCTCCGTGTCCTCCGCCATCGGCCTCCTGAAAAAGGCGGGAATCCGCCCCTCCATCATCGTGGACTGTTCCCACGGCAACTCCCAAAAGATGCCCGAGAATCAGATCGGCGTGCTCCTGGAGACCATTCGCCTCAGAAACGACGCCGACAATCCCCTGACGCCCCTGTGCGGGTGCATGATCGAGAGCTATCTTGAAACGGGCTCCCAGCCCATTACCGCCGACCCGGACGACTTAAAGTACGGTGTGTCGATCACCGATCCCTGCCTCGGCTGGGACATGACCGCCAGCGCCCTCGCTGAGGCGCATAAGCTTTTGGCGGAGCGTTTTTTTTCCACCGAGACTCCCCCGGTCGACGCCACCGGATCCGCGGCGCCCCTCCCGCTCCAGGGCGACCACAAGGGGAAGTCCAAATCGGGGGAGCATGCATGAGCGCTTCTGAACTGATTGTCTATTCCGACGGAGGCTGCTCCGGGAATCCGGGGCCGGGCGGATGGGGCTGCGTTATCGTCGACGAGGACGTTCCCGGGGGGAGATCCGTGGATCCTTCCGCGCAGGGTATCTCAGCCCTCGGCGCTTCGACGGTTCCCGGCTCGGACCGGGAGATCGTGCGTTCCGGGGGGGACCGCATGACGACGAATAACCGTATGGAGCTCACCGCGGTCATTGAGGCCCTCTCCCTCATTTCTCAAACTGCCCCATGGTCGGCCCGGGCGGTCTCGGTGTACACCGACTCCCAATACGTGCAGAAGGGCATCACCCAGTGGATAAACGGCTGGAAAAGGAACGGGTGGCGAACCGCCTCGAAGGAACCGGTAAAAAACCAGGATTTATGGATGCGCCTGGACGTTCTCGCCCTTGCCCTGAAGCCTCGATGGGTGTGGGTCAAGGGACACGCGGGCATCCATTACAATGAGGTGTGCGATCGGCTTACCCAGGAAGAGATAGCCCTCCATCGCTAGGGAGGATCAGAGACTCATGCCCTCGAGAATTTTCTTGAGGGCCGAGAGCTCTTCCGCGGAGAGGGTTATCCCTTTTCCCATTTTTTGGTGATCCGGCGACCAGCTTCGAATGTCGTATTTGGGCGGGCGGCCTCCCCAGGAAACCGCCGTGAGCTCTACCGTCCAGCCGCCCTTTCCCTCAGAGAGAATTCCGAATCGCTCCATTAACTCAAAACTGAAGTCGTCGCCCATGGGTTTACCTCCAAAAAAATTTCCTCAAGTATAGCACGGGACAAAAAAAATCTTGTAATAAAAACTGTATCGGTGTACCCTTTGGTAACAATTCCGGAGGTATCGATGAATCCGAAGAAAGTAAAATTACTCGCAGGCGCGGTGCTCGTTTCTGTGGCGCTGCTCGCAGCCTGTAAAAGCGCCCCCCCCGCGGCGCCGGAACCAACCCCGTCGGTGGAACCAACACAGCCCGAGCCCTCGGTAGAGCCGGCCCAGACGAAGCCCGTAGACGAAGCCCTGACATCGCTCCGCGACGAGTGCGAAGCCCTGCGCGAGAAGGGGCTTAAATACGGAATCAACACCTTTAAGCCTGAAGGCTGGGGCGAGGCGGAAGCCTCGCGGAACGCCGGCCTTGCCGCCTATGGAACCGACTATGACGCGTCGGAAGCGGCGTTCAAGGACGCCATCCAGAAATATACGGCCCTTTTCTCCTCAGCCTTCGATGAAATCGCCCTTCAGCTAGAGGATGAACTCGGTGCCGCCCGGGACCAGGCAATTGCCGCCGGGGCGGATTCCTATTTCCCCGAGCAATTCGGCCTCGCCGACGAAGCCCTTAATCAGGCCGTTTCCCTGCGCGACGGCGGGGATAAGGAAGGCGCTTACGGGGCAGCCCAGATCGCGCTGATGCGGTATCGAACCCTTATTCTCGGAATGGACGCCGTTGCGCTCAATGACGAGATCGTGGAAAACGACTTTGCCGAAAAGGATCCCGAAAGCTACGAGAAGGCGGGCGTAAAATATGAGGAATCCGCCGCCGCGTACGGAGCGCGGGACCCCGAAGCCTACGAGGCCGCAAGCGAGTGCGTGAAGCTTCTCGCCATGGTAAGCAACGCGGGCTATCGCGGGCTTTCCGAGGAGAAAACCCCGAAGGTGATCGAGATCCGCGACCTCTGCGATTCCATCAAGGCGAGTCGGTCCATGCCCGCGGAGTATGGTTCTGCCCAGCAGAGTTTCGAGTCGTCCAAGGCCCTCGGCGCGAAGGATGAGTGGAAGAACGCCTATAACGCCCTGCTCGACGCAGAAAACAGATATACCACGGTGTATCAGGAGGTCACCCTCCGAAGGAACGCCGCGGACTTTGCGATCAGCGCCGCCAAGAACCGCCAGGCTGCCAGTACGGACCTGGCCCGGCAGGCGGACGAACTCGTCCCGCTGCCCGAGGACGCCGAGGGCTTTAGCGATGAGCCCTACGTTATCGAATCCGAATCCGGGGAGGAAATCAAATGAACAAAAGTCTTGCTGCGATCCTCGCCGTAACCCTGGCGGCGTCCCTGTCTCCCCTCGCCGCCGCGACCTACGACAACAACGAATTTCAGCGCAAAAGCCGGGCGTATACGGAGATGGCGGCGAATGCCTATGACGAGGGCGACTATGCCGGGGCCGTTGAATACGCCCGGGAGGCGGAGCGGAACGCCGAGCTTTCCGCCGCGTTCATACAGGGAATGATTGCCCGCGCAGACGCAGAAAAGACCCTGTACGCTGCGCGGACCCGTCTGGCTTGGGCTAAGGGTATCAAGGCCGATGTCTATTTCCCCGCGGCGGTCGCTTCCGCAACGGTCTCCATCGACAGCGCCGCCGCGGCCTTCGCCGCGGAATCATGGCCCGAGGCCAAGTCCTCAGCCCAGGAGGCCCTGGACGCCCTTTCTGCGGTTAAGGAGATCGTACCCCTGCCCGCGACCTGGAAGGTAGAGTTGTGGAATCCCAGCAGGGATTGCCTGTGGACCATAGCGGCGAATCCCGCGGTATACGGGAATCCCCTGATGTGGGAAAAACTCTACGAAGCCAATCGGAAAAACCTGAAGCAGCCCTCGAATCCGAACCTTCTCATGCCAGGCATGATACTTACGATTCCGAGCATCAAGGGTGAATACCGGGAAGGCCTCTACGACAGGGCTAGAAAGTATGAACCCCTTTCCAGCCAGACGAAGCCCTAAGGGCGAAACGGCTCAATAGATCGTATACGGCAGCCCGAAACGCGTTTCGGGCTGCCTTTTTTTTAACTACTTCGGCATTCCGCGAAGCTGTATGTATGCCAACAACGCCGCGGACATGAGCCCGTGTATATAGGGCGGGTGTCCCATGCCCCGCGCGACTTCGGCGCAGGGAACCGGGAAGGCGCTCAGGTATTCATCCTCATCCAGGTCCAAGGCATGTGAGGCTGTAAGGTCTTCGGCGATAAATACGTGACACCGGTTATCCATGATCGCGGGATTTGGGGAAAAGGTCGCCGCCTGTACCATCCGGCCCGCGGTGTGGCCTGTTTCTTCCCTCAGCTCCCGCACTGCGGCCTCCATGGGGCTTTCTCCCGAGTCGATTACCCCTCCGGGAAATTCCACGCTCATCCCTTCGGCTCCGTGCCTCCACTGCCTGACCATGATAAAGCTTTTGTCCCCCGAGAGCCCTTCGATCACCGGGACCACCACGACCCAGTCGCCCGCATGAAGGGTATAGTACGTTCCCTCAGACTCGTCGGGAGCGCGGCTCTGTATTTCCAAAACCTCGAACACGCGGGTGAGAAAAATGGACTTACGTTCAATTGGGCGCCATATCAGGTTCTCATCCATTGGAACTCCTTTGACATATACCTGTGCGGGTCTTATCCTTTAAGTGGATCATATACCAATTCAGGGAGGTTCGGTATGGCAATAATTACGATTTCAAGGCAAATTGCCTCTTTCGGCGACGAGGTGGCCGCTGAGCTGTCCCGGCTGCTTGGGTACACCTTTATCAATAGGGATATGCTTGAGGGGGATCTGGTTAAGCACGGGGTGACCGAGGATAAGTTAAAAAAGTACGACGAAAAAAAGCCCGGCTTTTGGGCCTCCCTCGCGCGGGATAGGGATGAGTATTTTGATTATCTGCGGGAAGTGGTATACGACCGTTCGAAGGACGGCAACTGTGTCTTCGTCGGTCGGGGCGGCTTTGCCATCCTTAAGGATATTCCCGGATGTTTCGCTGTTCGGCTCGTGGCTTCCACCCCGGTTCGGATAGCCCGGTTAATGAACGAGTTTTCTTGGCCCGAGAAAAAGGCCACTGCCCTCCTTCAGGAGAGCGACAGTAATCGCCGGGGTTTTCATAAGGCTTTCTTTAACATTGACCATGACGATCCCGCAAGCTACAACCTCATAGTGAATTCGGATTCAATTTCCCCTGCCGCCGGGGCGAAAATCATCGCCGAGGCCTGTCGTCTCACCATCGACGCGACTCAGGAATCGATCGGCCGGGATCGCATAGGGGAAATGCTGCTTGCCCAAAAGATAGTCAACCATATCGTCTTCGATCTACAGATCCCGGTGCATTTTCTCGAGGCAACCGCCAGTTCAACGGAGATTACCCTTCATGGGGTAGCGGATTCCGCAGCCGTTATCGATAAGGTTCTTGAAACCGCCCGGGCTATGGCTCCGGACAAGAAGATCCTCTCGGGAATCAGTATCGTTCAGGACTATAAGTCCTACCCGTGACGTTCAGCGAAGCTTCGTGGCCTTGCCGTGACGGGCAAAAATAAAGGCTTTCTCAAAGAAAGACAGAAATATCACCGCCGCCGCGAGGTATTCGATCATCGTGAAAAGGGTTTCGAAGCGTGCGGGAAGGTACATTCTGATCATTTCGGCCACATAAAGGGACATGATGGTAGCCACGGCTATCTTGCCCCCCCAAGTGGATTTCGTCTCTACCGGCCTTCTCAATATAAGGAAAAGAAGCATTCCCAGGGCTTGGAATAACAGGCGCGCGAAAATAAGCACGATAAACCAGGGAGGGACAATCTGGTTTCTGAAAAAGGCAATCGAGATTACCCCTAGGAGGCTGTAGTCGCTGATCGAGTCGAGCATTTGTCCGATTTTGGTCATTTGGTGAAGCCGTCGCGCGATTTGCCCGTCAAAGCTGTCGGTGAGAAAGACGAGGGCCAGGATGATGGGGAGCAGGGCCTTTATCGAGGAGGCATCGGTTCTTCGAAGCACGAAAGCCACCAGCGGAACGCAGGAGATCCTGAGAAGGGTCACTAAATTGGCAAGATTGATGCGTTCGAGGGGCAGTCCGGTAACCTGGTCGGTAAAGTAATGCCGTAAACGGAGAAGAAACGCCGTTAAGCCTCCGTGCAGCACCGCGATGAATAAGATAAAGGATCCAAGATCTCGTACGGGAACGCCTTCTAGCCTGGCAAGTATCACGAGGAGTGCAATCTGGACGAGAGCATACCATAAAACCGTCGCGATGATGCTTTTCCGCATAGGGAAATCGTATCGCTTGACACTTCCTTTGTCAAATAGGATAGTTATACAATGAAATTGGCGAATCTTTTTACGACCCTCAGGATTCTATTGGCTCCCGTTTTTTTTATCCTATATTTTCTTCCCCAATGGGTCGGAACCGGATCGGCTCTTTCCGTATTCATTCTCATCCCTCTCTTCGCGTTTATGGAGTTTACCGATTTTCTCGACGGGTATTACGCTAGGAAGCTTCGCGAGGTTTCCGATTTCGGAAAGATTTATGACCCTTTCGCGGACGTTTTAGCCAACATGACGGTCCTCTTCTCCTTCGTTCTATCCGGTTACCTTCCTTCAATTCTTTTCCTAATTATCCTGTACCGCGAAATGGGTATTCTTTTCGTGCGTATGCTCGCTGCCAGGGAGGGGGTTGCCATCGCTGCCCGGAAAGGCGGAAAGGCAAAGACTGTACTGTACATTTTGGCCGCCGGTTTCTCGCTCGCGATCGAGTCGGGCCTTCGGCTCGGTTTGCTTCCGGAAAGCATTCTCCCCTTGCTCACGACGGTAAACTACGTGTTATACGGGCTGGCAGTAATCCTTTCGCTTCTTTCTTTCGCGGATTACCTCGTAAATTTTTCGAGCGTCCTGAAGATCGGAGCGAATTCAAGAAAAAAGCAAAAAACCCCGTGAAGGCCCCTTGACCTTCACCGCCCCTGGGTGATATATATTACAACGTCGCGCCGCTGACAAGGCGAGCCTTGAAAACGGTGCGGTTCTTTGATACGGTTTGTTTCTAACTGCTAAACGATGCGGTTCTGTTGACGATCACCTAATCCA
>QKDA01000171.1 GCA_003246765.1 Spirochaetales bacterium | reverse complement strand
CCGAGCTCGGTCACGAGGAGCTTCGCCAATTCGTTCTTGTCGTGCCTCTCCGCGGCGGAGCCGAAATCGAGCCGGCTCGACACCAAGCTCTCCAGGGCCGACTCGATCATGGGAGTAAACTCCCGGTCCTTGAGCTCCATAATCTTGAGCATGACCGAGTGCCGCTGGGCGTTCGAATCCACCTGCTTGTAGATCTGTTCCCAGACGATCACGTTTTCATTGATGGCGAAGGCGCTGAATCCCGAGAGGATCAGCGCCGCGCCCGTTGCTAAGGCTTTCTTCATAGTCTCCCACCCTATAGTCACTTCTGGGGCTCAAGCCGGGTATATCCCGTCCAGCCCTGCTTTTTCGTCTCGATAATCCTTCCGGTCCGGTCTTTATACGCTACGGAAAGGGGATTGCCCCATTCGTCGTTAACGTACTCCGCGGACGAGAGCATTCCCCCCGATCCGTTCCTTGCCTCTTCCCGCACGAGGAAACCGCCCTCATAGACATAGGCGATCTTCCTGGTCAAGGTGCCCTTTTCGTCCCACTCGCTCTCCGAGAGGAGAAGCCCCGAGCCGTCATAAGAGCGGGTATAGCGCTTGATAACGGCCCCCGTGGCGTCCTTTACCAGAATCGACGCGAGGCGGGACCCTTCCCACCCGTATTCGGTGGTTATGGTATTGCCCTTGGCGGTTTGAACCGACCAGCCGATCTTGCGGCCCTCTGCGTCGTAGCGGTAGGATTCCGTCGACTGAACCTCGTCCTTAGCGTTCAGCCTAACCTCTTCCATAAGAAGCCCCTGGGACCACCTCTGCCGGCCCTTGGCAATCACGGATCCCTCGGGATCGGCGGTCACCATGGCAGCCGTATCCCCGTCCCAGGACCAGGTCTTAACGGAAACCGCGTTACCCTTGCCGTCAAAAGAGACGTTTTTTAAAACCCGTCCCGAGGCGTCAAGATCGAAGGTTTCCACGCCCGAAACCACGCCGTCAGGATACGCGGTTTCCACCCGGTTCAGCACCCAATAGGGAACATCCACGAGGACCGGCGCGGGAGCCGGAACCTCGGCCGCCGGGGCTGCCTGGGCAGCCACGGGCCCTTCGGCCGGAGCGGACTGAACGCCCTTGGAACTCGCGCAGCCCGCGAGGAACGTGCCGGCGGTCAAGAGACCGGCAAGGAGTATTGTTGAAGCGGTAACGCATTTTTTCATAAAAAAAAACCTCCCAAAACACGGTTCAACCGTGTCGTAAGGGAGTATAGTTGGCGGAAAGAGTCGTGTCAAATGGAGTTTTTGGAGTTTTTCGCAAATATCAAATATTACTTTTTTTCTCGCTGTTAACCGATAAATCCGCCGTGAAAAAGGCATTCATAGACCCGTTCCCCGGAAACGAGAATCTCCTCGGAACCGCGGTACCAGTCCAGGGCACCGCTCACCATGCTATGGTAGGCGAACTCTCCCTTCTCGTAAACCGAGGGCCCCCTGTAAGGCTGATCCGGAGCCACCGCAAAAAGAGCCTCCTTGAGAAAATCCGCGGGGAAGCGCTGGGGGCTCAAGACCCTGCCGCAGTAATTCATTCCCCACGAGGGTTTGCCGCCTCGCCAGACCCCCTCCTCGCCGATGAACCTTTCTCCCCCCAGGTAGGTATCGTAATAGAAGAGATCCCCCTCCTCAAAGCTCAGGTCATGGGAAGCGGGCCGTGACGGGGCGGATTCCGGGCCCTTTCCCGCATAGGTTTCCCTCTTGGCCTTGCACAAGAAATCCCGCAGGAGAACCTCGTCGCCCCGTACCTGCATCCCGTTATCTGCCTCGCCGCAGGTTCCGCCGCGGAGCAGAGAGTCCACTGAGACCGAATAGAACGAGGCCAGGGCAACCAGATTTTCGAGTTCCGGCAGGGTTTCGCCGGATTCCCACTTCGCCACGGCCTGACGGCTCACGGAGAGTTCCTCCGCGAGGGCTTCCTGGGAAAGGGACCGAGACCGCCTGAGCGAGGCTAACCGCGTATTAAGTACCATTTTTTCCTCCGAACCTGAGTATCCGACATAATAATGCTTACGGCCACCAACCAGAAGAAACAAAAAGGGCAACCCCCGGTTGCGGTTCGCATGAGCCTTCGGAAAGCCCGTGTCCTCAGTAAAAATACGTACTCCAATTCCCTAATAAGGAAACAAAAGTTTCCCAATTGTTTTCCTTGACACAGGCTGTAACTATGTTAGGCTGAAAATCTGACAGACCGATAGGCATGTATCGTGCAGCGCGGTAAGCCGTCATTCAACTACAGTTTAAGGGTGTATTACTGATCCAAAAGGTTCAGTTTTTTTATTTCTTTCGAGAGAAACCGGTTTCTCTCAAATATTAAAGGAGCGCATATGAGTAAAGTGCGAGGTATTCTCAACGGCACAACCGTTCTGGGGATAGTGGCTGCGATTCTGGTTTCATCATGTTCTTTCTCGATCCGGGAAAAAACAAAGGACGAAATGCAGAAAAGTACAATGGAGAATCTTGGGATATCAGCTGCCACTGTATCCCAAGATTTTCCCTCCAAGGGGTTCCACGTCTCGGGGTCCCAACTGCTGGACGCGAACGACAATCCTTTCGTGATGCGTGGCGTAAACCACGCGCACACTTGGTACAAGGATCAACTCGCCGCCTCCCTTGCGGGCATAGCCGAAAGCGGGGCGAACACCGTCAGGATAGTCCTATCCAACGGCGCACAGTGGACGCGTGATGACGCAGATTCCGTTACCACTATAATCGAAACGGCAAAATCCCACAATCTGATTACCGTTCTCGAGGTTCACGACGCAACGGGAAGTTCATCCACTGCGGAACTTGCGGCCGCTACGGATTATTTCATCTCGATAAAGGACGCCTTGACGGGACAGGAACCCTACACCATCATAAATATCGCAAATGAATGGTATCCCTATTCTTCCTCGCAGGTATGGGCCGATACTTACAAGACCCAGATACCACGGCTAAGGGCTGCCGGGCTTGAGCACGCGATCATGGTCGATGCCCCGGGCTGGGGACAATACCCGCAGGCCATACAGGAGAAGGGCGCGGAAGTGCTCGCGAGCGATTCTCTTTCCAACATCATCTTCTCCACCCACATCTACGAGGTAGTCGGAGCGAACCAAAACAATATCAAAAGCGCTCTGGACGGCATTGCCGCACGGGGCCTCGCGCAGGTAATCGGAGAGTTCGGGCACTACCACTCCGGTACCAACGTCGACGAGGACTACGTCATGTCCTACGCGACGGACTTGTCCATCGGCTATCTCGCCTGGTCTTGGAAAGGAAACACCGTCGGCGAGACCGATTACCTCGACATGAGTAGCGACTGGGAGGGAAACAGCCTGACCGACTGGGGCAACCGCGTCGTGAACGGAGCCGACGGTCTCAAGGAGACCGCCGAGACAGCGAGCGTGTTCGGGGAAACCACTCCCCCCACGGGCTTTACCTCGGCAATGATCGACGATTACTCGAACGCTTCGTCCTCAAACTTCTCGCGTAACACAAACGGAAACTTGATAACCGCGGCAGTTAGCGGCGAAATGCTCTACCTCTCGTACACTGTCGGCTCGCCCGCCTATGCGGGCGTGACCCGAGGTGGGTATTCCGGTGTTACGGGTTATACTTCCGACTGCGATACGGTCCGTCTGGACCTGGTTGGAGACGGATCGGGACGGGAACTGGTGCTCCAGTTCCGCGAGGGAAACGGTGAGTACTTCGAGTACGTACTGACCATCGGCGGCTCCGAGACGGTCAGCATCCCCGTTGCGTCTTTTGCTCATCCCTCCTGGTATTCAGGGGGCGACGGGAAGCTCGACTTCAGCCAACTTTCCGAATACAGCGTATACGTACAAAACGGAAATGCAGGTAGCGGTACAATTACCCTCGACAACCTTCAAGTGGGAAAGGCGTCGAACGAGGATCCCGCCGCGCTCGCCGCAATCTCGGTAACCTCGAAAAGCGTGTACCGTAGCGCGGGTAGCGTAACCCTGACGGCTGCCGGCACTGATCAGCACGGCGACGCCTATTCCCTGAACGGCACCGTTTGGAGCTCAAACCTGCCTATCCTCGGCTCGACCGATTCCACGGTTACCCTCAACGTTTCCTCCGCCCCGGAGGGATCCTACGCCGTAACCGCCGTAGTCGACGGTATCTCAGGCTCGGGAACCGTCACGGTCACCATCGCCGACGACCCGCCCGCTACCGGCGACCTGAAAGTCGAATACCGTAACGCGAACCAGACGACGATAACCAATTCGATCAAGCCGGAGCTGGTCATCACTAATACCGGAGACGAGGCGATAGGACTATCCGGGCTCACAGTCCGCTATTGGTACAGCGACGAAACCGAGCGTACGCAAAACATCACTGTCTATTGGGCAAACGTCGGTAACTCCCTCGTGAAGACGAATTTCGTCGGTGGAAGCGAAAGCGAGTACGCCCTCTTCTCCTTCGCCTCGGGATCCCTCGCCGCAGGCGCCAAGATATACGTTAATCTCGGAATCAATGCCGACAACTGGGCGAATTACGATCAGTCGAACGATTATAGCTTCATCCCCTCGGCGACTTCCCTCATCGAGAATCCTAAGATCACCGCTTATCTCGACGGGAAACTCGCTTGGGGAACACCGCCGGGAGAGAGCATAACCGCGGAATCGGTAGAGGCGAGGATTTCATACTCGCCTTCCTCGCCCAAACCAGGGGAAACAGTTACCTTCAACGGCGCAGGCTCGGTATTCGAAAACGCCACGCCCGCGTCATATTCCTGGGTCATTGAGGGAACGGCAGCAAGCGGCCCGACTACTGCCCACACTTTCGCCCAGCCAGGAACCTACGTGGTAACCCTTACGGCTACCGCGGTCTCGGGGCTCAGCGATGATGCGGCCGTATCGGTGACGGTAAAGGAAAGCGACGGCGGCGGGGTTGGACCAATCGATTACGGCGCCTCGGAAAACGAGGACGTAGGCGTGGTATGGGCCAGCTGGAATCCTGCGCACTTCACGGGAACAAATTTTGACCACTTCATGTCCAAATCCGACGAGTACGGGTTCCGTCGCGTTACCTTGATTCCTACCTACTTCATCGACACCTATTCCGCGGGAATCCGCTGGAACGACTGGGTTAACACCCCAAGCCTCGAAATACAGCGGAATGTACTCGTCGCTCTCGCGAAAAATGGCGTACGCATCAATTTCCGCCCCCATATCGACCCGATGCAGTTCAGCTGGGCGGGAGCAAGTTCATCCTCGGTGATTCCTGGAACCCTCGATTGGCGAGGGCTCTTCGACGGGCTGGATCCGATGGATACAAGCCAAAATTACCTAATGGTCATTGATAACAGCCTCGAAGCACTCTCGCTTGCCCTGGGCGACATGGAAGGCCAGGGAATCTCGCTGAAGGAACCGATCAGGTTTGATATTGGCGCGGAGCTCATGGGTTCCTTCAAGAACCATACCCAGTCCTGGGTGGAACTTCTGGCCTACGTGCGGGAGAGGATCGCCGCAGAGTACCCTGAATTCGAAGGAAAGGTCGTACTCGGGCATAATTTCTGCCACCACATCGAGTACCTGAAGCGTATTCCGAGCCACGAGGAGTATTTCTCCCGTATCCTGGCGGACGGAGACTTCGAGGGGAACGAGGACCTCCTCTTCGTGGACGACATGACAGCGGCAAACAAGTCGTACATGAAGGAATACCTTCTCGGCCTCGACGCATTCAGCGTATCTCAATACATGCCCCTCGACGTATTCGCTTCCTCCGCGTCGTCCGCCACAGCAGCGAATGTGAGAGACGCGCTTCTCCTCCACGAGGACAATTTCTTCACTGAGATTCTAGGCACGGAACTGGGGATCGCGGAAGCCGACTTGCCCCCCTTTCATATCGGTGAGTACGGCATGGGCATTCGCGGACACGCTGCGCCAAACGTATGGGATCGTGAGGCATGGATCGCCGCAGGCAGAGAATCAGCGCTTATCGGTTACGAGGAGCATCAAGAGGAAGCCAAAACCGCCGTTGACGGCTTGATCCTCTACATGAAAGACTCGTCCTCCCGGGCGAATTCCTTCCTAATGTGGATGAGCGGGGCGCCCTACGACATACTCAACCTGAATCCCACGTTCTCTACAGGCGACAGTCTGCACGGATACCCAGGCCAATCCGCTTTCAACGCGAAAGCGGCAGCGGCTCTGCAGGCATATTGGTGAATAATTAGACCACTTCTCTGATCAACCGGCGGTGCGTGGATAAAACCACCTCCGCTTGGTTTGACATAATGAACCCCGCCTCTCAATACTTATTGATGGCACGGATGAGTCCAGGTCAAAAAGAGGAGTGATACATGAAAGGTACATCGGCAAAAAAAGCGGCGGCGCAAAGGTGGCGGAAGGGGATTCAACTCTTCTTCTTTATCTTCATCGCGGGAATCGTGACCTTGAACGGGCTTAAGGAAGCGGGGGTGGAGGTACCCTTCGGCGGGGAGGCTTCCATCCACGGCATTTGCCCCTTCGGGGGGGTTGTCGCCTTCTGGAATCTCGCCACCCTGGGAACCTACGTAAAAAAGGTCCATGAATCCTCGGTGGTCCTGGCCCTCATCGGCATTGTCTTGGCCATTCTCTTCGGCCCTGCCCTCTGCGGCTGGATCTGCCCCTTCGGAACCTACCAGGAATGGCTGGCGGCGATAGGGCGAAAGATATGGAAGCGCAGGTATAATAACCTCATTCCCGCCAAGATAGACCGCCTGCTGAGGTATATCCGCTACTTTGTTCTCTTGAGGGTTCTCTACCTGACGGCGGTCACGGCGTCCCTCGTATTCCAGAATGTCGACCCCTACTACGCCCTCTTCCACTTCTGGACGGGGGAGGTCACGATCCTCGGCTTTACGGTCCTTGGGGCGGTGACCCTGACGTCTCTGGCCGTGGAGCGTCCCTTTTGCAAATACATATGTCCCTACGGGGCCTTTCAGGGCCTTTTCAACCTTTTCAGGGTTTTCTCCGTCCGGAGACAAGCCTCAACATGCATATCCTGCGGGGCCTGCGACCGGGCATGCCCCATGAACATCGCCGTTTCCGGGGCAACGGTCGTGAGAGACCACCAATGCATCTCCTGCCTCAAGTGCTCTAGCGAAAGCGCCTGCCCCCCAAAAAACACGGTAACCTTTTCGGGTCCCGGGAACCGGCTTCCCCTATCGACCCCCGCCGCGGGAATGGCCGCTGCCCTAATCCTTTTCGCCGGGATCGGGATTTCAGCCCTCCTCGGGCAATGGCAGGTCACGTCTACGAAGAAACCGGCCCTTATCAAGGCCGGGGAGTTCGCGGGTTTACCGAACCCCCAGGATATCAGGGGTTCCTACGCTTGGAGCGACGTGTCGAAGGCCTTCTCGATTCCCCTTGAAAGCCTCATGGAGGCCTTTGGAGCCGTGAACCCGGAGGACAAGGTCAACAGCCTCGAGAACGCGGCCCCGGAAAACCTACCCGAAGGGCTTGAGATAGGAACCGATTCCTTGCGCCTTTTCGTTGCCTTATGGACAGGATTGCCCCATACCGCCGAGGAGGGAACCGCCCTTCCCCCGGCGGCCAAGAGGGTGCTCTCCAAAGCGGGAAAAGCGATACCCCCGGACATAACCGTCGCGGGGGACGGCACGGGAAGCGGGGCGGTTGAGACAGGCACCCATGAGGAAAAGCCCCAGAGCGCCCCGGGCGAAGCGATCCCCATCACGGGAAGCGTCACCTTCCGGGCCCTGAGGGAGGCTGGATACGACATGGCGGAGGTGGAGGCTATCACGGGTAAATACGAGGATGAGGACCAGTCGGTCAAGGACTTTGCGGCCTCGAAGGGCATCGAGTTTTCCCTTTTCAAGGGAAGGCTTTCAGCCCTGCAACCGAAGCGATAAACCGGCGCCGAGCCATAGCTCCGGCGGATGCCGGAGCCGTCAATCTATTTCCTTAATAAACCGGCGCCTTTAATAGAAAAGCCCACCGAATGGTGGGCCACTACCCGCAGGGGCGCCGAGCCATAGCTCCGGCGGATGCCGGAGCCGTCAATCTATTTCCTTAATAAACCGGCGCCTTTAATAGAAAAGCCCACCGGATGGTGGGCTTTTCTATTAAAGGCGCCGATCAGAATCGAACTGATGCATAAAGGTTTTGCAGGACGACTCCGGGCGTTTTTTTTCGTGTCTTACTAATTCATATTGTATTACAGGATAAGGAAATGTGCAACAAGAAAAGTATTACGGATTATTGAGAATCATCATGAAACATCGATTTTGCTTACAATTTTTGCTTACACTTTTGAGCTAAAAAGTGTGTAAGCAAGTAGTGTAAGCAAGTTTTTTCACTCTAATCGTATAAGTAGACAGGAAACCTTTATATGGCACCCTATCACGACCATGGCCCGCCCGCTTTCCATTCATGCGAAAAGCTCTCCCCTTGAAAAACCGCATCGGCGACAGGCAACAAGAAAGCCGCAAGAACCGCGACAACTTCACCAAATGAAACAGACTCTATCCCGTTTTTACGCAAGAACGCTTGCCATTGCGTTTGCTTCTGACTGTCCTTCGCGAAGGTATCTGTGAGTCCGATCGGCGCAGCGTCTACAACCACCGTCTGTCGGCGCTCGAAAGTCGCCTTGATGGCACAGCCAAGCGTAGCCCCATCAAAATCCATATATCGAGCCAAAGTGTACAGATCGAAATAATCCTTCATTCGGCTGTTAGCCATACCCAGTGAATAGACCGCGTCAAACTTCTCGGCAACTACCGTATACCGGGGATACGCGCGCATCGTTGGCTGTGCAAGGTCTTTCAGAATGACAGGGTATTGTACATCTTCGGCTTCCGGAGTAACCGCGTCGCCGAACCCGATATCGACCTGAACCAGACAACGCGCGCCATCCAGAAAGCCAAGCAAGATCACGCGTACGCCATCATACCGCGCTTCTTTCCTGATCTCATCAACCTTCACCGACTCGGGGCGAAATATCATTCCATCCGGATATTCGATCCGGCACAGTTCCTGAAAGATCGATTCGATGCTCGTGAGCTCTGCGGACCCAAAGCCCAACAGATCGGCGTCACGCGTCGCACGGTGTGGAATATCGAACCAGAGATCGAAAAGGAGCGCACCCTTCAGCATAAATGAATCCGCATACGGGGAAGCGCCGATACGATACAGAAAGCGCTCGATAGCGTACCGCGTCAAGACCTGATTGAAGTCCTGCCTGGTTTCGCGAGAATAATTGAGAAGCCGGGCACGGACTGAGGCCGCAAGATTTTCGCTCATGTCGTACTCTCCAGATAGGGTCTGATAATGTTCGTAACCCGGTTAACCTTCGCGAAGTGCCACAGTTCATTCATCGTTATTTTCTTATCGCGCCAAGCCTCGCGAAGCGCCTCTAGCGCGACGTCCATTCCTATCTTGTTACGAAATTTAAAACAGTCGGCAACCGTTCGCTCTACGCTCGTGATCCTGACGGGAACGCCATCTATAAGGTGCGTTTCTACGCCTTCGGTAAGTGCCGCTCCCGAAAACCGCACGATCCTGATCGGCGGATATTCCAGAACGGGAGGGCGAGCCTTGTTCGGTATGGCAAGCCAGACTTCATACGGAGATTGAGTGCCCAGCTCATGGAAACGAAGCGCCGAAAGAAGGCATATGATCCCTTGCGGATACTTAACCGCAACCTCGCCAAGAGATGCGTATTCCGATGCCTGCCGATTCGGCAGCGCATACAGCCCCCGCGCAACGCGAACAAGACTACCGTTTTTAACCATCCGAGTAAGCACAACAGTGGCGATATTCCGCGCAACAAGATCCCGGGGCCGGATCATCCCTTGCGTGCGTACGAGAGACAGGATTTGGTCGGTACTGGTTTCCATGAT
>QKDA01000155.1 GCA_003246765.1 Spirochaetales bacterium | reverse complement strand
TGCGGCATCCCCGCCGACCGCGCGCGCTGTCTGCTGAAGGCTTACGGTATCCGTGTAGTTCTGTAAACAGGAAAAGGCGTCATCCAAACTGCTTTCCATCTGCGTTAACACAGTTTGATAGGCTTTACCGGGCTTTGTTGTCGGTGCATACACCTTCTTCTCTTCAGGCTGCGGTAAGCCAAACGAACACGAGGAGCATGCAATTACCAGCGAGGCGAGGATGAGACTTGAGACTTGAGACTTTTTGATCATTAAGATCCTCCTGCGTTCAGGGTAGCAGGAAATGAATATTTGTCAATTATTTATTTGTCCTGTAAAAAAAGCGGGATCCTGGTACTTGGTGTAGCTTTGTATGGCCAGGCCGCGAACAAGATACTGTCCAAGGCTTCCTCGGAACCTGGCTCCTGGACCATATCGCGAAGTCCGACAAGGCCTGGGCGGAATGGATCCAGGAGCAGGGGAAGGACTAAGAGGAGGCGAGTTCCAGGATCCGTTCCACGTCGGAGGAGGAAAGCTTCACGAAGTTGCCCACGGTTCCGCCCCCCTTCGCCACGGCCTTCTCAGCCATTTCCGGAATACGGTCCCTCGGAATCCCGAGTTCAGCCAGGGTAACCGGAAGGCCCGAGGCTGCGAAAAAAGCCTCCAGCCGACGGATGCCCTCGAGGGCGGCCCGCTCGGGATGTTCCCAATCGGCTTCAACCCCCCAAACCTCCGTGGCAAACCGCGCGAACCGGGGAATGTCATGGCTCCACACGTACTTCATCCAGGCGGGAAAAACCGCCGCCAGGCCCGCGCCGTGGGCCACGTCGTAGAGGGCGCTCAGCTCGTGCTCGATGCCGTGGCTGCCCCAGCACCCTTCCCTCCCCGTCCCCAAAAGGTCGTTGTGGGCGACGGAACCCGCCCACATGATCTGGGAGCGGGCGTCGTAGTCTTCGGGGTCCGCGAGAACCCGGGGAAGGCTGTCGATCACGGTCTTCAGGGTCGCCTCGCAAAGCCGGTCCGTAAAGCCCACGTTTCTCACGTTCGTGAAGTAGCGCTCCATCACGTGGGCCATGATATCCGCGGCCCCGCAGGCGGTCTGATAGGCGGGGAGCGTAAAGGTCAGCTCCGGATTCATGCAGGCGAACCGGGGACGCAGCAGCTCCGAGGAAAAGCCGCGCTTGAGGGCGAGTTCCCCGTTGGAGATGACCGTGCTCGTGCTCGACTCGCTTCCAGCGGCGGGAATGGTGAGCACCACGGCGACCCCCAGGGCGCTTTCAGCCTTGGCGCGGTACTCGTAAAAGTCCCACACGTCTCCCCCATACCTCACGCCCAGGGCTATGGCCTTCGCCGAATCTATTACGCTGCCGCCCCCCACGGCAAGAATGAAGTCGAGGCCTTCCTTTCTGCACAGGGCAACGCCCTCCCGCACGAGGTCTACCCGGGGATTCGGCTTGACCCCCGCCAGCTCTACCCACTCCACCCCCGCCGCGCGCAGGGACGAGCGCACCCGGTCCATAAGCCCCGAGCGTTCGGCGCTCCCTCCCCCGGAATGGAGCAAGATTCGTTTTGAGAAAACCGCAGTCTCCTCCCCTACCCGCAATTCGGCCCCCCGGCCGAAGATGATCTTGGTCGGACTGGAAAAGCTAAAATCGTTCATGGCATCACGCTCCTTATAGTCTCTATCCTTGATAATAGTCAGAACCAAAATATTTGACAACGGAAACTTTTATAAAGAGACATGAGCCCGCAAATTTGCAGACCAAACTCCAATGACTCATACTCATTATGTACGCTTATGTTTTAATGAGGTGAAGCTCCATGAAATCAATCACCACGAAAATTGTGACCCTCACCCTTGCCTCGGTGGCCTTTGTCGCCTTGGCAATCCTTCTCATCTTCATTCAAGCCTTTACCTCCATGAACCGCACCCAAACGGCCATGCTGGACACCACCCTCAGGGACAGCTTTGACCGCACCGTGAAGTGGGAGGTGGAATCCGCGGTTTCCATGCTGGACCGGCTCGGCCAATTCAAGGACCGGGGCGAGGTGAGCCCCGGCACGGCGGAGATCCTTGCCCGGGGTCTTCTCAGGGACATGAAATACGGGGAGGAGGGATACTTCTGGGCGGATACCCCCGACGGCACAAACGTGGTATTCCTCGGAAACTCGACAGAGGGAACGAACCGTTATGACCAGGTCGACGCCAACGGATTTCCCCTCTTTCACGCGATAAATAAGGTGGCTATGGAAGGGGGGGGGTATACGGACTACTGGTTCCCCAAGGCCGGGACCGACGTGCCCCTGCCCAAGCGGAGCTACAGCCTTTTGTCCAAACCCTGGAACTGGGTAGTGGGAACCGGAGCCTATATCGACGACATCGACGTGATCGTCAACGCCAAGAAAGCCGAGGCGGCGGCGGCCCAAAGCAGGACTCTGGCCGTCACGGTTGCCTTCATCGCCCTGGTGACCCTTATCGCGGCGGCGGCCCTTATCGGCAGGGCCATCGCCAAGCCCCTGGCCTACGCGGCCCGGCAGACGGAGCGCTTCGCCGAGGGCAAGCTCGCCGAGCGGAGCGGAACCTCCGCCGCGGAAATCAGGGAGCTGTCGGCCTCCACCACG
>QKDA01000240.1 GCA_003246765.1 Spirochaetales bacterium | reverse complement strand
GATGCACCTCGTACTTTTCCTGAAGGCCCCGGAGGATGGCGATGGTGTCCTCTACGGAGGGTTCCGCGCAGTAAACCTGCTGGAACCGCCTTTCCAGGGCCGCGTCCTTTTCGATGTACTTTCGGTATTCGTTTAGGGTCGTCGCCCCGACGGCCCTGAGCTCCCCCCGGGCGAGGGCGGGTTTCAGGAGGTTCGAGGCGTCCATGGAGCCCTCGCTAGCGCCGGCCCCCACCAGGGTGTGGAGCTCGTCGATGAACAGGATAATCCGGCCCTCGGACTTTTGCACCTCCGAGATCACGGCCTTGAGGCGCTCCTCGAATTCTCCCCGGAATTTGGCTCCCGCCACCAGGGCTCCCAGGTCGAGGGCCAAAAGCTTCTTTCCCCTGAGGCTGTCAGGCACGTCCCCCGACACGATGCGCCGGGCGAGACCCTCCACGATGGCGGTCTTGCCCACGCCGGGCTCCCCGATGAGCACGGGATTGTTCTTGGTGCGGCGGGAGAGAACCTGCATGACCCGCCTGATTTCCTCGTCCCGTCCGATGACGGGATCGATCTTTTCCTGCCTCGCGAGGGCCGTGAGGTCCCGGCAGTATTTCTCCAGGCTCTGGAAGGTGGCCTCGGGATCCTCCGAGGTGACCCGCTGATTTCCCCTCACCTCTTTCAGGGAGGCGAGGATGGTGTCCCGGTTAACCCCGGAGCGGCGCAGGGCCTCCCCGGCGGGGTCCTCGGCGGCAGCCAGGGCCAAAAGTACGTGCTCCGTGGAAACGTACTCGTCCTTGAGGTCAGAGGCTTCCTTTTCGGCTCGGGCGATAACTTTTGCCGCTATGGGAGAAAAATAAAGCTGGGCGGATTCCCCGGTTACCCGGGGCTTTTTGGAGAGCCGCTCCCGGGCGGACTCGGCCAGGGCATCGGAAGATACCCCGATGCGGTCCAATAGGGGGAGGACTATTCCGTCTTCCTGTTCCAAAAGGGCCAGCAGGAGATGGTCCGTCTCTACCTGGGGATGATCCTCCCTTTGGGCCAGGGAGGTGGCGTCCTGTATCGCCTCACGGGTTTTAATGGTGCACTGTTCGAGGTTCATGGCTTAAATATAGCCACAAATCGCGACAGTCGTCCACGTCAGCGCCGCGGGGCGCCCGCGGGGTCAATCAGAATTTCGGGAGCTTTGCGTCGTCCCGGTCGTTCGGGAAATTTCTGTCGATATATTCGAGACATTGAATGGCAACCTGCTGGGCGTGCTCGTACCAGATCCGGTAAAGTTCATTTTCTATCACATTCGGATAGGGAGCCCCCTGTACGTCGGACACGAGCTGCTTGAGGATGTGATAACCTTCCTGGTCCATTTTTTTCATCGCTAGTCCTCCCTGGGTAGGTATCGTAATTATATCGTGAAACGCAGGACATTGCCAGCGAATTCAGAAGATGAGGACGCCTTCATTTGCGTCTTTCCGGCCAGCACCGCCTCTCGAACCGCATTCCAGTCCGCCAAAAGCCGTTGGGCGCAGGCCCTCATGTCTTCGCTGTCGGCGGAAAGGATCCGCTCGATCTTATCCTTCCTCACCTCGTCGGTAATCCCGTACAAGACCCGGATGAAGGCGGTAAAGCCCTTGTCCGAGGGAGACCGGGGCTGAATTTCGCGGCTGTAGCAGCCCGTGATTGTCCGCTCCAGGGCAGGGCGGTCGGGAGGGTTGGCCGCCGCGTATTCCAAGGCCCCCCGGAAGGTTTCCAGCGAGTTGAGGGGCTGCGGATCCCGGTAGGTGGCGAGCACGAAGATGTCCTCCAGGGAGTCGGGATAGGAAAACACCCCGTACGCCCCGCCCTTCATCCGGACCCGCTCCCAAAGGAGGTCGCTCGCGAGCCAGTGGCCAAAGGCGATGTCCAGGGGATGCTCCGGCGTTCCGTAGGATGGGGAGGGAAGCACCGCGGCGGCAAAGCCCACCTGAATCGGGGCGGTCACGAGCTCCCGGCAGGGGGGAGAGCGTTGCTCTCCGGCAATGAGGGGAAGAAATGACGCGAGGGATTCGGAACGCGCGGAACGCTCCCTGGGCGGCCCGTATGCCTTACCCCGTTCCCGGATCGCGTCGGACATGGTTTCAAGCAAGTCCGCCGTTCCCGTGAGGTTCACCACGAGACCCGCTTCCCTAAGGCGCGAGAGCATGCGCTCGAGCCGCGAGGAAAATTCCGCGGCCTTCCCCTTCTTCCCGGCCTCCGCGGCAAGTTCCCGGACGTATCTCACCTGGGTAATGCCGTTCCATATCTCGTCAACCGCCTTGGAGCGTCCCGTCCGGGCAGCGGCCCTGGAGACGGCATACTGGTTGCCCGCGGGCGCTATGGACGAGTCGAGATCGTTCCGGTATTCCAAGAGCAGATCCATGAGACGCTTTTCGTCGGAAAAATCCGCATGGTCCAGGAATCGGAAGACAAGGTGAATCGCCTCCCGGGCGTATTCGGCGAGCATTTTGACCCGAAGGATCAGGAAGTCCCGGCCCGCCGCCAGGTTTCCCAATTCCCGCGGAGGCGTATAGCCGGAGACGGAAGAACTGGTGAAAAGCACCGCGCCGAATCCGCCGGTAAGCCTCGCGGACAGGGCCGACGTTCCCGCCCAGGAAAGACCGTCCAATCCCATGCCCGTGAGGGCCGAGGAAAAGAAGGGCAAGAGGGGATAGTCCTGGGGATCGAGAACGTCCACGGGGATCGCGAAATCCGCGTAGCCTATTCCGTTCGTGCCCTGCTCATGGGCCAGGACGGGAATGTTTCCCGCCCGGGAAAAGGCGGTTTTTACCGAATCCGGAACCAAAGGCAGGTCCCGGGCGGATAAATGCGGTATCAGGGCCAAAAGCTCAGGCGTATCCTGGGTTTCCTGAAGCCTGAAGAAGCGTTCCTGGCTTTCCGCGAAGGCCTCCCTGCCTTGGGGGGTAAGGGCTGCCTCAAAGGCGGCAATCCTGGCGGCGAGGCCCTCCTCGATCCGCCTTTCGTAGGCCGAGTCGGGGTATACCTCTACCCGGGCGCGGTTGGGATTCTCTAGAAACCAGGTACGTATGAGGGTTCCCACATAGCCCGGATCCGCCGAAAGCCTCCGCTTAACCTCCTCGAAGGCGGGTATGTAGCGCAGCGTAGCGGCGGGACCGAATCCGTGGATCCACCCCCGCAGGGATCTCCGCATGAGGGTGAGGGCGAAGGGCCCCCCGGATCTTCGGATCTCCCGGTTCGAAAAATCGATAGCCCCCACCGCGGTCTCAAGCTCCTCGGCAGAAATCCCCGAGGAGGCGATGTCCGCGAGGGAATCGAGCACCAAGCTCTCGAAGGCCTCGGCCCGTTCCCGGCGCACCCCCCGCATTCCCACGCTGAAGCACATATGCTTGACCTCGGTCTCGAGGCCGCTCGAGGGAGCCAGGTCTTCGCCCATCCCGGATTCCAGCAGGATCCGGGTAAGGGCCGCCCCGTCGTGGCCCAGGAGTATTTCCGCCACCAGGTTGGCCTCCATGAGGGCCACGGTATCGGTGGAATCCGGCAGGAGCCAGTTAACCTGCACCGTGACTGAGTCCCTGTCCTGGTCCTCCCCCGCCGGGGCGGGAACGCTGAAGGCCTTAGGGCGGTCGAAGGGGAGAACCCTGGATTCGGGCACGATGCGCTTTCCCGGCCCGAAGGACGAAAGGAACCTTTCCTGAAGGAGCTGAAGCTGTCTTTCGGTGGGTATATTGCCGTGAAGGAACACACGGCAGTTCGACGGATGGTAATATTTCGCGTGGAAGTCCTTAAAATCCCCGTAGGTCAGATCGGGGATGAACGCCGGGTCTCCCCCGGAGTCATGGTCATAGGGGGTTCCCTCCAGCAAAGAACGGAGGGACCAATCCCCCGCGATGTTGTCGAAGGAGGAGTAGTTGCCCCTCATCTCGTTGAAGACCACCCCTTGGACGGAGAAGGTGCCGTTTTCGTCGCATTCCAGCCGGTGACCTTCCTGCTTGAAGGTCCATTCCTCTAAAAGGGGGAAGAATACGGCATCGCCGTAAACGGACATGAGATTGAAGTAATCCGCCTCCACCATGGAACTCGCGGGGTAAACGGTTTTGTCGGGGAAGGTCATGGCGTTGAGAAAGGTCTTGACGCTCTGCTTGGCCAGAACCAGAAAAGGATCCTTCAGGGGATAGTTTTTCGAGCCGCAGAGTACCGAATGCTCCAGGATATGGGCGACGCCGGTCGAATCCGAGGGGGGCGTTGCAAAGGCGTAGGCGAAGAGGTTTTCCTCGTCGTCGTTGACCAGGTGATACACCTCGAGTCCCGTTACGCGGTGGCGGGCAAATACCCCGACCGATCTCAGCTCCCGGAGATCCTCCACCGAAAGTATGTCAAAACCCTGCGTGTAGTCTCCCGCGGCTAAACTCATCTAACCCACTCCTCTCGGTCTTCTCGGTCCGTCAAAACAAGCTCTCCCCGTTCCCAGGCGGCCCTCAGGGAGCCCAGAAACGCGGAATAGGATCGGTCGCACTCCTGGCGGCTCATGCCCTCGGCAAGGCTCTCTTCCTCGAGAATCCTCGCGCCCCGGGTCTTTGATACGTTGGCGAAGACCTTCGAGCGGAAGCCTTCGTTCCTGCCCCGCACAATGAGGGCGATCTCCCGGTCTTCCATAATTCTCAGCCTTTCCTGCATGAAGCGGTCGTCCGCCCGCGCTACGTCGTCTTCGGTAAAGAGCCGCGTCTTTAAGTCCCGACCCAGTTCGGGATCGTTTCCCGAAAGGCCCTCGAGAATGATTCCCCCGGAGCGGGGATCCATGCTCCTGAGAATGTTCGCCAAGGCGGAGCGGCCGTCGACGGAACTCTCGTCGCCGGTTCCGGCGTTGAGGACCTTTTCCCTCATGGAACCGTCCACCCGGCGGATAATTTCCGGCTGTATCGATGAAAGGCGGGCAAGACGGAGGACGATGTCCTTTTTTTCGTCCATGGCCATGAGTTTGATGACCCCGGCAGCCTGGACGCTCTCCAGCTGGGAAAGAACCAGGGCCTTTACCGCGGGGAGCTCTCCCGCCAGCAGGCGGTCAATCCGTTCAGCAGAGAGTCCCGCAAGGTAGTCAAAGGGTTTGCCCTCGAGATTGGGAACGGATTTGCGGAGCATTTCCTCCGCCCGTTCGTCGCCAAAGGCCTGGGAGAGTATTTCCCGGGCCGTATCGAGGCCCCCGGAGGGTTCCCTCGCTTTCTTGAACAGGGATTGAAACTCGGCGAAAACCACCGAGGCCTCGTCGGGGGTTACGTGCCGCAGAGAGGCGATCTCCGCGGCGATTCGCTCCGCCTGGGTTTCCGTAAGGCGGCTGAGGATACGCGCGGCCTCTTCCTTCCCGATGAGCACCAGGAATTTAGCGGCCTTGCGGTAGGGACTTTCCGCGGAACCGGGGCCGGGGCCGGCGCGGGACTGATCGCGGTTATCGGAGCCCTGGCGGTTATCGGAGCCCTGGTGGCGGTCGGAACCCTCCCGGGATGACCCGAAGGGTATCTTAAGGAGGCCCTCTTCTCCCGCGGCGGGCTCAACACCCCCGTTCGGGGAAGACTCTCCCGAAGAGGTTCTTCGGTACGCGGCTAGCCGCTGGTCGTTCGCCTTCATCGCTGCATCATACCAGCCGCACGGGAGCGAGGTCAACTAAAAAACCCGGGCGCTGCGGGAAGAGCGGCACCATTGAGCGCGCCGGTTCGTCTGCTCCAAAAGCATGGGAACGAGGTCAAAGGGGGAGGAATACCGAACCTGCAGGGGCAAGCCGGTTTCATCGCCCAGGGAGAGACAGCCGTTTCCGATGGCCTCCTCGAGACTAGCCGGGGGCACCTTGCCGGACACTACCGCGAGAACGGCCTCCAGGGCGGCGGCGGCCTCCTCGACCGCCCGTGAGGCCAATTGGGGAACCGACTCGAACCGGGGCTTCCCCGAGCCGGAATCGGGCCAAGCCCCCCGTTCCAGATTGAGAAAATCCACGTCCGGCATGGTTCCGGTAGGGGGAAGGAGGGCCACCGCGTTCGGTCCCGCCTCGATTATCTGGGCCAGGTCATCAGGACAGGGCATACGTTCCTGGTTTGATCGCTCCGGGGAAAGAACCTCGTAAAGGCGGGATGAATCGTGGAAGGCATTGCGCACCCGAAGGGCGACCCGGTCACCGGCCCTGTCGCCGTAGGTCGCGGCGAGGGCTTCCGCGAGGGGGGCCTCAAGCAGTTCCGAGAGTCTCGGGGGAACCGCAACCCAACGGGGAGAAGAATCGTGGGGTGGATGGATCGAGACGAAGCGATCGTCGAGAATTCGTTCCAGAAAGGCATGGAGCCGGGAAGCGTCGACATCCCTCCGGTTTAGGCCCCCCGGAAAGGCGGACCGCGAAATGATGTAGGGGTGCAGGGCTCGATCCACCGCGGCATGGGTGACGAAGCCCAAAAACCAGGAAAGGACGGAATCATCCTCGAAAGAGCCCAGGGAAGAAGCCAGATTCGCGCAAAAAACGCCGTAAAGCCGACGGTGCAGCAGCCGGGCGTAGGCCAAGGCAAGGGGCCGCGTCCTCCGGTTGTGGGAAAACACGTCCGGGCCCTGGCAACCGAGGGCAAAGGCCTCCCTGTCCCCTACGCTTCCGGAAAGGCCCGCTTTGAGAACCGCATCCCAGCCGCAGGCGAGATGGATCATCTCCGCCGGCATGGCTTATCCCCCCGTGCGAAGCAGGGGAATGACCAAGCCCTCAAGGGCCTTCTCATCCCGGCAACGGCAGCCAATGACAGCCCAGGCGAGCTCAGGGCCGTCAATCAGAAAGTTGACCCGCTCCGCGAGGTTTTCGCCTGAGGGAAATGCCTTGTTGAGCTCTTCCAGGAGGCGGCTCCGGCATAACGCAGGCAGGGAGCCCCGAACCCGTGACAGTCCCTCCCCCGCTTTCCAGAACCAGTTCGCCGCCGCGTCCCGGTCGAGAAAGAACCTGAGCAGATCGCAGGTAGCCGCCAGTTCCCGGAATTTCTCCTCCGCCGCACGGACCCTTCTCTCAAGGCGATACTTGTAGAGTCCTGTGTCGAGGGTCGTGGAGAGGCTGTCGGGGTTGATGGGCTTTAAAAGGTAGGTAGCGTACTCAAGGTCCTTTGCCCGGGTTAGGGCGGCCATGTCCGGGGTTCCGACGCAGAAAACCACCGGAATTTCGAGAGCCCCATGGATTTCCTTGGCGATATCTACCGCGTCCGGCGTCCCCGACAGGCCCATGTCTATGAGCACGATGTCCGGAACGAAACGCTTCGCCGAGACCAGGGCGGTCTGGGCCGTATCCACGATCTGGACTACGTCGTAGCCCAATCGGGTAATCATTCCCTGAAGATCCAGGGCGACAATGGTATCGTCCTCGACTATCAGAACCTTTGCTCGTAAATCAATGACTGTGTCCGACATGGGTGGCTCCGGTTTGATACTTATATCCTTCAAGGGTTATTGTAGTCTTTTTGGCAAAAGGGAACAAGGTATTGACACAAATGACCGCCCATGATAGTTTGGTTCTCGCATCTTACGATACAGTTTCTTGGGTCGGGCAATAGCGCAGGTGGTTAGCGTACAAGTCTGGGGGACTTGGGGTCCCCGGTTCAAGTCCGGGTTGCCCGACCGAAGAAACCGAAGGATGCAAAAAAAGGCGATTCCGAGGAATCGCCTTTTTTTATGCCCTACCCTTCATCGCGCCAGCCCGGCCCGCATCCGCCATGGCGCCTTTCACTGGGGAACTTTTCTCAAAACCTACTCGCTGATAAAACGGTTCATGGGGCTGTCGCTTTCAAGAATTTCCCGGTTGATCCGGTCGTTGTCGATCTCTACCTGCCTAAACTCGGCGGTAAAGCGGCGGCCTGCGGAAGCAAGTACCGTATACTCCGCCCAGGGGTGTTTTTTCGGCGGCATGTCGTAACCGATAAAGGGCTGGCCCACGCTCCCGGAGGTTAGAATCCTCGTCCCCCCCACGTTTCGCAGCATTTGAACGTGGGTATGCCCCCCGATGAATACGGTAGTAGCCTTGGGCCCCATATGGGGCGCGAAACTCTCCAAGCCCGAATCGGGCTTCACGTTTTCCATATTCGAGGCCGGCGAACCATGGTAGCAAAAAACGTCCACGTCGCCGGAAAGAGACAGCCGGAGATCCTTTTTAAAGGTGCGGATGAAGTCAAGATGCCGGATTGAGTGACGCTGGCGGGACCACTCGACGGTATCGATTACGAGCTTGTCCTTCGTGTACTTGTAGATCTTTTGGGCATCCAGCATAAACTCGTCGTGATTGCCCATGACGCACTCGCATCGCAGGCTTTCCAAAAGTTCCAGGGTTTCCGCAGGCCGCACCCCGAGGGTTGAGGCATCGCCGAGAAAGACGATCCTGTCGGCCCTGATCTTCTTGATATCCTTTAAAACCGCCTCTAAGGCAAGTACGTTGGCGTGAATATCTGAAATGAAGGCGATTTTCATCCGACTGACTATATATCCTCAAACCCGGAATTTCAAAGGCCTTCCCGCAAAAACTCCTGTCAGAGGCGGTTCAGATAATACCTTTCGATATACCGTACCCGCGCGTCCGCGTCCTTCCACAGGGGGCTGTCGGGGAAGGCTTTCTTAAGGGTACTATACGCGTCCAGCGCCATTCTTACGTTTCGGGCCGGGCCGTTGGCCTCATAGGCCTGACCGCGAATGAACCAACCTTCGTCGAGACGGGTAACGGCTTTCGCGAAGAAGGAGTCCAGCGACGCGAGGGCCGCGGCGGCATCTCCCTTTGACAGGGACGCTTTGGCTGCGTTCAACAGGGTATCCGCGTCGGGGCTCTCCGCCGGGGAAACCTTACCCGATGTCCCCTGCCCCGTTCCCCCCGCCACGAGAGAGGGTTCGTCATCGAAGGAGGCCGAGGCGGCAACCGCGCGGCTGGCCGATGGGGCCGGCGCGGTTTGGACAGGCTCGGAGGCAGCCGCAGTCTCAGAAACCGCGGAAAGGGTTTGATAATCGGGCGCCCGGACGGTTTCGGCCTTCTTGCCGGAAGCTTCCGTGACCGTCACCAGGAGAAGATCCTCCGAAAAGGAATCGGAAAGCACGTCATACCGGGAGAACTCAAGGGTGAAGGTTCCCGGCTTTAGGGCCTTGAAGGAAAAAAGGGTATCCTTTTTGTCAAGTTTTCGGTTCTCGTATCCCAACCCATTGAGGGCTGAAGCGTCCCCTAGGTAGACCCATCCGGTACCCGGATACCAAACCTGAAGGTTCTGGCCCACCGCCAGCGACGCCGAACGGGAGGGAGTTTTAGTCTTGCTTGCCGCCGGTACCGCTGCCGGGGCGGTAGGCTCTGAAGTCCAGATTCCCGAATCCCCCAAGCTTGCCGCCGGATCTGGGGACGCCGGCGGGGCCTTGGTTTCTGCAGCCTTCTGTTCGGCTGGCTTGGTATCGGCCGGTTTGGTTTCAGCAGCCTTTTGCTCCGAAAGCTTTGCCGCCGGGGCGGGGGTTTGCGAGGCCCCAAGGGCGTCAGGAACCAGTAAATCCGGTTCGGGATAAAAGGTTATAAGAGTGTCTCCCCGCCCAGGCTGGGGGGGAAGTTCCGATACCTCGGGCGCCGGGGAAACGGGAACGGCGAGTTCAGGTTCTTCGGTTTCCGTCGCGGGGGCGCTTTCCGGCGCCGTATCGATCACCGACGCGGACGAGGCCGGCTCGCCCACCTCCGGTAAGGCGGATGCCATGGAACTCTCCGGCGCGCCATCCTGGGGCGGGTTCTCCGCAAGGGCGTCATTTTTCGGAACCGAAGCGCACGAGACCGCAAGCATGGCCGCCGCCGCGAGGGCCGGGAAGAACAAGGCTTTTTTCACGGTACTGCCTCCAGGATTGAGTCAATCTGGGCCCGGGCTTGGGCTTTCAGGGCATCGAGGGTATCGGGGGGGATACGGGACGCCCAGGA
>QKDA01000039.1 GCA_003246765.1 Spirochaetales bacterium | reverse complement strand
TGTGTGAGATCTCTTCTCTTTCTAGCCTCCTTTAAGCTCCTGGCGAGTAGCATTACCTATTCATCAATAGGATGGGGGCGATAAAAAGGGCGGGACATCCTAATGTTGGTTGACGACAATTACCATAAGGAGCCCGCCTATGAACGTCAGGATGGTGCGAATGTACCAAAAATAGATACATGAATAAAAGAGAAAGCCTTTCCGTCGCGTTACGCGCTTGCGTCTCAGCGGGCCATGGATTTTTCCCAAAGGGCCGCAAAGCCTGCCGGGTCTTCCATGGGGGCCGCGTGGCCGCCGTCGACCTCGATTCGCCTAGCTCCCGGGATTCCCTCTGCCAGGAACCGGTTGGCCCGGCGGTTGTCCTCCCAGTCCCGCAGGCCGTCTATGACCAGTGCGGGGACCGATACCTCCGCGAGCCTTGGCAGGGAGGGGTTATCGGGGGTGCCGGGGAAGGATTTGAAGAAGGTGTTCCTCTCGACGCATATGAGGTTCATGGCGGAGGCAAAACGGCGCGCTTCCTGGAGCGTCTGGGAAAATCGGGATTTGTCCCGGTCGGGGCCGTCGAACCAGATCCGTACCTGGAGCTCGGAGGCCGCCGCCGTATCCCCCGCCTGCAGCGCGCCGATCATCTCCCCGATGATGGGGGGCATTTCCCCCTGAGGCTGCCAACCCGAGGGCGTGGAGTTGACCAGGGTAAGGGACAGTACCCGCTCCGGGTATGCGAGGGCGAAGTCGAGGGCCAGCTGACCGCCGTTGGAACAACCCACGAGATGGAAGGATCCAAGGTCCAGGGCCTCAATGACCGCTTCCAGCTCCTGGAGGCGGGGCACGGGCCCCTCAACCGGGTCAGAACGCCCATACCCTAGCTTATCGTACGCCGCCGTTCGGTAACGGGCCGAAAGCGCGGACCGGACGCCGTCCCACATGCGGGCGTCGACAAAGTCGGCATGGATGAACAGGATGGCCTCTCCGCTTCCTTCGGACTCCGCGTGGATCCGGCCGTGGCCGGGAAGATCGATTGAATGGTTCATAGTAACTCCTTGGTGGTATACTAGGGGATAGTGGGTGACATCCATTGTCACTCATAATTTTCTTTTGAGAAAAAAAATATGAGGTGGTCTCATGCGGGCGGATCGGCTTATCTCTTTGATTCTGGAGCTGCAGGAACGGGGGAAGACTACCGCGTCGAACCTTGCCGGCGCCTTAGGGGTCAGCCGCAGGACTATCCTTCGGGACCTGGACGCGCTCTCCCTTTCGGGGGTTCCCGTCTTGGCGGAAGGGGGGCCCGGCGGCGGCGTATGGCTTGATCCGTCGTACCGCACCTCGCTGACGGGCATGAAGGAATCCGAGCTGCGGACCCTGCTCGTGGCCGGCGACGCCCGGCTTCTCGACGATTTGGGCTGGGGAAAGGAATACCTTGAGTCCCAGCGCAAGCTGAGGGCCTCGGTCCCGCGCCGGTTCGAATCCGGGGTGGACCGCCTCAGGCGTCGCCTCGTCATCGATTCGCGGTGGTGGTGGCACGAGGCGAGCGAGCCTAACCTGGAGGCTCTCCAGGCCGCCGTGTGGGAAGACCGGGTGATTGAGGGGGAGTATCAGTCATGGGACGGGTCTACGAAGGCCGTCAGGCTGGAAGCCTACGGCCTGGTCGCCAAGGCGGGGCTCTGGTACTTCGTGGGCTGCCGCGGGGGGGAATGGCGCACGTACCGGGTATCTCGGTTCGCCTCCGCCCGGGTTACGGGAGAGTTTGTCCGAGACCCCGAATTTAACCTTTCCTTCTGGTGGCCCGCCCACGCCGCTGAATTCGCCGGAGAAATGGCGGGTTTCCGTTTCGCTTTGTGCCTGCCTGCCGGCCAGGTGCGTTATTTGCGGGGCATCGTCCCGGGCCGCGTCGACGTGATGGGGCCCTGCGGGAGCCCGGGGTGGGTAAGGGCCGATATCGGCGTCGACTCGTCGCTATACGCCGAGCTCGTCGTCTTGGGTTTGGGCGGCCAGTGCGTCATTCTGGACAATCCCGAACTGGCCAATGCGGTGGTCCGCCGGTGCCGTGAAGGGCTTGCGGCCCACGCTGCGATGGGGAACGCCGCTGAGGGTTGACGCCGCGGGATTACCTTGCCGACGCCCCGGCTCCGGGGTTTCCCGGTTTCTCCGAGCTATTTCCCGGACTGGGGCACTCTCTGGAGGCGCGACACGTCGTACCCGAAGCCTGAGGCGATCTCGGTTGCCCTGGCATAGTCCCCTTCCGGCAGGAGGGGATCCGTGGACATGACCCACAGGAAATCCATGGATGAACTTCCCACGAGCATGATCCGGTAATCCTCGCTCACGTAGATAAGGCGGTATTTAAGCCACACCAGGGGAATGAAGCTTACCTCCATCTCACCGGGCCTTTCCGGGTTCCGTATTCTCAGTTTCTGCTTGAGCACCTTTCTGGGGCCTGAGTCGGAGCCCTTGTTGCCCTCGTACCGGACGGACCAGGTCCCGTCGTCGTTGGGGATGTAGATGTCGCAGGTGTTCACCCAGTCCTTTGCCACGGGTATGGGGATCCTCGAAATTTCGTACCAGGTTCCCGCGAACCTAGAGAAATCTACAGTCGGTACCGTGGGGAT
>QKDA01000161.1 GCA_003246765.1 Spirochaetales bacterium | reverse complement strand
GCCTTTAGAAAAGCCGGGGAAAAGGGGCTTCGGGCGGCCTCCCTCAGAGCCGGCGCCGCCCTCTCCAGGGTTTCGGCCCAGTTCCTGAGGCTTGAGACCAGCTGCTGCGACGCCATGACGGACTCGAGGCTCCGGCGGGGTTCATCCCCGGTTCTGCTTTCGTTGAGGTCGTCGTTCCAGTCGCAATCCTTGATCCACAGGAGTCCCCGGGGACTTCGGTCCGCCAGAAGACCCTCGATACAGGCCTCGCAATGCCTGAGTACGGTAGCGCCGCTTTCCTTCGGGTCTTCGGCTTTTTCCCCGGCCCAGGGAGCGCGCTCGGCAAGGAGGCTCGGGTCCCCGGTTTCGCGGCACCAGGCGGCAACGGCGTCAAGGAACCATAGGGGGTCGTCGCTGGCCTCGACGGAGCGGTTTCCCTCCTGCCTCAGGAAGAAGTTGTGGTAGCATTTCCCGTCGCGGAAGATTTGGGCCGCCGCCCGCAGAATGATCTTCCTGAGGGCCTCGGTGTCCGTGGGCAGGAGATAGAGAGCGTCCTGCAGGAGGTCCCGGAAGCCCCAGCCGTATTCATAACCCGTGTGGTAGCGCGACTTCATCCGGTTGAGGACGGTGACGGTCTCGCACTGGTAGAGGAGCCAGGGCCAGGCCCGCTGGGCCTTGGGGTCGGGTACGGCCAGGGCTGGCTTCGAGAGCTTTTCTGCCCAGCGGTTCAGGGTTGCCTTCAGCATGCGGGAGCGTTCCCCTCCGTCGGCGGCGCGGGAGACAATTTCCTTGAGATCCCCCTTTCCTCCCAGGTAATAGTCCTCCGTGCTGCCCAAGGCGAGGAGTACCGCGAAGCGCAGGGTCTCTCCCGGCTGGAGGGTTACCCTCCGGTGAAAGGCCCCGCAGGCCCTCCTCAGGTGGGGGGTGTCCCTGGAGCTTAGGCGTCCCTCCTCGACGGCCCGGGGGTTGGCCAGGCTTCGGAACCGGTCGCCGAGAAAGGTTTCCATATCCGTTTCGTAGGGGGTTTCTGCTTCGTTGAGGGTGCAGTGGAAGAGGGCCACGTTGCCCAGGAGCCCGGAGATCTTCTCGGGGTCCGAGTCCAGGGGGAGGCCGTGGTGGCGGCGAAAGACGATGCCCCTGAGCTCCCGGTCCCATCGGGCCCCGCCGAAGAAGGCGTCATTGTCCCCCGCGAGCAGCCTTACCAGGGCATCCCCGAGAAGGACCGGAACGAAGGGCACTATGTCGAGGATCCTCGGCCGGCCGGACCGGTTGGTCAGGGTTATTTCCCGGACCCAGCCGTCAAAGTCCGTCGGGAGGAACAGCTCGTCTTCCGCGGCGATACCCCCGCATTCCGACTCGAAACGCGCGCTCCCGAAGCGGAATACCGTTTCGCAGCGCTGGTTTTCCGCCTGGACGGGCTGCCAGGAGGTCGTGAACAGGCTTCCCGATTCGGCGTCCCTCACGTACACGTAACGGCCAACGTCGTCCCGGTCGTTGAGGTGGAGACGGCAGTCTACGATGGTGTTTTCGTGGGTGCCCCTCACGTCGAAGCCCCCGGCGGAGGCGGTGACGCCGCTGGCGAAGGTTTCGGTCCCCGGACGGTCAGGCCGCAGGAGGTAGTGGAGCCAGGGCTCGGGGGTGCGGGGATTCGTGACCCGGAAGGATCCGTCTTCCTGAAAGCGTCCGTATTCGTTCATGCGTTTCTCCTTAGGGCCGCGGCGTGCCGGGCGGCGAGAGCTTCCGCCAGGGGAACGAGGCTCGAGGCAAGGTCGCCGCGGCACTTTAGGTATACGGCGTGTTTTTCCTCGGTGCCCGAATTCCGTGCGAATAGGGCCCCCGCGGGGACTCCGTTTTCCCGGATCGACCAGAAAAGCACGTTGGCGTCTTCCTTGTCTTCCCGGAGGACCGTAATCGGGCATTCACGGCCTGACGCGGCCTCCCTCTCGCTTTTCCACGCCCCAAGCGAGTTCTCGACGGCCGCGAGGGACTCGCGCCACAGGGGACTGTCCCGGTAAAACCTCTCCTTGTCCACTTCCCAGGCGTACCAGGTTTTTGAAAAGCCCCTTTCATAGGGCGATGAAGGGTCCTCCGCGAGGGCGGCCAGGGCGAGAAGCCCCGTGAGAAGCCCGAAACCGGAGCGGATTTCCCCCTTTTTCCCGGTTCCGGGGACTGAAACCGGCACGGGAAGGATGACATGGCCCGAGGATTCGATCCCCAGGGCGAGGGCGGGTTCGCCGCTTTTTCCTTCGTAGCCCCCGAGCCAGCGGTCTCCCACGCCGACGGTGTCGACGGGGTAGCCGGAGCGGGAAGCAGCGGCGGCGGCCATGATGTCGGATTCCACGGTGAAGACCGCTGCCCCCCTCTGAGCGCCGGCGGGGCGCCTTTTCTCGAGATCCCTCAGGATAAGAAGCCCTTCCCGGTCCCCGTCGAGCACCTCTACCGGGGCATGGCCAGCTTCCCGGCGGAGGATGAATCCCCGGTCCCCGTCGCCGTCCAGCACCAGCGCGAAGCGCCCCTTTCCGGCGAAAAGGGCCGCTGCCGCGGGAGAGGCCTTCGTCTCCCCTGCGGTTTCGAAGGCCTCTATTCCCTCGATGCGCGCGACGCCGCAGGCGCGGTTGATGTTCGCTCCCGTGGGATTGGGGTTTACGCAGAGGACAGGAATGCCTTCCCGGGCGAACCACTGAAGGGCGAATTCGTGGGAGGCGCCGTTGGCGGTGTCGAGTACCAGGGGGGTATCCCCGATGAGCCTCCGTATGGAGGCGATTCGGTCGGGCCCCAGGGTTTCGCTGAGGAAAGAGATTCCCCGACGGGACCAGTCCTCCCTTCGCAGGGATTCGGGCCGCACGGACTCTCCCTGTTTGCCGGGAGCGGCTGAATCCGCTTCGGCGTACATGAGCGCCGACAGGGCGAGATCGCCGAAGGAGCCCTCCGGAAGGAGTTTTCGGCCGTCCAGGAAGAATTTAATCCCGTTCTGGTCTGAAGGGTTATGGCTCGCGGTGAGCATTGCCCCGAGGCGGATTCCCTTCTGGAGCATGCACAGGGGAACCAGGGGGGTGGGAAGGATTCCCAGGTCCAGTACCCGCAATCCCGCGGCGAGAAAACCGCGTTTCATGGAGCCGTCGTACCTCCAGAGGGCTGCCGCGTCCCGGCCGTCGTTGGCGACGCACACCTCGTCTCCCTCCCGGGCGATTCCTCCCCGGATACACTGTTTTCCGAAGGCCCTGGCGGCGCATTCGACCAGGGAGGGGCTTAACAGCCCTTTCCGAAGGGCTCGGAAGGCGTCGGTTCCTACCCTGTCCTCTCCCGGGGGGAGGGTTTTTCCCCTTATCCCGTCGGTTCCCGTCCAGGCGATTCGGCAGCGGTCCAGGAGGGCTCCTATACCGGTTTCACCCCCAGAGGAGGCCGCGGAGAGGAGCCTGTCCGCGTCGATGAGGACTGGAATCCCCCCGTACCTCTGGTCCGCGGCTTCTGTAAAGATTGCGGGAATTTCGCGGGCGGGTTCCAGGTTTTTGTCGAGAAATACCGTCATTTCCGCGCCCCCATAAGCACCCGGACGGTCCTGCTCCCGCCGCCGCAGAGCCTGAGGGGAACGATAAAAGCTGGCGCAGGGGAAAGCGTTCCGGGCGCAGTCTCCTGCGGCTGGAGTTCCTCTCCGTCCACGGTTACCGAAAGCACCCCCGTTTCCACTCCCTCGGGGTTTTCGAAGAGAAAGCGGAAATCCGTTCCCCTGAAGGGCCGCCGGGCCTCGAAGCGCTTCCATCCGGGATCGACGCAGGGGTTGATCCCGAGTCCGTCGTAGCGGGGCATGAGACCGAGAATCCAGTCGTAGAGGGCGCGGAGCCTGGTCGGGGCCGTTCCCGTAAGCCAGGTATGACCCGCCCTGCCGTGTTCCGCGCTCCCGGGGCCGGAGACGTATTCCGGGAACACGAAGCGTTCCGCCCCGTAGGTCCAGGGGTCGTCGGCGCTGCATACCGCGGGGAGGGTCCGACGGAAAAGCCCGCAAGCCCGGCGTCCGAGGCCGTAAGCGCACAGGGAGGCGATGTACCAGGATTCCAGGTGCCGGAATTCGCCGCCGTTTTCCTTCTTGCCCGGGGCGTTCCGTTTCCATGCGGCGAAGTCTTCGGGCAGGCGGCCCTCGGCGAGGTTCCGGTCCGCGGGGCAGATGGCGAAGCCGAAGCGGTCTTCGAGGTCCCGCTCGGCGTGGGCGCTGGCGGCCAGGAATTCCTCCCTGGAGGCTATGCCGCTCATTCCGGCCCAGGCGACGGGCTCGAAGAAGGTGAGGCCGTCGGAATCCGAGGAGCCCAGGTGGGGGGCATGGACCGGGTCGGGGCTCACGAGGCGTATGAAGCGCCCTTCGGGATCAATGGCCCGTTCGGCGAAGGACTTGCGGATAACCCGGGCCCTTTCCCTCAGTCCCGCGGCGGCGTCCGCGTCCCGTTCGGGAAGCTCTCCCCTTTCCAGGAGCTCCGCGAGATCGAGACATGCCTTGTAAAGCATTTGGGCGGTCATGACCGAGAGGTGGGACGGATACCCCCCCAGGTCGTCGTTCCAGTCCGCGTCGTAGAGTACGGGGAGGCCTTCCTCTGAACGGCCCCACACCCTCTCCGCCGCGAGAAGGGCCCGTTCCAGGAGGCTTCCCTCCCGGGGCGGGAGCCCCTCCTTTTCGTCGGCGAAGGGCAGGACCTTGCCCGCGAAGGCGAAGTCTCCCGTTTCCCTGACGTACTCGCACAGGGCGAACGCGAACCAGAGGGGATCGTCGCAGGCGTGGAAATTTCTGTTGCCCCGGGCGGAGGCGAAAAAGTTATGGTACACCGAGCCGTCGGCGAACATTTGCCGCGCCGTGAGCTCCAGGGCCTCCGCCGCCCGGCGGGGGTCAGTGGGCAGGAGGGCCAGGAGATCCTGGAGAATGTCCCGGAAGCCGTAGCCGTACTCGAAGCCCGAATGGTACCGGGACTTCATGCGGTTGAGGGAAGCCACCATGGCGCACTGGTAGCGGAGCCACTTCTCCGAATGCGTGAGGACGTCGTCCCCGGAAACCGCGAAGCCCATGGCGTCGAGCTCCCCCTTCCAGCAAGAGCGGGTTTCCGCGAGGAGCCGCTCCGCCTCCGCGGGGTTCCTGAGGGAGCGGAGGGCCGGCCTGATTCCCTCGCCGGAGCGGGCGTAATAATCCTCGGCGTCCGCCGCGGTCAGGGCAAAGACGATCTTCCTTTCCTCTCCTGGGCGAAGTTCCAGGGTTCCCATGAGGCAGGAAAGGGCGCTGGTGAGCTCCTCCGCGGGAACCCCCGGAAGGCTGCCTCGGCGCAGGGCCTCCGGCAGGGGGGCGCTGAAACCCTCCGGAACGGGGCCTCCGGACCAATGCCCGTAGAAGTCCTCGTATTTCGCGGACCACTGAAGGCCCTCAAGACTCGAAGTATGCAGGAGCACCCGCCCGAACATCCCTTTGAGAACCTCGGGGTTTCCTCCCAGGGGGATGCCGTAGTGGGTACGCCAGGTGAGGGCTTTCAGGTCAGGGTCGAACCGGCCTCCTCCCATCATGAGGGTGTTGAAGCCCGAGAACTGGATGTCCCGGGCGTCTCCGAGGTTTACCGGCCAGGCGTTGAAAAGCTTTTGCGAGCGGGGGCGGGGGGACTCGTTTTTCACCGTGACAAGCTGGACGAGAGCGTCGACGGACTCGGGAATGAAGACCTCGGTGGTCACCGACAACCCCCGGCAGGCGGTGCGGGTGGTAAGGGTTCCGAAGGAGTACACCGTCTCCAGCTCTTGGTCCTGCCGGAGAAGGGGGTACCAGGCATTGGTGAAGGCTCCGCTTCGATCCTCCCGGGAGTCTCCGGATTCACCGGTTTCCTCGGTGAACCATACGTAGGGTCCCAGGAGCCGCGTCTTGTAGGGATCCTCGTGCACGAAGCCGTTGACCATGTCTCCCTCCTGGGTTCCGATGCGGGCGAAGGCGCTTCCGGCATTGGTCAGCCCCCAGCATAGGGTTTCCAGGGGGGGGCGGCCCCGGCGGGCCATGAGCATGAGCCAGGGTTCCCGGGTTTGGCTTCCCCTGCGCTCCCGAAGGGACACCTCTCCGGTATCCAAAAAACGGAATTCTCCGTTTTCGCGCTGGTTATTTTTCTTCATAGTTTCTCCTCTCTGAAGGGTAGGGGTCTCTCACGTAGGTAAAATAAGTTTTCACGTGAAAACTTTATGCAGGGAATAGAGCCCCTGTCAAGATAAAAAAATGAGCCCTTCATACCTGCTTCGGGGCAACATATGGTTAATATCCAGGGAATTTCAAAGGTAAAAATGCATAAACTCTCGCGATGGGAGGGAAAAATGGGAATATTTGGGGGAAGCGATGAGTTTTCACGTGAAAGTTTTTTCTTGACAGATTACCGAAAGGGATGGATCATGGGCGTAGAAACGAGGTTTGTACGCTACTTGTACAAACATCCCATGAAAGAAGGAGATGCGTCATGCTCACACTTAAAAGTCACGGATGTATCCGGAGAGCGGCCCTTCGGGGCATTGTCGCGGCGGCCTTGGTCCTTTTGGTTATGACCGGTACGTCCTGCGGAAAGACCGCAAAGGCCTCGGGGCCCGTGAAGGTCCAGGTGTTTATCGGATTCGGGGGCGGCACTGACCCGACCCAGGCTCCTACCCATGAGGCCCTTCAGAAGGAATTCAACGAGGGGATCGGACGGGAAAAGGGAATCGAGCTCGAGTTCGTGACGGTGCAGTACAATGAGGCTTCCCAAAAATTCACCACCCTCGTGGCGGGGGGCATGACCCCGGACATCGTCGGACCCATCGGGGTTTCCGGCGTGGCGAAGTTCATTGACGAATGGATGGACCTGAGCCCCCTTATCAAAAAAGACCGGGTGGACCTTTCGGTTTACGACCCCGCCCTGGTGAAAACCCACGAGTACGTCCTGGAGGGCAAGCCGGTTCAGGTCGGCCTGCCCATCGGCTATTATCCGTCGGTACTCTACTACAACGAGGATATCTTCGACCGGGCCGGCGTCGACTATCCCCCTACGGAGTGGGGTAAGGCGGGATGGACCTACGAAAAACTCATTGAGACCGCCCGAAAGCTCACCCTCGACGAGAACGGAAAGACGCCGAACGATCCGGGCTTCGACAAGGACCATATTGCCCAGTACGGCTACGACGGCACCGATTGGGCACCCTGGCGCGCCTGGATCGGGAAGTTTTTCGACCAGAAGGGCAACTCCGTCGCCCTAGGCATGAGCGAGGATTACAAGACCGCCCGGATGGACAGCCCCGAATGGAGGGAGGCCTTCACGCTCCTGGAAAGCCAGGTTTACAGGGACTTCGTGCGTCCCCGGGTGGACCCGAACAACAACGCGAGCCTCTTCGGCGACAACGATCCCCTGGCTTCCAACAAGCTCGGCATGTGGGAGATCTTCTCCTGGATCGGCTACGCCATGGAGGGATGGGACGCGAACTTCAAATGGAACGTGGCGGCCATTCCCAGCCTGGACGGCAGGATCGTCTCCGCCACCAATTCGGACACCTTCGTGATGACCAAGAGCGGCAAGCACCGCGACGAGGCCTGGGAGGTGTACAAGTGGCTCTTCTCGAAGGACGTGTACGCCCGGCTCGCCAAGAACTACGGCTGCATTCCCGCCATGTCGAGCCTCCAGGCCGCGTGGCTCAAGGACATGAGGGAAGGGGTCAAGGACGAGAACGGCGAGTGGGCCTGGAACGCCTATCCCCGGCCGGACATTCACTGGGAGGTTTTCCTGGGCGCCAGCAAGTACGCCGACAACCCGAACAACGAGGCATGGGTCCCCAACTACGGGAAGGTATGGGACGCCATGGAAAACGCCATGGCCAACGTGATCTCCGGGCAGTACCAGAGCGTGGACCAGGTGACCAAGGACCTCAATACGGAGGTTCAGGGCTACCTGGACGAGTACTGGGCCGCCAAGAAATAACCGGCCTGGGAAGTCCCCGCCCGCGTCCGGGCGGGGGCATTTTTCATTCGGAGGATTCCATGCAGCATCGGCAGCTTTCGGTCCAATCCCGCGCCCAGGCGCGGTGGGGCTGGCTTTTCATCTCCCCCTGGGTCGCGGGGTTCCTGGTATTCACCTTTGGACCCATGCTCGCTTCCCTGTTCTTTTCCCTCACCCGGTTCGACGGCCGCAACAGCCCCGACTTCGTGGGGTTCGGCAACTTCGTCACCCTCCTGACGGACCGAAAGGTGTGGAACAGCCTTCGGGTAACCTTCTATTTCGCCTTCGTCTCCCTGCCACTCTCTCTCCTGGCGGGGTTCCTCCTCGCCTATATCCTCAACCAGAACATACCGGCCATGAAATTCTGGCGGACCCTGTTCTACCTTCCCTCCATGCTCTCGGGGGTAGTGGTGGCCATGCTGTGGCGCGGGCTCTTTGACGACCGCTACGGGCTCATCAACTGGCTGCTTTCCCTCGGGGGCGTAAAGGGGCCTCAATGGCTCCTGGACCCCAAGTACACGATATACTGCTTCGTTTTCCTTTCCCTCTGGGGCGTTGGCGGGGGCATGATCATCTATCTCGCGGGGCTCCAGGGCATCCAGACGAGCTTCTACGAGGCGGCGGAGCTCGACGGCTGCAGCCGGCTCCAGCAGCTCAGGCACATAACCCTGCCCCACATGACCCCCATCATCTTCTTCAACCTGGTGATGGGCATCATCGGCACCTTCCAGTACTTCGCGGAGCCCATGATCCTCACCAAGGGAGGCCCTGCGGAATCCACCATGTTCTATAACCTGTATCTCTACAACAACGCCTTCAAGTACCAGTCCATGGGATACGCCTCGGCCCTCGCGTGGGTACTTTTTTTCATCGTGCTGGTCCTGACCCTCCTCGTCTTTCGAAGCTCGAGCCTCTGGGTCTTTTACGAAGGGGAGGTGAAAAAATGAGCGAAAGTTCCATGGATGCCCGATACGCGGGCAGCGCCGCCGCGCCGGCCCGGCGAAGGCTCAGCAAAAAGGAGGCGGACTTCCGCTTCAGGGCCGTCGCCTTTCTCATCGTGCTCGCCGCGAGCGTGGGCGTGGTGATTCCCCTCCTCTACATGATAGGCGGGTCCCTCTCCTCGAAGCAGGTGATCCATACGGTGCCCACCTCCATCATTCCCATCGAGGGAAAGCAGGTGACCCTGGAGGCCCCGGCGGTGAAGGGATCCGAGGACCTTCCCGGGTACGGCCCCATTCCCCGGAAGAAATACTTCGTGTACCGGGTGAGCGTAGAGGGGGCGGAGCGGGAGCTGGCCTACGTGAGCAAGGTGGAAAGGCAGTGGGTCTACGCGGATCCCGCGGATCCCTCCCGCCGGTATTTTGCGCCCCCCGCGAGCGTTGACGACCGGGTGGCGGCGGTAAAGCTGAACTGGGAGAACTACCCCGAGGCCCTCACGAAGTCTCCCTTCGCCAAGTACGTCGGGAATACCCTGCTCGTGATGGTGCTTTCCACCATCGGTACCCTTATTTCCACGGTCCTGGTGGCCTACGGCTTCTCCCGCTTCTACTTCCGCGCCCGGGACCTCCTTTTTATGGTGCTCCTCTCGACCATGATGCTCCCGCCCCAGGTGAGCCTCATCCCGAGTTTCGTGATGTTCCAGAAGATCGGCTGGTACGACACCTACCTGCCCCTCATCGTCCCGGCCTTTTTCGCCGTGAGCGCCTGGAACGTCTTCCTGGTGCGCCAGTTCCTCATGGGGCTCCCCACGGAGCTGGACGACGCCGCCCGGATCGACGGCTGCGGCCCCGTGGGAATCCTGTGGAACGTGATCCTGCCCCAGGCGGTGCCGGTACTCGTGACCATCACGGCCTTTACCGCGGTTTTCTGGTGGAACGAGTATTTCTATTCCCTGATCTACCTGCAGGACAAGGCGAAGTACACCGTGGCCCTGGGGCTGCAGTCCTTCGATTCCCTGTACTTCAACAAC
>QKDA01000022.1 GCA_003246765.1 Spirochaetales bacterium | reverse complement strand
CATGGTGGACGATCCGACGGACAGCCTGACCAGGGTGTTTAAGGATAACCAGGAGCTGGACATCAAGCTGGCGGCTCTGGAGGCTGAGCTCGCTTCCAAGGCCGATTCCGCGAAGAAAATCGATTTTTCCCGGCAGGCCCTGCTTTGGGGAATTGAACGGTCCGAAGACGATCTTGCCCGGATCCGGGCGGTCCAGAGGATTCGCTTAACCGCCCTCAACGCCCTGATAAGCTTGGGCGACAAGGACCCGGGAACCGTGCCTCTCCTGGTTCGAGTGCATGGTATGGACAAGAAAAACGACGCGACCCTGGAAGAAACCGCCCGGGCCCTGGTCGCCCTGGGAGCGAACGGCAGCGACGAGGCCGCGAAATACCTTGCATCCCTCCTGACGAACTACAATTCCCTTCAGCGAAGCAAGGCCACCACCACCAGGGATAAGCTGCTTATCAAGCAGATTCTCACCAGCATGCAGACCGCGCGGAACGGCCTGGTGAAAAACGCCCTGCTCCAGGCCCAGTATATCGATTACGACAACGGTATTCTCAGGCAGATGGAAGAGGTATTGCAGTCCCTTCCTTAAGGTAACGTCCCGGTTTCCACCGGTCGATAGAGGGGCTGTCTGGTAAGTATTCCAGGCAGCCCCTTCTTTTTTCTCCTGTCTGAGTGCAAAACCGCAATGGTATTATGTACCTGTCGTGCGAATATGATGCATAAATGCACGCATGTTTACCCGCTTTAACTTGTAAATCCCCGTATTAGCCCTTTTTATGGGGTTGGCACGATCCTTGCTTAATTACGGATATACCAATGGCAAGGAGGTTTACTATGCCAGGAAGAAACGGAACAGGACCCCTCGGACGGGGGCCGATGACGGGACGGGGAATGGGAAACTGCGGCGGCAGGTCTGCCGATGCAGGATACGGATACGCTCGGGGACCGGGTTTTGGCGGAGGTTTCGGCCGCAGTCGGGGCCGGGGGCGCGGAGCAGGGTATGGCGCGGGGGGAGGCTGGGGTGCCGGGTTTGGCCTGGGTGCGGCCCCTCTTTCCGCCGAGGATGAGCGGGCCCTGCTCAACGCCCAGCGCGAGGCGATTCAGAGTCGTCTCGACGCTCTCGACGCGAAGAAGGACGGGGAGTAATCACCCCTTACAGAAGTTCCGAGGGAAAAGGGACTTAAAACTGTCCCGTGGTAAGGAGAACCAGGGTACAGGCTTCCCGGTACTCAATGCCGGCGGATCGCGCCCGTTCCGCCATGGCCGGGGTCTCGGTTCCAGGGTTTGAGATAATGCGCTTGGGGCCGCAGGCGATAATGTCGTCGATCATGGGCTCCAGGTGCTTCGGCCCCACGTAGAGGGTAACGGTATCCACGGGGCCCTCAACGTCCGCGAGGGAGTTCACCACAGGGTGTCCCTCAATCTCGCTTTCCGCGGGGTTGAACAGGATCACCTCGTGGCCCTTTTCGATAAGCCGCTTCATCGCCATGTTGGCGTAACGCTCGGGTTTTTTGCTTGCCCCTACGATCAATACTCTCATAACCAACACTCCTTTCCTGGGAGGACTATACCCGCTGCGGAATCCTGAGGCAATATTCCCCGTGAGGCAGCCCCCGGCCCTTGCGTCTCCCGCGAATCGATTTTACCATTAAAGGCATGAACTACAGAACCTTGGGAAAAACGGGTTTTTCGGTTTCCGAGATATCCCTCGGAACCTGGCAGGTAGGCGGCGTGTGGGGTTCGGCCTTCAGCGACTCCAACGCCGAGAGAATTCTGGAAACCGCCTTCGAGCAGGGAATCAATTTCATCGACACGGCGGACGTCTATTCGGGGGGCTTAAGCGAGAAGGCCGTGGGAACCTTCGTCTCGCGGCATCGCGGGGAGGTCCGCCTGGCGACGAAGTGCGGCCGCCGGCTAGATCCCCACGTAGCCGCGGGGTATACCCCTGAGTCGGTACGCCGTTTCGTGGAAGACAGCCTGAGGAATACGGGACTGGAGCGGCTTGACCTGGTTCAGCTCCATTGTCCGCCCACGGAGGTGTACTATCGGCCCGAGATCTTCGAGACCCTGGACCGGCTCCGGGAGGAGGGTAAGATAGCCTTCGCCGGGGTGAGCGTGGAGAAGGTGGAAGAGGGATTGAAGGCCATCGAGTATCCCAACGTCGCGTCGGTGCAGATCATCTTCAACATGTTCAGGCAGCGGCCCTCGGAGCTTTTCTTCCGGGAGGCCCGGGGGAGGAACGTGGGGATTATAGTCAGGGTTCCCCTGGCGAGCGGCATGCTCACGGGCAAGTTTACCGAGAAGACGACCTTCGGCGCGGATGACCACCGCGCCTTCAACAGGAACGGCGAGGCCTTTGACAAGGGCGAGACCTTCTCGGGAATTCCCTGGGAAAACGGGCTTCGGGCGGTGGAACGCCTGAGGGAGGTTTTTCCCCTGGAGCCGCCCCTGGCGCTGACGGCCCTTCGGTGGATTCTCGATTATCCCGAAGTCTCCTGCGTGATTCCCGGGGCCTCCCGGCCGGATCAGGTACTTTCCAACTGCCGGGCAGTGGACCTGGCCCCTCTCTCTGAGAAGGAGCACCAGATCGTAAGGCGCATTTACGACGTGGACATCAAGCCCCTGGTGCATCACCTCTGGTAAGGGCCTTGGCGGCGGTCTCGACGGCGGGCTTGGTGACTTCAGCGGATTCCTCCCGCTCGAGGCCGAGTCGCCGGGCGATGATGGCGGCCCCTGTGCCGATAAACCGCGCGCAGGGGCGGCTCGCGTAGTATTCCGGGGTACGCTCGGAGGGGACGGCAGAGTAGCCGCATCCGGCGCGGTCAAGGAGTTCCCGGCATGAGTCGGTACCGAACTCGGCGATAAACTCGTCGTGGGCCTGCTGTACGGCGGCGTAAAGGCGCGTTTTTGACTCGTTGTCATGGGGTTCGTACTCTCCCAACGCAAGGCCCGCGATGAAGGCCATGCCGCTGACGGCCCCGCAGGTTCCCCGCAAGCCCCCGATTCCACCCCCGAAACCGGACATATTCCGTAATATTTCAGCCTCCGAAAGGCCGAATTCCCCCGCGAAGGCGGCGGCGGTGGATTGGGCGCAGTTGTATCCTCTCGTAAATAGGCTCACGGCCCGTTCAGCGTGCGTCATGGGCCCCAGTATAGCGGGATGGGGGAGGCGCGTTCAAGCTCGGTCTCCCGAGGCCGCGGTACGTGACTTAGTTTCGGACAGTCGACAGGTTCCCCGTCATCCGTGGCAAAGGCGATCCTGATTTTCTCCATGTAAAGTCCTCCCCGGGTCGGTGAAAGTGACTGCGGTCACGATCGGAGGCGCTGAGCGCGGCAAGGATGCGCTCCACGATATCCACTCGGCGAAAGGGGGTGATGAGATAGTAACCCGCAGCGGAGGGGCGAACCGATTCCGCCGCCTCCAGGGAAAGCTCCACGGCGAGTTCGGTTCCCCGGTCTCGGTCGGCGCCTTCGTAGCGGAGGATTATGCCGGGGTCAACCCGAATTCCCGGGACTTTCTCCGCCAGGAAGCGGGCGTTTCGCTCGCTTACGATGGGGAGAATTCCCGCGAGGATCGGGACTGCCAGGGCGGACTGGGCCCGCGCGAGATTCCTGGCCGCCG
>QKDA01000199.1 GCA_003246765.1 Spirochaetales bacterium | reverse complement strand
AAGAAGCTCTACATGCACAAGAACAAAGAAGTCCTCGGAAGCGCCGGACAGGCTTAACGAAGCTTATAAACGTAAAAGGGGAACCCGCAGGGGTTCCCCTTTTTTTTAGCCTTAAAAAGGTTACCGAAAATACTTATAGAGTCTTAAGGAAAAGCCGCCGCCCGTCAGAACGATAGAACCTGTCCAATACAGCCAAGCAGGACCCGAAAAAAACCATACAGATTTTAGCAACGACAGAAGCAGGAGTACGGTAAGGGGATACAGAATTTCAGGGAAGAAATCGGAGACGACAGAGGGATCCCTGCTCCTTATTCCCCGCAAGGCAAAATCCATCACAAAAAGGAATGAAAGATAGGATAAGGGAATCATGACCGCGGACCAAACATCGTTTATCAGATTTCCTGACAGCATAGTTAATGGAAGAAAAACGGTGGCTATACCGAACACAAGGGACTGTATCAAGGAAATTTTATCCCTCATAGGCGCGGAAAAGAGACTCAATAACAACAGGGGCAGTATTACGTACGGTATGAGTCCCTCAAGGGTAAAATCCCTCGCAAACCAGCCAAAAAGAGGCAAGGCGTCCGATGGAATGGCCCGGGAAAGTATCCAGGATAGCAGAGCAGCAACAAAGGCGCCAAGAACACCTACTATGTAGGCGAGTCCTTCGCGGAAAACGGAGTTTTTCTCAAAGGAAGCGAAAAAATACACATACAAGAGGGGCATTAGCAAGAAATAAACCGCAATCATAGTCGAAAAATACCACGAGAGCCCCTAGTTGCACAAGCTGGTCTCACCTTGACACCATAAGGACCTTTTTGCTATTATTTCTGTTGTAACTTTACTTAAGAACGTACAGATCGGTTATCTGTATATAAGGGGGATCGTTGGCGGACAATAAAGGATTGCGGATAAACGAACAAATCCGCGTACGCGAGGTCAGACTCATCGATGAGAACGGCGAACAGAAGGGTATAGTCCCTACCCTTGAAGCGCTGAAAATGGCTCGGGATTTGAGTCTTGATCTGGTCGAAGTTGCACCGCAAGCCAATCCCCCTGCATGCAAGATCCTTGATTACGGCAAATACCGTTTCGAGATGGAGAAGAAGCTCCGTGACTCCAAGAAGAAACAAAAGTTGCAGGTACTTAAGGAAATTCGCATGCAGCCTAAAATCGATGATCACGATCTCGATTTTAAGTCTAAGCACGTCAAGGACTTCCTTGAGGGCGGCGACAAGGTGAAGGTAACCATCAGGTTTCGTGGACGCGAGCTTGCCCATACGGAGCTTGGTCTCGTGGTTCTTAATAATGTCCTAAGCAAGCTTGGAGACGACTTTGTCGTGGAAAAGCAGCCCGCTATGGAGGGCCGCTTCATGTCCATGACGCTCGCCCCCAAAGCAAAAAAATGATGAGGTAAGGGTCCTATGCCAAAGATGAAGAGCAAGCGGTGCGCGTCCAAGCGGTTTTCGTTCACCGCAACCGGTAAGGTAAAGTACAAGAAGATGAATCTTCGCCATATTCTCACCAAGAAGTCCGCAAAGCGCAAGAGAAATCTTCGCCACGGCGGAGTTCTCTCCGAGGCCGATGCAGCCAAGATTCGCAAACAGCTTCTGCCGTACGGCTGATTTTTTTATTAAGCAGTTTCAAGGAGACATAGAATGCCCAGAGCAATTGATGGAAGCAAACGAAAGGATCACCGTAAAAAGATTCTTAAGCTTGCAAAGGGTTTCCGCGGCCGCCGTGGTACCAATTATAAGGCCGCAAAAGATGCTGTCGTTAAAGCCCTCGTTCACGGCTACGTTTCCCGCCGCGACCGCAAGGGGGATATGCGAACCCTTTGGATCTCTCGTATCAATGCGGCTGTTCGCGCGGAAGGTATTACCTACTCCCGTTTCATCGAGGGGTTGACTAAGGCCGGGGTTGAGATTAACCGCAAGGCCCTTTCCAATATGGCTATTGAGGATCCGACGGCGTTCAAGGCTATCGTTGAGACCTCAAAAAAGGCTATTGGAGCGTGACATGCTGAGTCTTGATCAGGTCCGTCTTCTTGAAAACCGCGTGGAAAAGGCTGTCGGAAAAATACAGCAGCTGGAATCCGAGAACGAGAGGCTTCGCGGCCAAATCGACTCTTTTCAGGGTCGCATTGGCGAGCTTGAAGGTCTCGTTCGGGCGTTCAAGGATGATCAGGGCCGGATCGAGGAGGGTATTCTCAACGCGCTCGATCGTCTGAGCGCGTTTGAGGATTCCGTTTTCGCCGAAACCGAGTCGATAGATGCGACTGTGGTTAATTCTGTCGAAGTAGAGAACGTCGCGGACCCAATCATGGAAGTCATGGAACAGGATGAAACCCCTTCGTCCGCTTCGGACGGTCAGATGGACATTTTCTGACGGCGGTTGCTGCATGGCCAAAGGCAATCTGCAGATAGATCTGCTCGGCACATCTTTCGCCATCCAGGCGGATGAAAAAAACGAATATCTCAATGTTCTGTATAACCATTTAAAAAAAACCATTACCAAGGTTGAGGCTACCTCTGGACTAGAAGACCCGCTAAAAATTGCGCTCATTTCAGGAATACTGTTAACCGACGAACTGTATAAAGAACGCATGAAAAGGTCTGATAACGGATCTTTGGACCTTTCCGAAGCGGAGAAACTCACGCTCTCAATGATTTCGAGGATCGATCAGGTTATTCAATGAAAACTATCTTTCACCTCAAGAACCCCGTACAACACTATGCTTGGGGATCCGCTGAAGGCATACCCCGGGTTACTGGAATAACCAATGATACCGGGAAACCCATGGCGGAACTTTGGATGGGCACCCATCCGGCTGCACCGAGCCTGATAATGTCCGACGCCGCCGGAAAGGAAGAGTCCCTTAGTTCGGTAGTCAATCTGCCCTTTCTTTTTAAGATTTTGTCTGCCGCCACGCCGCTATCGCTTCAGGTTCACCCTACCCTCGCTCAAGCCCAGGAAGGTTTCAAGAGGGAGAACAACGCAGGCCTCGATCTTTCTTCTCCGACGCGAAATTATAAGGATGCCAATCATAAACCAGAAATCATCGTAGCGCTGACACCCTTTCAGGCCATGTGCGGATTCCGTCCGGTAGCAGAAACCGTAGCGCTTCTCCGCGAGCTGCATACGACGGCCTTAACCGATTCTCTTTCGCGGCTGGAGGTCAGCGGAAACTACGGGAAATTTCTTTCGTTTCTACTGAACGCTGACACAGACACCGTTCAATCGATTGCGGCATCCATTCGGGAGGCCGTTCAGCATACTAAAACCGAAAACAATCAGGTTTTTACTGAAGCCCTGAATACGGCTAGCAGGTTGCTTGACCATTATCCTACCGACATCGGAATTCTTGCCCCCTTTTACCTCAACCTTATAAATCTCGACCCCCTTGAAGCCCTCTATTTACCAGCGGGAATTATCCATGCCTACCTTCAGGGCACAGGTTTTGAGCTCATGTCTAGTTCTGACAACGTTTTGAGGGGCGGACTGACGCCTAAACACATCGATATTGAGGAACTCCTGGCCATAGTCGATCCGTCTCCCTACGAGCCGCCGATACTTCATGCGCAGGCTGATCCCGGATTAAGTAGCTACCCAACTCCGGCAGAGGATTTTTTTCTCGCTTTTAACGTCTTTTCCGGTCCTACCCTTACCTATGAATGCTCTGAACCGGCCATCATGATCTGCCAAGAGGGTAAAATTACCGTAAAAAGGATTCCCGATGAGGAAATTGTCCTTGAAAAGGGTAATTCCTGCTTCATTGCCGAATCCCGCAAAACTCTTTCCGTAAGCGGCCAAGGAACCTTGTGGGTTGCGACGAAGCCCGGAGGCATCCACCTTGTATGAAGCTCTGGGTTGACGCGGATTCATGTCCTCGACCTGTTCGGGACTTAGTCCTAAAGACGGGTAAAAGAAGGACTCTTCCTGTACATTTTGTCGCGAATAGAAGCATCCCGGGACTCTCGGACCATCCCTTCAGCATGACTGTAGCGGATGCGACCCCTGATGCGGCAGACGATTACATAGTAGAGCATTCCGCGTCCGTCGATCTTGTGATAACCAGGGATATCCCCCTTGCCAAAAGGCTTGTGGACAAGGGGATTGCCGTGATTAATGACCGAGGCAACGTCTATACTGAACGTAATATCGGGGAGCGGCTTGCAACACGAAACCTTATGCTGGAGCTCTACAACAACGGTATCTATCCGGAACGAACCGGTACATTCGGGAAGAAAGAACTTCAGGACTTCGCAAACGCCCTGGATCGAGAGATAACTCGATTGCTTAAAAAGCAGGAATAAATGATGTTCTTTATTCCGTATCGGGAAACCGGTCCCGTATCGCCTGTATTGAAGGCATGATCTCGAAGAAGGCGTCTACTACTTCAGGATCGAATTTCGTACCCCTGAGGGCCCGTATTTCCTCGAGTACCTTGTCTTCAGCCCATGGTTCCTTGTACACGCGCTTACAGGATAAAGCGTCATAAACGTCTGCCAAGGCAACGATTCTGCCGGCTATGGGAATTTCTTCACCCTTTAGGCCTCTGGCCTTCCCTGTATCCGGGTCGATTTCAATCGGATCGCCCTTCTCAATCGACACCTTTCCGGGGTATCCGGAACCGTCCCAGTTCTCATGGTGCGTCATGGCCACGTCTCGGGCTACCTGGTCCAAGCTGGATTCTATCTCGTTAAAAAGCTTTGCCCCTAGCCAAGTATGGCCCTGCATGATGAGGTATTCCGCCTCGGTGAATCTCGAAGGTTTTTTCAGGATAAGGTCGGAAATGGCTACCTTTCCCACGTCGTGGAGCATGGACGCGATCTTTAAGGTGTCTCGGAATTTCCGGGACTCATCGGGATCTACGTTATGGTTGAATGCCCAGCGGTCGTATATATCCACCGCATAACTCGAAACGCGATTTACGTGAGGGCCTGTTTCTTTCGGATCGCGCAGCTCGGACATACGAATCATCCGGTATACCATGGAACGGGTCAAATGGGCATGCTCCAAGGCAACCGTCGCATTGGCAGCGAAGTGGCTTATATATAGCTCGTCGTCCTTGTCAAAGGGGACTACATTTCCCTCTTCGTCCAGTGCGTTAAGGACTTGAAGTACCCCGAGGATCGTTCCACCGGATGTACGCAGCGGAATCGTGAGGTTGGAAACGGTGCGGTAACCGGACACGGCGTCGCTTTGCCTTCCGAATTTATAGGGTTTATCCGGCGAAATCTCGTAAACGTCCGACTCGTTAACCAGGCTATTGGTCAATGCGCTGTAACCAGCAATGGTTTTCTCGTTGATCGGAAAGGAAAAGTATGAATAGACTATCTTTTGCCCCGGGGGCAATTGTTTTTGCAGGGTATTATTCTGGGCATAGTGAATGGCCAGCCTATCACCGTCCCTCACGTAAATTGACCCGGCGTCGGCGTTGACCACTTTTCGCGCCTCAGTGAGTATCTGTTCCATCAGAACGTCAACGTCCTGTATTTTATTTAAATACGACTCGGTTTCGATAATTCCAGCCAGAATCTTTTCTTTTGTCATTTTTCCACGTGCCATACAAAGACTCCTGAAACTGAAATCAAGATATAGTTTACTGCATTTTTTTTTTTGCGTCCACCAATGTTTTCATGGTATAGTATGTCTGCTATGATCCAGGAAGTGTCTCCCATCGAGAGGGAGTTTTTAATTCGATCCATCTTACAAGCTGAAAAACCGGTCAGATTTCACGGGGTATCGACGACCGGCACCGGGCTTATCACCACGATGGATCGTAACCGTATTTCAGTTAGGTTGATTGAGACCTTTGACGGGCTGCCCTTCACGCTTTTTGAGCGGCTGACAGGTTATTTTGATTGTAATGGGCGCACCTATGCCTTTGATACAACCGTTAGGGAGCTAAAACAGGCTCAGCTATCCCTCGACTGTCCGGAACGGTTACTAAAAAGCCTTCAAAGAAAGTACGTAAGAATCAAGTCCCCAAAATCGATTTCTGTCGGCTTTGCCCTCGCTAACGAGGATATTAAGCTTGATTATCCGATTTGCCCGGAATACGTGAGTTTTGAGGATGAACGAATGTTTTCTCCTTCCCGTGGTATCAAACTTCCGGAGTTTATCGCGGACTTTAAGGAGAAAGTAAAGGATAAGGCGACTCTCAATACGATAGTGATGTTTCGCACCCAAAAACCGACCAGTTTTGAAGAGCAACTACTCAGTAAAACCGGCAAGGTTCTTTATATCCCGTCAACCCTCTCTGGACTTCCCAAAAATGATCCCTATCCTGAGGGCAGGATCATCACAGAATACATAGAAGAGTCTTTCGAGGCGCCAGATTACTTTGTGTCCGGGTCCCGTTTTGAAAAATTACTGGTTGAGAAAAATCAAGCGGGAATATCCTCCGAGATTTGGTGTCCCATTCTCTATTATCAATATGTAGTGGGATACGTATACCTGGCGAATAATCAGGAAGTACCCTTCGATATTTCCATGATAGATTTCGTATGGGATTTTTCAAGACTGCTCGCGTTCCAACTCAAGCAAACCGGTTACTTTCAGCATGAAACCCAACGTAACGACGCGGTAATACATAGCCCCCGGGTTGTCGACATGAGTCCGGGAGGGATGCTCCTGTCCATGCCAAAAAACGAGATACGAACCCCTGTAAAGGAAGGCTCTATCTTCAACGTAACTGTCAGCTCGCCGGATGCCTCGTTTACGTGTAATGCCAAGGTCTTAAGACGGTATGAGGATAAAAATTCCTTTATGTACGGATTAACCTTCATCAACCTATCGCCGGAGGACGTCATGAACCTGTATGAGCGACTGTATCGTCACCCATACAGTCCCGACGATCCCCGGGCCCACGAAATTAAGCCGAGCTTTTCTCTCAAGGCGCCTTTTTCCTCACAAGGGAATAAAAAATAGGACCTGCGCCCCCGCTTCGATCGGGGAGTATGTGGTGACCGTATCCGGTTACTTCCGCCCCCGAAGGCGATTCAGGCATTAGAAGCTCTGCGTCTTCGTATTTTTTGAGGAGCTTTTCCACTATATTATCGTTTTCTGAAGGCGACAAGGCGCAGGTAGAGTAAACCAGGTACCCCCCAGGACGCAAGACAAGCCAAGCACCGGAGAGTAAGGCCCATTGCCGGAACGCCAGGTTTCTTATACGTGCGGGGGACCACTCCTTGAGATGTTTAGGCGAGGTCAATACATGACGCTCGGATGAACAGGGGGCATCGAGTAAGATCGCGCCGAATGTTCCTTTCTCAAAGCGGGACCACCGGGCAGCGTCAAAACCGGTTACTTTGACCCGCTGACGAAGGGTAGGTTCGAGAAACTCATCAAGGACCCTGATCAGCCGGTTTTTCCTCTCCGAGGATAGTTCATTCGCCACCAGAGTCGTATCGGCACCCATCCGCCGAGCCAAAACCAGTGATTTTCCGCCTGGCGCGGCGCACATGTCCAAGATTGACTCAGCCTCGGGTAAGGGCAAGGCCGATGCCGCCTCCATGCTTCCGGCATCGAGATAGTAATTCTCCCCGGTCGGTCCCGTAATGCATTCTTGCCTAACCGGTTCTAGAAGGGCTTGTTTAAGAGAATCCCAACGTTCCTCGAATACTCCCCGATAAAACTCCTCAAAAAGCTCAGTCCCGCAGGGCTTGGAACGATTACCCATGAAACTTCTGCAAAAAGGCTGCCCAAAGGGGATCCACTACCGGAGGTTCGCAGGATACCGATACGACATCGCCGCTGCCGGGATCCTTAAACTGCACCGAATGGGCATGAAGGCGAATCCCCCCAGCGGGTTCGCTTCTTTTGGCGCCGTATTTCAAGTCGCCTTTAATTATCAGCCCTTGAGCCGCCAACTGTGCGCGAATTTGGTGGGTTCTTCCCGTTTTTGGTTCTACCGAAAGGAAAAGATACCTGTCGCCCTCCCCTATGAGCTCCCAGTCCAAGATGGCTTTCTTTGCCTGAAACCGTTTGGCATCCGCTTCCTGCACAATTTTCGCCTTTCTTGTGCGTGAATCGAATGTTATCCAGTCTTGGAGATGCCCGGACTCGGCGGTTAAGGGAAGTGCCGGCTTTTCCACGACCGCAAAATAGCGTTTGCGGATTTTACCGGCGTTGAATTGACGGGATAATTCCGTGAAGACGTCCTTCGTCGTGGCGATAATAACGCATCCCGAAACGGGTTGATCCAAACGATGCACAGCTTCGATAAAGGTTAGCGGGCCGCCGGAACGAAGCTCAAGGTCCGATCTAAGTCGTTCGATCAACGAAACAGAACCGTTTTTTATCACACCCGATTCGCATACCTCACCGATACGTTTCCTCACAATCGCATACCCCTGGCCATATACCAAAATATCATCCATATCAAAAACTCCCTTGCGAAAAAGCCTTGAGCGATCGCTCGGTATCCCTCATCAGGGCATCATACACTTCATTGGAAAACAAGTCGATCATCATGCCTTGGGACAGCGCTAGTTTCCCTAACCTGGTCACGGGCAAGCCAACGTCAATCTTGGCTTTTAAAATTCGGGTCACCGCGTCGTCGATTTTCTTACGGAATTGAGGATCCTGTTTGTATTTCCGGGTAATCGCGTTCCTCACCGCCTGAATGCTTGGGTCGGAGGTCATTACCATGTCGCAGCCTGCATTGAGGGCCGCTACCGCGGCTTCAGAGGGCGTATAGCCAAGATCTCCCAGAGCCTTCATCACGACGTCATCGGTGATGATAAGGCCCGTATAACCCAGATTTTTTCTAAGAACGCCCGTAACTCCCTTTTCTGAAAGAGAGAAAGGCACACCTGGCTCAATGCACGGAACTATCGTATGGGAAGCTAAGACCGCCCCCGGGGATGACACAAGAAGGTTTTGAAAGGGCTTAACATAATCGGTCATGAACCGTTGCTGTTCCATGGACAGTACCGACAACCCCTCATGAGGATCCGAAGATCCCGTCGAGGGAAAATGTTTCAAGGTCGCAAGCAACCCGGCGTCCTGAATACCCGAAACCGCGGCAATCGAGAAAGCTTGAACGTGGTCGGTATTATCGGAAAAGGTACGGGAACCCAGGAAATCGGTATGTCCCGGCGAAGCGACTTCCGTAACCGGCGCGAGATTCAGCAGGATACCAAGACTTCTAAGCTCTCGGGAGGATCGGAGATACACCTCACCGGCATCCGCCGGCGTGAATCTTCGTGCTATCTCTTTTTGAGAAGGGAGTCGTGTCGTGACGGCTCCGGTGCGGTATACGTCGCCCCCTTCGTGATCAATCGCAAAGAGCACGGGCAGCCCCAGACGGGAAATTTCCTTTTGGGTATCGGAAAGAAAACGAAATGTCTTCCCGGGAGTGGACGCAATATTATACCGGAATAACAGTATTGCCCCGGGCGTACAGGAGGCATAAAGCCGTTCAAGGTAAGCAGGTGGATTCTCACGTCCGTCGATAACGGTCATGAGCACCTGGGACGCCTTCTCGTCAATAGAAAGGCCTGACATAACCGATTCGGCTTCCCGAAACCTCCATTGCTCCAGGGAAAGGCTCTCATTTTGGGGAAGATGGTTCTTGGTAAATGAGCAGGAAGATAAAGCGACCATAACGAGTAAAGGCAAGAAGCCCAGCGCCGACCGCCTCCCCTGGGAGGTTATCATAAAGATGAGGCCTAGTTTTTCAACTTTTGGGAAGTGCATGTTTCTTCAGGAGTATAAAAAAAAGGCCGTCCTTAATCAAGGACGGCCTATTCACTAATTTCTTAAGGTCAGTGTACCACGGATTGGATCAGGGCCTTGGCTGTGTCTCCATAGGTGGCGATGAACACGCCAGCGGCGATGGCAGTCCCGATAACACCCGCGACGTTCGGCCCCATGGCGTGCATGAGGAGGAAGTTGGAGGGATCGTATTCAAGACCGACTTTGTTCGAAACGCGGGCGGCCATGGGTACTGCGGATACGCCAGCAGAACCGATAAGGGGATTGATCTTTTCCTTGAGGAAGAGATTCAT
>QKDA01000258.1 GCA_003246765.1 Spirochaetales bacterium | reverse complement strand
CACGATCTCCTGCTTCGACTCGTCGATCATGTTGCCCCAGGTGGAAGCCCCGACGATCGACAAGCCGATATAGGCCAGGAACACCTCGCTCTTGATGACCTCCACGAAATTGAGCACGAAGCGGATGATCACGAAGTGCATGGAGTTCGGCAGGATGTGCTTGAAGATGATGCGGAAGTCCGAGGCCCCCAGGGTGTGCGCCGCCAGGACGTACTCGAACTCCCGGGACTGGATGAAGGTGCCCCGGATCACCCGTGCGAGGCCTACCCAGCCCGTTATCGCGAAGGCCAGGGCTATAGTCCAGAAGCTCCGGCCCACGATCTGCACCAGGCTGAGGATGATGAGCATTCCCGGGATGGCGATGATGACGCTCATGACGTACATGGCCGCGTCGTCTAAAATTCCGCCGTAGTAGCCCGCCAGGGCGCCCACGAGGATCGCGATTGGGATCATGATGAGCCCCGAGCTGAAACCCAGAAAGAGGGACACCTGGGAGCCGAGGATGGCCCGGGAGAAAACGTCCCGGCCGAAGTTGTCGGTCCCGAAGAGGTGGAACATGGACCTTCCCTGGCTGAAAAAGCCCACGAAACGGTTCTCGTAGTCGTGGGTGGCCGCCGCGTCGTGAATGCCGAACACGTTAAAGCGGGTCACGACGGCGGTGACGATGTAGAGAGCCACGATCGCCAGGGAAACCAGGGCGATCCGGTTGCGCGCGAGCCTGAGGAAGGCGAGCTGCCAGGGACTCTTGCCCGCGTAGTTCTTTACGGCGATACGGGAAACCCTGGAGGGTCCCGCCGCCGGGTCTTTTCTTGCCATGGCCGAACCTCCCTCAGCTCAGGCGCACGCGGGGGTCCACCAGCGCGTACAGAAGGTCCGTGATGAGGGTAAACACCACGAAGAAGAGGGTAAACACCATGACGACCGCCTTGAGGACCGGCAGGTCGTAGGTGAAGATGGAATTGACCATGAGGTCGCCGATCCCCGGAATGCTGAAGAAGCGCTCCAGGAGGATCGCCCCCGTCAGGAGGAAGGGGATCTCGATGACCACGTAGGTGAGGATGGGGATCATGGCGTTCTTGAACACGTGGCGGAACATGATCTGGGAGTCCCTGAGGCCCTTGGCCTTGGCGGTGCGCACGTAGTCCTTGTGCACCTCCTCCAGGAGGGCGGTGCGGAAAAAGCGGACGTCGTTGCCCACGGAGCCGAATACCCAAAGGGCCCAGGGAAGCGCGAGGTATTTTATGACGCCGAAGCCCCTCTCCCAGCCCGAGATGGGGAACCAGTGAAACTGGTAGGCGAGTACGTTCTGGCCGATGATTATGAGCACCACCGTCGGTATGGACATGCCGAGGACCGCGATTATCGTCAGTATCTTGTCCAGGAGGCTGCCGCGGTAGAAGGCGCAGAGGGCCGAGAGCGCCAGGGCTATGGAGATCTCGAAGAAGAACGCGGGGAAGGTGAGGATCGCCGAATTGGGAACCTGCCGGGCGATGAGGGTCGTCACCTTGGTCTTGCGGGACTCCGAGCGGCCGAAGTCGAAGGTGACCATCTGCTTGACGAAGTCGAGGTACTGAACCGGGAGGGGACGGTCGAGGCCGTATTTATGGCGGTAAAACTCGATCTGTTCAGTGGTGCGGGACTTTTGGGGGAGCAGGTTGTAGAGGAACCGCTCCTGGCCGCCGATCACGTTGAACAGCAAAAAAAAGACCAACGCGACGCCGAGCAGGATCGGAACGACGTGCAGAAGGCGCCGGATAATGTAACTGATCATGGTGGGGAATGCTCCTGATTGGAAGGCAGCCCCGGGAGGGGCTGCCGTCACGCTTACTTACCCGACAGGGCCTTGGCTTTCGCCTCGAGGTCGATGTCGTAATACTTGGAGTAGCCCGCTCCGATGTCGCGGTACTGCCAGTTCCGGAGCCAGGGGTTCTTCAGGGAGTAGATGAGGCGGTGCACGCCGAGCCGGAGACCGCAGTCTTCCGCGGCCATTTGGGCGAGCTTCGCGTAGGCCGCGTCCCGCTCCGGTCCCTGCTGCATGATCACGGCCTTGTCGTAAAGGGCGTTGAACTCGGGGTTGTCGTAGTTCGAGGAGTTGGGCCCCGGGGCCATGTTCGGGCCGTACTGGAGCTGGAGGAAGTTCTGGCCGTCGGGATAGTCCGCGCCCCAGGCCATGCCGCCGAGCTCGCATTCGTGGTTGTCCACCCGGTCGAGGAAGGTGGCCCAGTCGCCGGGAATGAGTTCCACCTTGATGCCGATGTCCTTCATGGCGTTGGCGTAATACTCCGCCATCTGGCGAACCGTTGCCGCGGCGCTGTAGAGCTGGTACTTGAAGGTGGGCAGGCCCTTTCCGTCGGGGTAGCCCGCCTCGGCGAGGAGGGCCTTCGCCTTGGCGAGGTCGTACTGGCCGTAGGGGTTCTTGTAGTTCGGGTCGTAGCCGCCGAGCCCGGGGGGCAGGACGGTCTGGGCCGCGATGGCGCGGCCGTTGTAGAAGATCTCGATGGCCTTGTCAACGTCGTAGGCCATGCTCATGGCCTGGCGCACCTTCTTGTTCTGGAACACCGGCATGTCGGTGTTGTAGAAGTCGTAGGTGATGTCCAGGGAGGAGTCGATCATGAGGGTCACGCCCTTGGCGGCGAGCTCCGGGGTAATCTCGTTGTTGGTTACCGCCTGGGAGAAGAAGTCCTTCGGGGGGGAGATGTAGTCGATCTCGCCGTTCATGAACTTGAGCCAGCGCGGATTGTCTTCCTCGATGATGTAGTAAACCACCTTGTCCACGAAGGGGAGCTTCTTGCCGGCGGCTTCGGCGAGGCCCCGTTCCTTGGCGATGGAACCCGCCTCGGAGGGATACTTCTGTCCGTGCCAGGTGGGGTTCTTCCGGAGCACGTACTGGTTGTCCGGAATGGTCTCCGCGTCGTCCATGTAGTAGGCGCCGGAACCCATGGGGAAGTTCACCCATTCCTCGCCTCGGACGTCGAGCGCTTCCTGGCAGGTGGGATAGGTGTAGGGCATGGAGAAGGTGTAGAGGATCTGGGGATAGGGCTTGGTGAGGGTGATCTGGAGGGTGAAGTCGTCCAGTGCCTTGGCTCCCTCCACCTCGGCGGCGTAGTCGGCCTTGCCGGAAGCGGCGGCGGCGTCGTGCCACTCGTTGAGGCCCTTGATGGCGCCGTCAAAGAGCCACCAGCCGGAGGAGTTGATCTCGGGGTCCGCCAGGCGCTTGAGGGAGAGGACGAAGTCCTTCGCCATGACGGCGCGGCCCTTCTTGGAGCTGAAGACCTCCCCCGTGGGGTCGTAGTAGTACGCGTCTTTGCGCAGGGTAAAGGTATAGGTAAGCCCGTCCGCGGAAACGGTAGGCATGGAGGTGGCGATGAGGGGTTCGAGCTCGTAGGCGTCCGCCAGGTACTTGTACTCGAACAGGCCTTCCATCACGTCGCCGGCTACGGTAGACGTGTAGAGGTCCGAGAGATCGGCGATATTGAACGGCTGGAGCTTGGAAACCACCGGGCGGTTCAAAACCTTTTCGGACTGCTTTCCGGCGCAGCCGGCGAGCAGGCTCGCCGACACGAGGGCGAGGGTAACGATAGATACGGCATAAGAAACTTTTCGTTTCATGGGTGCCTCCTTTTGGTATCTCCGAAACAGAGTACGGCGAAAACGTAAAACCCGCAAGTGGAGAGTTAAAAAGGCGCAAAAAAAAAGAGTTTTTCCGAAAACGGGAGGATAGCCAGGAGTTTTGAAGACAAAAACGGCGAAAATGTCAGAAATACAAACCTAATATCCCGGATATCTCAGATTCTCTTCCAGCCAAGTCGGTTCCCCTCCCAACAAGGCTCAAGGCGGCCCTCGCCCTGGAGATAGGTTAAAAACGACCGGATCGTACTGCCCACCAGGGCATACTGAGCCGCGTCGAGCCTGATGCCGAAGGAGGCGGCCACGGAGGAGAGGATGTCGTCGAAGCCCGACGCCCCCTGCCCTACCGAGGAGACAATCCTCTCCGCCACCGCCTCGGCCCGCTCAAGATTCTTCGAGGCCAGGGAGGCAAGGGCCGCGGATCCTCGGAGGACAGGGCCGTGGCTCGGCACGAAGATATCCGCCTCCAGGGAGGGCAGTCGGCGCAGGGTCTCCATAAAGGCCTTGGGGTTATATATGAAGGGAATCTTGTGCTTTTCGAGAACCTCTTCCCCAAAAAGGCTGTCCGCGAGGAAGGCCACCCCGTCGGGGGTTCTGACCCCGATCATGGAAAAAAAGTGGCCTTCCAGGGGAAAGGCCTCGCATCCTTCATGGAAGGGAACGAAGCGAAAACCGCCGCCCTTGGCGGGGCCCTCGGGAAAAACGATACGGTCCGTTACCCTGGAGGGACGGGCCTCGAAAAACTTGTTCCGTAGCTCCGGCGGCGCGAAGCCGCCCCACAGGAAAGCCGCCTCGATTACGGGGGCCTCAATGAAGGCGGCCTCCTCCGCAGTGGCGTACAGCCTGCACCCGCCCTTTCCCTGAAAGTAGGCGTTCCCCCCCGCATGGTCGGCGTTCGAGTGGGTATTCACGATTCCGTCCACGCTCCAGCCCCGGTCCGACAGGAGGCGGTTAAGCTTTCGGGCGGCCTCCTTGTCGTTGCCGCTGTCCACCAGGAGCGCCCGTTCCGCGGAAACGTAAAGGCCAACGTTCGTGGCGCCGCTCACGAAATGGGTGGAACCCGTCAGGTTGATCACGGGCTCGCCGTCGCAGGGACATCCGTTGAGGGTCGTCGGTTTCATGGGAAAGAGGGTAGCCGATTCGCGGAAGTTCGTCCATGCGCTATCCCTTCTGGGGGCAGCCCCGGGTCGCCATATTCGACTTTGATGCCCGAAGCCCGGAAAGCCTTTCCGACGCCGCGTACATTCAGCAAAGGTTGTCGGAGGTCGATCCAGGCCTTCACATTGACCAATACAGCGCGGGGGGCGAGGAGGCGACGGCCATTACAACGCTCAAGGAGATCGACGAAAGGGGTTATGCCCTGCTCATTCTCATAACCTCCGACGCCCTTAGAATAGCGAACCATTTCGTGAAGAGGACTCCTTGCCTCTTCACGAACGTGAACAATCCTCTCTTTCTCGGCATCCGGGACCTCTCCGAACCCGGCAACATGAGGTCCGGAGTCACCTATTACGTGCCTATCAGGGACCAAATCGCTTTCTTCCTGACCGTCGTCCCCGGTACGTGGAATTGCGCGAAACCCGGGACGAATGCGCGAATGCCGGCATTGAACCGTATTTTGCCCTGGTAACCAGGGAAGAAGAACTGCCCGCCGCGGCGCGAGACCTGATTGCTCACGGGGCCGAAATGATCGTGCTCACGTCAAGCGGCATAGTGTACAATAACGCCGCTCTGCTCCTTCCGATAACCGATCCTGCCAAGGTTCCCCTGTTCTCCTTCAACAGCAAGGCCGTTCCCCTCGGGGCGGTCGGTTCCCTGGCAAGCGATTACCGCGTAATGATCGACACCCTGCTCTTGCCCATGGTTATCCGCGTGCTGAAGGAAGGCACCGACCCGGGAACCCTTCCCGTGGCCCGAGTCTCGGACCCCTTCATTATCGTCAACAAGTCAAAGGCGTCGCAACTCGGCATCGAAATACCGCCCAAGATTCTTTCCAAGTCCGCCGCCGCCTACTGACCCTTTCCGGGGAGCGCCGACCGATTCACAGAAGCTCGTCCATGCGCCGGAGCCTGCGGGCCAGGTCCCGGGCCAGATTCATCATGAAAAGGGAGAACAGTTTCGGGTCTATCTTGAAGAGCTCATGTATCCCGCCGTGACTGAGGCACGCCGCCGAGCAGGGCGTGAGGGCGGTGATGGTAGCCGCGGCGGGTTTCGTGTCGAGCATCTCGATCTCGCCGAAGCTGTCGCCGCCCTTGAAGTCGATCAGGGTTCAGCCCCCGCGGGCGACCCTCACCTCCCCTTCCAGGAGAAAGAACATGGAATCATTGGCCTCGCCCTCCCGGATAATGCAGTCCCCGGGGGCGTAGTCTTTCCTCTCGAACAGGGGACTTACCCTCTCGATGTCCGAGGGCAAGAATCCCCCAAAAAGGGAATGCTTGTGGAAATCGGAAAGTTCGATCATACAACCAACTTTCATTCATCCGCCCGGCCCTGTCAAGGATAAGACGCCCTTTTGCCTTGCGGTATCCCCGACTGGAGGGGGCTCACTGCGAGCGGGCCTTCGCTATGGCGCAAAAAAGCCGCCACGCGGCATAGGCCTTAAGGTTCGCGTTCAGGGGTTCCGAATGGGCCGAACTACAGCTGTACCACTCGCCGGGGTGGGCATCCTGCCATTCCCTGGCCCAGTTGCCCGAAATTTCACCGCTGGAGTAGTTACAGGCATCATCGACGTTTTTATCTCCATAATATTCCCCGTCAGGATCCCAGTTCTCAATGTCGTTAAAGTCATAGAGCCATTTACCGTGATCCCGGCAAAAGTCCCTGATACGCTCATTGTTCAAGTGGAGAGTTCCCGTGAGCCCCGTGCCGTCCGCATGGCCGGTCATGTACACGAAGGTTACCCCGGGGTAGTCGCCCTCCAGTTCCGCCATGGGAGACAGGTACGCCGCGTCAACCTGCTCAGGGGTATAGCCGGAAAGCTGGCCGCACCATGACCACATGATCACGTTGAAATCCGGATGGGCGGAGCCCCGGCCGTTTTCGTCCGCCGACCCCAGGAATTCCCTGGTTTCGTTTACCCAAGCCGGGAAATACCCCGCATCATGGTCGAGGTCGCCAGAACCGTATCCATCGCCCTCGTGAAGATGGAGAGTCCCCGCCGCGCCGTCATCGCTCACGCCATAGAGCCCGGATCCGCCCTTGAACGCATCCAGGGAATACATGCCGTCCGTTATTTGGCTGCCGTGAGAGGTATGTCCGTACCCGATATGCAGGGTATCCTTTGCGAGGATCACATCCTGTTCGGAAAGGCCCGAGAGCGTAGCAGATTCATGACCATAGACGCGGGGAGTCGGAATGAATATTTCATGTGAAGACTCCTTACTCGCAAAGGATAGCCCTCACGGAAAAAAATTCAATGCCGTTCTTCCTCTTCCCCCCGGGCATACCCGCACGCAGATACCGCAGACCGCGCCCCGCCCGATGTGATGGTAGGCCTTCTTCATCCACGCGCTGCATTTTTCCGGATAAAAAACGGGCCCCGCGCCGCCGCGACCGATCGCCCCCGCCGGGCAGGCATCCGCGCAGGCGGTGCAGGAGGCGCAACGCGGGGAGAGAAGCCCCGGCGTCGGACCTGGCTCAAGGTATCCCGCGGCCTCAGGCTGCAGCGGAGGGCCTTCCGGTTCCTTCTGCCCCGGAAGGCCGGTAAACCCCGGCCAGTCCGTGAAGAGGGTCGCGAGCCGTACCCGTGGGCCCCAGTCCCGATGCAGGAAAAGGTTGCTCCTGCCGAGGGCGCCCAGCCCCGCGAGGACCGCCGCCTTCTTGTGGGAATAGCGCCCTTCATAGGGGGAACCGGGCGCGCTTTGGGAGGCGGCGACGGCCACATACCGTGCCCCCTGACCCTGGAGCCAAAACCCGGCCCGGAGGGTGAGGCCGTCGAGAAAGGCATTGACCGCGCGGTAATGGTGAAAGTAGGTATAGGTCGGCTCGCGATCGATTTCCTCTATCACCGCGTCGGAAAGCCGCGCCGCAAGGGACACCGCAAAGGGCAAGCCCGGGGGGCCGTCGTCCGCCCGGGCAGCTCCCGCGTCGATCGCGCCCAAGCCGCGAAGGAAGCCGAAAAAATCGTCCCGGTTCATCTCGAGTCCCCCGTTTTTTTCCTGTAAGGATTGAGGTCGCAGATCATGGCGGCCACCTCGTTGAAGGAGCCCTCGATCTTCCCGTAGAACCAGTTTTCCAGGATCGCCTCCATGCCCCCGGCGAAAAAGGTAAGGTTCGCGAAAAACTTCTTACGGTTCCTGTACCGCGCGAAGGTGCGCTGATCGTTCATCATCCTGTCCACGAAGAGGTTCCGTATTTTTTTCAGGAAGCCGCCGGAGGTCGGGGCGGAAATGAGCAGCCTGTAAAAGGCGAAGTCCCCCTCCAGTATCTGGCCTACCTCGAGGAGAATGGGCATGGGGTTCTCGATAAGGTCCTTTGCCAGGCAATTCTCGATCCGATCCCCGAGCTTCTCGACGATCTCGTCCTCTATCTGCCTCGCCACGTCCATGGGGTCGCCGTAGTGGGCGTAAAAGGTCCCGCGGTTTATGTCGGCGCGCCTGACGATGTCCGTCACCGTGATCTTGCCGGCGTCCTTCTCGTTTATCAGCTCCGCAAAGGCGCCGCGTATGAGGGTTCGCGAACGAATCGCGTTCCTGTATTCCGCCTTCTCGCCCATTTCGCGCCCCCTTCGTTCATTTTCGGATATAATAACGCACACTTGTACAATTTTGAATAATTACGCGTTAATTTGCCCATTGCCCCAAAAGCCTAACGTGGGCATATTTTGCTCATCAATATTGCACATATGTACAATATTGAAATAACTGAGCTTTTACAAGCCCTGTAAGGAGACAGAAGTACCATGAAAAAACGAATGACCGCCGCCATGGCGGCATTGGGGATCGCGAACGCCCTTATCCTCTCCGGATGCGCGGGTCTCAAGCCCTTCACCCAGGACGAACTCGACCGTCTTGACGCCCGCTCTCCCGCGGCCGCGCGGACCCTCGACTGAGCCTACCTAAGGGGAGAAAGCCAGGCGGCGAAAAGGGCAACGTATACCGCCAAATAGAGACGGTAGAAGTTCCTGAGTTTCCGGTACGCCTGGTCTCCCGGGTAAAGGTCGCCGAACAGGGCCTTGAGCTCCCGAAGGAAGAGGGGCTTTATATTGATGGTCCAGCTGTCGGTCCCGTAGACCTTCTTGCGGAACTTGCTCCGGTAATATCCCAGGGGCAAGCCCCAAAGAAAGAACAGTACGTACCATTTATTGTCCACGACCCATTGAATTACGGCATTCATAGCGCAGCCTCACCCACTGGGTAGGTATAGTAAATATTCACGACCGGATTCTCTATCTTGCCGTTCACCTTCCGCTCCAAAAGGCTTTTACCGTGAATCTCGACGATTCGCCGGGAATCTTCCTCCAGCACGAGATACACCGGCTCAGCGAAAAGCCTAAAGAGGGGGTTCGCAGTTACCATCTTCAAGACGAGAACGCCGGGCCTCGCGTAGGGATTGGCGGCGTCGGGGCTGAGCCTGAACTTAACGAGCTGCTGGAAGGGCATGGCGGCGAGAAAGAGCTCCGCGGAATCGCCCCTCACGAACCGGTCCCAATTGTCCGCGGCAAACCGGTTGAGGGTCGGCCCCGCCACCAGATTCCTTTCGTAGGGGCGAATTCCCCTTTTCGTTCGCTCTCCCCGGGTAAAGCTGAACTCCACCTCCCCTCCGTTCCGCCGCAGCCGGCACCCGCAGTCGGAGGTGGAAAAATCCACGTCGTACGTGTCCACGAGCCCCCCCGAAAGGGTAACCCTTTCCACCGTCGCCACCGAGCCCTCAGGGGTCTTATACACGTGGGTGAGGATTTCGGAGGTTCCCGAGCGCTCATACGAGTTTTCGTGGGTAAAGATCAGCTGGGGAGGATTCGTTCCCGCCAGGTAGACGAGCCCCGTGAAGGGGTCTTCGGGGGAATAGGCCGCCGCGCCGACAACAGAGGCCGCCGCGGCCGCGGCCAAAGCCAGTAACCTGTTCGCAACCTTCATTGTAGATCCTCCTTACATTTGCTGTTTACTTGTGGATATACGAATATTATATTCAGAATATACGACTTATTTTTAAGAATAGTTATTAATAAGGAGGGATTATGAGATATAAGCCGACCTTGCTCACCCTGGCAGCCCTTGTTCTGGCCACGGCGGCAGCCCCGCTCTTCGGGGCCCCGAAAAAGGACATGGCCCTTGAAATCCCCACGGTACCGACTGTAGATTTCTCTAGGTTCGCGGGAACCTGGTACGAAATTTCGAGGATCCCCATACCCGTGGCAAAGGACTGGGTGAACACCTGCGACATCTACATCCCCAACGACGACGGGACCTGGTCCGTCCGG
>QKDA01000207.1 GCA_003246765.1 Spirochaetales bacterium | reverse complement strand
CCGCGGGAGTCAGGCTCGTGCCGAACCCGTTCAGGGTTTCCAGGATGGAATCCACCATGCCGGCGCTCAACCCGCATCCCCTAAGGCTCAGGGTTTGAAGATTAGGACAGCCCTCAATATTTACGGCCGTTAGTTTGTTGCCGTCCAGGCGCAGGTCCAGAAGCTGTTCCTGGCCGGAGGAGTCCACCGAGGTCACCCCGGTGTTGCCCCACCCGAAGACGCTGGCCGTAACGTCGTTGGAGATTACGAGTTGGGGCGGTAAAAAGGGGGAGCCTGCCACCCAGCACTCGAGAAGGGCGGTAAACTCCGAGGGGTTGAAGGCCTCTCCCGGCCCGTCGCCGAAGGCTATCTTCCCCATACGGTAGTTTTCCATCTTGCACAGGTGCCACAGGGTCGCTTTCGCGCCCTCCGCGAGGCGCAGCCGAACGTGGTCGTCGCCGGTGCCCCGAATGTCCTGGAGGAGGGGAGAGTCCCGGAGGTCGAGCTCCTCCGATTCCGTGCGCGTTCCGCCCACCATTCGCCAGGAGGCGTTGGCCCCGGTCTGTTCCAGGCAGCAGCGGCGGAGCTCGGCGCAGCCCTGGAAGTTCGTGGACTTTATCTTAGAAAGGAAGCCTTCCAGGGTGCGGAGCTTCGAGAGCCCGGAAAGGTCCAGCTCCTCGATGGGCTGCCGCTCGCAGCAGAAGGCCTGGAGGTTCACCGCCGCCTGGAGGTTCGCGACCGCGAGCACCTTCCCCGCGTATTCCCAGATCCCCTGTTCGCTCAGGGTATCCCCGCTGTTCGCATAGATTCCCTCCAGGGGGGGTAGATAGTCGATTAAGGGCGCGTCGGTTTTCCCGGTGTTGTTTCCGTCGTCTCCCGCCCTAAAGCCCAGGTTTATCACCAGCGCCTCGCTCCAGGGAGACACCGTGAGCAAGGCGGTTCGGGGGGATTCGGAGGTTTCGTAGGAGTGGCTCGGCGCGAGATAGGAGCTCGTCCCCACGGTTTCCGTATGGGTCGTCCCGTCGCCGTAGTCGATGGTCACCGTGACGGGGACGGCGGAGGCCGCGGCGTCCCCGCCGGAGGCCCGGAACTGGAGGGCGGGGCGGAACACGGGATTTTCGGAGGACACGTCGACGGTAAAGGCGACGGATTCGGAAGGCCCGTCGGGTCCCCCGCCACCGGTTTCGGTACCCTGGAATGGGAAACAGCCCCCGGCGAGGGCCATGGAAAGGACAAGGACGAAAACGGTCTGCGAGGGTATCACAGAATGGCGTTTCATGGGGAATCCTCCGCATGTAAGTATACATCCCGGACGACGTAAAAGCAGGATTTCCGCTTTGACGCTCCCGGCCCGGGCAGTGTACTATCCCTGCCATGCCCCTGTATATCCAGCTTGCGCCCCTTCACGGCGTGACCAACCGGGTTTACCGAGATGCCTGGCTCGCGTCCTTCGGCTCCCTCGACTCCATTATGGCCCCCTTTGTCCTCGCCGTTGCGGGGTCTTCGGACCTGCGCCGCCATTTCAAGGATCTCCTTCCTCCCCCGCCCTGGGCGGCAACCGGGGTCGCGCCGGAGAAAGGGCTTCCCCCGGGCTTTCCGCCGCCCCTGGTTCCCCAGCTCATGGGGAACGAAAGCGCGGTCTTCGCCGAATCCGCCCGTATCCTTCGGGAAAACGGCTACGCCGAGGTGAACTGGAATCTTGGCTGTCCCTACCCGATGGTGGCCAAGAAATTCCGGGGCTCCGGGCTTCTTCCCCATCCGGAGCGGATTGACCGCTTTTTGGAATCCCTTTTCCTGGAGCCCGAACTTCCGCGGATCTCCGTGAAGGTCCGCCTCGGGCGCGCTGACGCGGCGGAATGGCGGTCCTTCATGGAGGTTCTCAACCGGTATCCCCTGGCCTCGGTCACCGTTCACCCCCGGCTCGGGACCCAAATGTACCGGGGCTCGGTGAACCTGGAAGAGTACTCCCTGGCGGCGGAATCCTGCGCCCATCCGGTGGTCTATAACGGAGACATAACCGGCCTCGCGGCCTTCGCTCGGGCGGCGGAGGCCTTTCCCTCCCTGGCGGGGGTCATGCTCGGCCGGGGGGCCCTTTCGGATCCCTTCCTCCCCGCCCGGTTGCGGCAGGCCTATCCCGAAAGGTTCCTGTCTCGGGGATTCCTGGACCCCTCCCCAACCGGCGAGGTTCCCGTACGGGGCGCGCCCATTCCCCTACGGGGCTCCCCTGAATGGCTCGAGGCGGTAGGCCTTTTTCAGGATGACCTCTACCGGCGCTACCGGGAGGTGCTCTCGGGACCTGCCCACGTGCTCGACAAAATGAAGGAAGCTTGGGGCTATCTTGCCCAGTCATTGCCCGGCAAGAGACGGGAGATCGCCGAGTTGGGCCGGGCCAAGGGGTTTGAAGATTTTGAGCGGGCGGTTGACCGTATCCTGGAACGCTGAGCTAGGCGAGATTTTCGGCGTTTATCAGGTCCTCGTAGGATTCCCCGTCCAGGGGATAGTCCCAGCAGCCGCTCCAATGCGCGAGGCGTCCCCCGAGGCCGGTTTTAAAGGTGTAAAGGCCGTACATCGAGTGCCGGGGGTCGTTGTTGGGGGGCACGCCGAGAAGGTCGTAGGACTCGCAGCCCGCGGCCTTGGCAGTACGGATCGCTTCCCACTGGAGACCGTA
>QKDA01000012.1 GCA_003246765.1 Spirochaetales bacterium | reverse complement strand
GCAGGGCCGCGCGGCGAAGCCTCGCGGCTTACTCGCCCTTCCGGCCGTCTATCCTGCCGATGAGGCGGAGCAGGCCGTCAAGGATGGTGAGGGGATGGGGCGGGCAGCCGGGAATGTACAGGTCCACGGGGATCATGGAATCGACCCCGCCGAGCACCGCTTCGTGCCCGGCGTAGGGGCCGCCCGCGACGGCGCAGGAACCGACGGCGATCACGACCTTCGGCGAGGGTACGGCGTCCCAGGTTTTCTGCAAGGCCCCTTTCATGTTGTTCGTTACCGGGCCGGTCACGAGAATCCCGTCCGCGTGTCTCGGGGACGCGACATAGCTGATCCCGAAGCGCCCGAGATCCCACCCGATGGTGTTGAGGACGTTCACGTCGGCCTCGCAGGCCCCGCAGCCTCCGGCGCTGACGACCCGAAGCTTGAGCGAGCGGCCGAGGAGTTTTTTCATCTTCTCCTCCAGAGCCCGCGCCAGGGCGATTTCCTTCCGGTCCAATTTCACCACCAGGTCGTCCCGGCGGCGGACGGCCATGCGGTAGTCCCCGGTGAACTCGATCGCGCCCTTGGGGCAGGACTGGGCGCAGTCGACGCAGAAGAGGCACTTGCCCATGTCGATCGATTTCGCCGCGGCGTCTATGGCTCCCGTCGGGCACGCGTCGGCGCAAGCCCTGCAGCCGGCGCCGCATTTTGATGCGTCGATACGGGGAACGCCCCTAAACCTGTCCGGGAGCGCGGGGGGCTTTCCGCGGGGAAACGTAATCGTCCTATGGCCCTGCCGGAGCCGCGTCAGTATCTCTTTAAGCATAGCTCGTTCCTTGCGCGTTACAGATCGTGTCCACAATAGGACAGGTTAAAACTCTTGTTGCAAATGGGAAAATCGGAGATCTCCTGATTCCTCAAGACTTGGGCGAGGGCGGCCCAGTTATGGAAGGACGGGTCCACGACCTTGTACCGGGCGAAGGTTCCCCCCTTGCCGGTCATTCCCACGTGGCAGACCTCGCCCCTCCAGCCCTCGGTCAGGGACACGGCGATACTGTCCGCCGGGAGCGGCTTCAACGGCGTCATGACCGGGCCCTCGGGAAGGCAGCCAAGCTGGTCCCGCAAAAAGGCGAAGGACTGCTGTATCTCGAGCCACCGCACGTAAGCCCGCGCGAACACGTCCCCGGAATCGTAGGTGGAAACGGGTATCTGAGCGAACCGGAACATGCCCGAGGGCTGGGCGTAGCGAACGTCCCTGCGTAAGCCGGTAGCCCGGGCGGCAGGCCCGACTATCCCCAATTCGACGGCCTGCTCCCTGCTGAGGCGCCCGGTGTCCTCAAACCTGGCCATGACCGATTGATTGTCCCAAAGCAGGGTAATCGCGTCCCGGGCGTCCCTCTCGTTGATCTCAAGCCGGCGCAGCAATTCCGCCACGCGCCCCTCGTCCGCGTCGTATCCGGTTCCGCCTGGGCGAACCATTCCGCGGCCGAACCGGTTGCCGCAAAGCACGGCGGTCATGTTCAAAAGCTCGCCCCTGATGCGGCCGCAAAAACTCGCGGTAGGAAGGAAGCCCACGTCCCCCGAGAGGGCGCCCAGGTCCCCGATATGGTTCGCCAGCCGCTCGAGCTCAAGCGCGATCCCGCGCAGCCACTGCGCCCGCGCGGGAACCTGCGCCGCCGACAAGGCCTCGACGAGCTGCGAGTAGGCGGTCGCGTGGGCTACCGTCGAATCGCCCGAAAGGGTTTCCGCGTAATGGAGGGTTCGTGGGGCGGGCCCGCCGGCGAAAGCCTCTTCTACCCCGCGGTGCTGGTAGCCGAGGGCTATCTCGAGGTGGTACACCTCCTCGCCGTAGCACTGAAACCGAAAGTGTCCCGGCTCTATGACCCCCGCGTGCACCGGGCCCACGCCCACCTCGTGAATCTGCTGCCCCTCAACCCGGTAAAATTCCCCGCCGCCGGGGATAATCTCGGCGCCCGGTGGCCGGTCCCAGGCGTCTTGGCCCGTCCGGGACCGAACGTAGCGCACGGGCTTGAACCAGGGATGGCCTACCGCCTTGAGGCCGAACTGTTCGGCCATCTCCCGCTCGAACAGCTGCGCCTGGGGAAAGCGGGTGGCGAGGGACGTAAACGAGCCTCCCTCGATCGCTGACCGGCCCACCAAGAGCTGGTTTCGCTTGTCGTCGGCCAGGACGGCCACGCATTCAACGCGGTCCTTCTCCGATCCCGGGACGCCGAAATAGGCGCACATCCGCTTTCCCGAGGACAATTCCCTTTCCAGGACGTTCGAAAACGCCGGGAAATCGAGGGGCTCGAGGGACGAGAGAGGCAGCGACTGACCGTTAAGCATCTTTTTCATAATCGATTCCCCAAGAAAAGCACGGCCTGGTCGAGCATGTCCCTCAAGAACGGTGGTATGTACAGGCCCAGGATAATGACCAGCAGCATGAAAAACAATACCGGCGCCGTCGTGAGCAGGCTCTCCCGGTAGCCGCCCTCCGCGACGTCCCGGGGAGGGACTCCCTGCACGACCTTGAGCACCGTTATCCCCATCCCTATGAACACCACCAGGAGGAAAAGCAGGAACAGGACGCCCGCCGCGAAATGGCCCCCCGTGAAGGCGCCGTTCAGGATGGTGAATTCGGTGACGAAGGGCCCGAAGGGCGGCGATCCGGTAATCGCGATGAAGCCCGCGAGGAAGAGCGAGGCGGAAAGGGGAATGGAACGGAAGGCGCCCTGGACCGAGTCGGTGCTCTTGTCCCGGTACGCGCGATGGATGTTCCCGGCGGAGAGGAACAGGACTCCCTTGGTCACGGCGTTCATGATCACGTGCAGGAGGGCGCCCCAGAGGGCGATGCCGCCGATTCCCGCGCCCAGGGAGAGAATGCCCATGTGCTCAACGCTGGAATACGCGAGCATCCGCTTGAAGTCTCGCTGGTTTATCATGAAGATGCCGGCGGTCGCCATCGAAAAGAGCCCCATGAAGACCAGCAGGCGCGAGGCGAACGCACCCTGCCCCGCGGCCCCGGCGATTTGGTAGACGCGCATCAGCGCGAGGAACGCGCCGCTCGTCACGCCACCGGCCAGGAGGGCACCGACGACGCCGGGAGCCTCGCCGTACGCGTCGGGCTTCCAGGTATGCATCGGGGCGAGCCCCATCTTCGTGCCGTATCCGACGAGGAGCAGGATGAAGGCGGAGCGGAGCCAGGGCACGGACATGCCGGGGGCGTTCTCGACCAGCAGGGCGAGGTCAAGCGTCGCCTCCGAGCCGCCGCTCAGGGAGGAGTACGCGAGGAAGAAGGTTCCGAGCAGGGCGAGGGCGATGCCGACGGAACCGACCAGGAGGTATTTCCACGTGGCCTCGATGCTGCGGGGCGAACGGTTGAAGTAGATGAGGGGAGCCGTCACGAGGGTCGTTCCCTCGATCGCGACCCACATCAGCCCCAGGTGATGCGAGCAGACCGCGAGGGAGATCAGCCCGAGAAAGGACGAGAAGCTCGCGACGAACACGCGGTTCGAGCGGTCGCCCCGGTAGCGCAGGTACCCGCTGGCGTAGAACGACGAAGGGAGATAAAGGAGGGAGACCGAAAGGAGGATGAGGAGTCCCGCCGGATCCAGGGTTATCCACTCGTTCAGGACCCGGTACTCCGGTTTCATGACGAGAAGGGCGGTAACGGCGGAGTGAACGGTTCCCGACAGGGGCAGGAGCAGCGGCCTGATCTTGTTGTTCGGGATCGCGAGCGCGGCGGCCGCCGCGGCGACCGGAAACAGGATAAGCGACAGTATCATGGTTTATTCCTTCAGCGCCGAAAGCACGCGCGTGTCGAGGGACGAGAATGCCTTGTTGATGTGGTTTGTGATAATGGATACGACGAAAACGCTGACGAAGAGGTCAAGGAGCATTCCCATCTCCACCACGAACGGGATGGCCTCGACCAGGAGCAGGCTGAAGATGTAGATCCCGTTTTCGAGCACGAGGTATCCGAGGACCTGCGTCAGCGCCTTGAACCGCGTGGTCAGGAGAATGAAGCCTACCACTACCGTGGAGATCGAAGTGGGAATGATGAGGGACGCGTCGCCGGGGAAAGCCGAACCGTTGGCCGAGAACGCGAGGAAGGTTACGGCGATGGCGAGGGCGCCGATGAGGGTCGAGGGCAGGAGCCCGATGAGGGGCTCCACCTCCCGCTTGATCCGAACGTCCCGCAGGGCCTTCGTCATCATGGCGGGAATGATGAAGCCCTTGAGGGCGACCGTCGCGGTGGAGGTCGCCGCGACGGGCAGGGTGATATGGGAGTGAAGCAGAAGGGGAAGGATTCCCAGTAGCACGCCCTGGGCGGCGACGATCTTTATTATCGAGAGGATACGGCCGTTGCCCAGCGCGAAAAGATTGAGGATCAACACGAGCACGAAGAGGGTATTCACGATTTCATTCATATTTTCTACCTCACCAGTATGATAAAGGCGGATCCGCAGAGGAGCATCGCCGCGATCAGCAGCGCGGGAACCCGGGGCATCCGCAGCCGCGCCATGACGGACTCTATCGAGCCGATGAGCGCCGATACCGCCACGAGACCGGCGACCCAAAGGATCGAGTGCGCCGGCTGGGCAAGCGCGCGGAAGGGAAACACGAGGTTGAGAAGCACGGACTCCAGCACGAAAAGCTTAACCGAGGAGCCGTACTCGATCAGGCCGAGAAGGGGGCCGGAGTGGTCGAGAACCATCGCCTCGTGGATCATCGTAAGCTCCAGGTGGGTCGCCGGATCGTCGACGGGAAGGCGGCTGTTCTCGGCGAGAAGCACGATGAAGAGCCCGATGATGAGGAGCACGAGGGGAGCCGCGTTCCCTGCGGCGTACATGGGAGTCACCCCGATCGAGAGCATGCCGCTCAGGGAGAGGGAGCCCGAAAGCCGGGCGAGGGCGAGAAACGCGAAAAAGAGCGCGGGCTCCGTAAGGACGGCGAAGGTGACTTCCCGGGCGGAACCCATACCCTCGAAGGGAGAGCCCGTGTCGAGGGCGGCGCTGGTCGTGAAAAAGCGGGAGAGGGCGAAAAGGTAGGCGAAAAGGAGAAAGTCCCCGGTGAAGGACACGGCCGCCGAACCGTTTCCGAGGGGCAGCATAAGCCCCGCGGCGACCGCGGCGACCGCCGAGACTACCGGACCGGAGCGAAAGACCCAGGTCGTCGAAGAACTGATCACCATGCCCTTCCCCAGCAGTTTGGCTATGTCGTAATAGGGCTGCAGGAGCGGGGCCCCTACCCGTCCGGCGAAAAAGGCCTTCGTCTTGTTTATCACGCCGAGAAGCAGCGGCGGGAGGAACAACAGCAACAGCACATGCACAAGCGTCGCGATCATAAAACAACTCCTGAAAGACCCAGAGCGAACAGCACCGCGGTGATGATACCCACGTAGAGCACGTACAGATAGGTCTGTCCCTGCTGGAATACGTAGAATTTCGGCAGCACGGCGCTGATGTAGGAGAAAACCGGCCGAACGACCCGGTCCAAAAAGGCATCGTTCACGGTGAGCTCGAATTTAGACGGCTCGGGGAAAGGCCTTGCCAGCCTCACCTTCCCTTTCGAGGGCATCAACGCGAAGGAAAAAAGGCGGACGATCATCTGGGCGAGGGAGGTTCCGGTGTACTGTACGCGCGCCGTCGGCTCCCGGTAGCCGCAGTCCCAGGTCGGGAGGGAACGGGAGTCGGCCCGTTTTCCCGCGGAGAGGAAAAACCACGCGCAACCCGCGCCCAGCAGCGCCGCGAGAACCGCGTTCATGAGGGAGATCCACGAAACGGGCGCCGCCTGGGCCAGGGTTCCGGGAAGGAGAACCGACGGAACCCAAGAGCGCACGGCCCCTTCAAGCAGCGGGAGGACAAGCGCCGGGTATGCCCCGAGAAGCGCGCAGACGGCGGCGATAAGGGCCATCGGGACCATCATCGGCCAGAGCGGATCCCTGGCGGACCTTCCCGCTTCCGTCCGGGGGTTTCCCAGGAAGACGGTACCGACGAGGCGGACGAAGACCGCGACGGTCAGCGCGCCAACCATGGAAAGAACCACGGCAAAGGCGGCCGCCAGGGGAAGCCACGGCGGGTTCGAGACGGCAAGGGCCTTGAACATGCCCAGGTAGATAAGCCACTCCCCGGCGAAACCGTTGAGCGGGGGCAGGGCGCATATCGCGGCGGAGCCGACCGCGAAGAGGGCCGCGGTTGCCGGCATTCCCTTCGCGAGCCCCCCGAGGGCGTCCATATCGCCGGTACCCGACGCACGGTCGACGGACCCCGCGCCGAAAAAAAGGAGCGATTTAAAAAGCGCGTGGTTGAGGGCGTGAAAGAGGGAGCCCCCGAGGCCGAGCAGGATAAGGGCGGGAAGCCCCAGGGCCTTGCCCAGAAGCGCGATCCCGATAGCCATCGAAAGTATCCCGACGTTCTCGACGCTGCTGTAGGCGAGAACGCGCCTGATGTCCCGCTGTCCCGCGGCGAAGGCGATACCGAAGACGGCGGTGATCCCCCCGGCAATCAGCATCATTATTCCCCACCAGGGCTCGCAGGCGGCGAAAAGGGAAGCGACGCGGACGATGCCGTAAATGCCCATCTTGAGGATAACGCCGGACATGATCGCGGACACGTGGCACGGGGCATTGGCGTAGACCGCGGGCTTCCATACGTGCAGGGGCATGAGGCCGGCCTTGAAGCCGAAGCCGACGACGGCAAGCGCGAAAATGAGACCCGCGGTCTCTCGGGGCACCGAATCGGCGAGCTCGAGCGAGAACGAGCCCGTTGAGCGGTACCACAGGGCGAACATCGCCAGAAGCGTCAGCGTGCCCATGTGCGTCGCGACGAGATATACCCAGCCGGCGTTTCTGACCTCGTCCCTTTCCCCCTCGACGGAGGCGGTGAACCAGGCCGAAAGCGCCATGATTTCCCACGCGACCAAAAAAAGGACCGAATCCCGCGCGATCACGATCATGGCCATGGAGGAGGTCAGCAGTCCCGTGAACGCGCCAAGGCGGCGGCCGTTTTCGGGATGCTCGGACTGTTTCCAATACCCGAGGCCGTACACGGAAGCGAGCAGCGGAACCGTGAACACGAGAAGGAGGAAAAAGGCGCTGAGACGGTCTACCGCGACGGAAAACAGGCCCCAGGGCAGGAACCAGGGGCAGCTTAGGGAAGGTACCCCGGCCTCAAGCAGGGAAAGAACCGTCCCCGCCAGGCCGACGAGACTTCCGACCGCCAAGAGAAAGACGGTCAGGCGCTGACCGGAGTTCGACCGGGCATTCATGAATGCCGCGGGAACGCCGCTTACGGCAATCAGGCACGCGCCAACGAGAATTACGAATACACTCGACATTTATTTGCCTCAATAAAAAAAAACTATTCCGCGAAAAGAGAGAGCAGTATCCGCCTGATGGGCAGGTGCGCCGCCAGGAGGAGGCCCAGCGCGACGAGGACATACAGCAGATACAAATGGGTTTCCCCTTGCTGGAAACGGTAAAACCAGCGTAGCCGGGTCCTGACGAAAGCCGAGAGGGGAATCAGCCGCCGGTCGAGAATCGGGTCATCAAGCTCGGCGTCAAGGCCGCTCGCCTCGGGGAAGGAACCGGAAATCTCGGGAGCGCGCTCCCGGGGCTTCAAGACGAGCCGAAAAAGGGAGGTCAGGGAACGGGTAAATGACGCTCCGGTGTACTGGACCCGCGCGTCGGGGCTAAGGTACCCGCAATCCCAGGTTCCCGCCCTCCGTTCCGTCCTTCTTCTATAGAAAAGAAAGGCGAAGCCTAATGACAGCATGGCGCCCAACGTAATCGCCGTAACCGCGCCCAAGACGCCGAAGGGAACCAGGGCCGAAAGCGAGAGGGTCTGCCCTGGGCCCTGGGCCGACGCCAGCATGACGGAGATAGCCCCGTCGAGGTAGGGGACCGTCAACGAGGGAAACATGCCGACCACCGCGCAAAGCAGGGCAAGAAGGACCATGGGGACAAGCATCGACAAAGGCGCCTCGTGCGCGAGTTTCGGCGCGACCGTACGGGGCTCTCCCAGAAAGACCGCTCCGTACAGTTTCACGAAGCACGAAACCGCCAGCGCCCCGATCATGGCGAGAACCGGCGCGCCCAAAAGCATGACCGCCGAGATTCCCCTGACCGACAGCGACGATCCGAAAAAACCGAGATACAGCATGAACTCGCTCACGAACCCGTTCAGCGGGGGCAAGGCGGAAATGGCCGCCGAGCCCAGCAGGAACAGAAAAGCCGTCCCCGGCATCCTTCGGGCGAGAGCCCCCAGCTCGTCTATCTGCCGGGTGCCCGAAGAGTGCATTACCGATCCGGCGCCGAAAAAAAGCAGGGGCTTGAACAGGGCGTGGTTCCATACGTGCAGCAGGCTGCCCCCAAGGCCGAGTACGGCCAATTCGGCGCGCTGATAGGAACGGCCCAGCAGGGCAAGGCCGACGCCCAGGAGGATGATGCCGACGTTCTCGATGCTGCTGTAAGCCAGGAGTCGCTTAAAATCCTTCTGCCCCAGGGCAAAGGCGATTCCGAGAACCCCGCTCGTCGCGCCCGCGATAAGCAACGCCCATCCCCAGAACGGCGCGATCCCGGGAAAGAGGCTTACCGTACGCATGAGGCCGTACACGCCCATCTTCAGCATGACCCCGGAAAGCAGGGCCGAAACGTGGCTCGGCGCGTTGGCATGGGCACCGGGAAGCCAAAAATGCAGGGGCATAACGCCTGCCTTGAGAGCGAAGCCGAATAGTCCGCTTGCGAGAAGGATGGCGGCCATGCTAGGGGGGATAGATGAAGGCGCCGCGGGAGAGAGCTCGAAAGAGCCGGTGGCCGCGCGCCACAGGGCAAAAAAACCGAACAGGGCGAGGGTCCCCGCGTGGGTCGCGATCAGGTAGACAAAACCGGCATTCCGGGCCTCGCTTTTTTCATCCTCCGCGGAAACGAGAAAAAAGGCCGAAAGGGCCATGGTTTCCCATCCCAACAGAAAGACGAGCGCGTGCTTGCCGATCACCAAGAGCGTCATTCCCGCGAGGATCAAGCCCCAAAAAAAGCGCAGGCTGCCGCCCGTGCGCGGATGCTCGCGGGGAGACCAATACCCGATCCCGTACACCGCGCCGAGTGAACCTACCGCGAAAATCGGGAATAAAAAGAAGGCGCTTAGCGCGTCGACCCCGACAAGGCTGTCCCGGGCGGCCGGCCAGGGGAATGCGTAAAGCGCCGGGTCGGGACGGAAAAAGGCAAGGGCCGCGCCGACGAGGCCGAGAGACGCGCCCAGAAGCACCATGGCGGCATGGGCGCGCGCGGCCCCGTCGGAACCGGAACGGATGATCAGGGCGGGAACCCCGCTCAACGCGAAAAGGAACGCCGCGATGCAGATCAGCGCCGCTGACACGGACTGCTTCCTTGTTCCTTCATTTTGAAACGCCCGGAATGAGGCTTTCCGCCGCAGATATCGCCTGCAGAATTTCTTGGGGATTTCCCCGGCGGGACAGCGCCGCCTTGACCTTCGGGTCCCGAAGGATGAAGGCGATCCTGGAGAGCAGGTGCAAATGGGAGCGGACCGAAGGGCTGATTAGGGTAAAAAGGACCGAGACGGGAATGCCGTCGAGGGCCTTGAAGTCGATGGGCTCTTTGAGGAAGCACAGCGTAACGGAGGGTTCCGTTACCTGCAGGACCACCGGGTTCCTGACGTGGGGAATCGCGATGCCGTTTCCGATTCCCGTCGAGCCCAGGGCCTCGCGCGCGACGAGAATCCGGTACAGGCAGCCCCGGTCGGTCTCGGGGGGGAGGGCAAGCCGGTCGACGATAGACTTGAGCACCTCGGCGTTCGTGTTTCCCTCTATTTCGTACAGAATCGCCCCGGCCCTCAGCGCATCCCCGAGAAGGGGCAGTTCTGCGGACTCCTCGTCCTTTTCGGCGAACAGGGCGGGAGAGACGGGCATGCCGCGGGACGTTGCCCACTCGAGCAGTTCGGAACGGTTAAACCTGTAAGTATCGTTTATTTTATAAAACGGTATTTCGGAATGATCTATCCAGCGGTACAAGGCCGATTCCGTAGCGTTCAGCATTGCCATCGCTTCTTTCACCGAAATTTGCATT
>QKDA01000053.1 GCA_003246765.1 Spirochaetales bacterium | reverse complement strand
CACGAAACCCTTGCCGATCGGCCGTGGATTTCCGTATCTTTTTAGGCGGAAACCCCCAATCATTATCAGGAGATTTTGCGAAACCATGGCAAAGTACCAATTTCAGACCGAAGTCAACCAGCTTTTGACCCTCATCATCCATTCCCTCTACTCGAACAAGGAAATTTTCCTTCGGGAAATCGTGTCGAACGCCTCCGACGCCCTCGACAAGCTCAAGTACCTTACCGTCTCCGACGAGGCGTACAAGGGCGTGGCCTTCGCCCCCCGGGTGGACATTCTCTTCGACGACAAGGCCAAGACCCTCACAGTCCGGGACACCGGCATCGGCATGGACGACCAGGACATCATCTCCAACCTGGGAACCATCGCCCGGTCGGGCACCAAGGCCTTCATTCAGCAGCTCGCCAGCGAGGCCAAAAAGGACTCGAACCTCATCGGCCAGTTCGGCGTGGGCTTCTATTCGGCCTTCATGGTATCCAAGAAGATCGAGGTGATCTCCAAAAAGGCCGGCACCTCCAAGGTGTGGAAGTGGGTTTCCGACGGAGCCGGCGACTACGAGCTCGACGAGGCCGACGACGCCGCCTTCCCCCTCATCGAGGGCGTGGGCGAGGGGAATCACGGTACCTGCGTCGTCATGTACCTTAACGACGACGACGCCGAATTCGCCTCCCGCTGGAAGATCGAGGACATCGTCAAGCGCTATTCCGACCACATCGCCTTCCCCATCTATCTTCACTACCTCAAGAAGGAATACGACGACAAGGGCAAGGAAAAGGGCGAGGAAGCCGTCGCCGAGCAGATCAACGACGCCAGCGCCATCTGGCAGAAGTCCAAGAGCGAGCTCAAGGACGAGGACTACAAGAGCTTCTACCGCTCCCTTTCCCACGACTCCGAGGACCCCTTGCACTACGTGCACACCAAGGCCGAGGGTACCCAGGAATACACCACCCTCTTCTTCGTGCCCGCCAAGGCCCCCTTCGACATGTTCCACGCGGACTATAAACCCGGGGTGAAGCTCTTCGTGAAGCGGGTGTTCATCACCGACGACGAGAAGGAGCTCCTGCCCGTGTACCTCCGCTTCGTGCGGGGCGTCATCGACAGCGAGGACCTGCCCCTGAACGTGAGCCGGGAGATTCTCCAGCAAAACCGCATCCTTTCCTCCATCCAGTCCGCCTCGGTGAAGAAGCTCCTCGGGGAGTTCAAGAAGATGGCGGAAAGCGACAAGGAAAAGTACGAGACCTTCATCGGCGAGTACAACCGCCCCCTCAAGGAAGGCCTCTACGGCGACTACGCCCACCGGGAGGAACTGGCGGAGCTGGTGCGCTTCAAGTCGACCTACGTGCCCGAGCCGGAAGCGGCTCCCGCGGAGGGCGACAAGGCCGAGGGCGAGAGCGCGGCCAAGCCCTTCGTCTCCAAGTGGACGAGCTTCGCCGACTACGTGTCCCGCATGAAGAGCGATCAAAAGGCGATCTATTACATCACCGGGGGCGACGAGAAAACCCTACGCGCGAGCCCCCTCCTCGAGGCCTACCGCAAGAAGGGCATCGAGGTGCTCATCATGGGAGACGAGATCGACGATATCGTGATCCCGGCCCTGGGCAAGTACAAGGAATGGGACCTGAAGGCGGCTAACCGCGCCGGCAGCGACGAGGAGCTCGGCAGCGACGAGGACAAGAAGGCCGCCGAGGAGAAGGAAAAGACCTTCAAGGGCGCCGTGGAGAAGATCAAGAAGGCCCTCGGCGACGAGGTAAAGGACGTGCGACTCTCCAAGCGCCTTTCCGACTCTCCCTCCTGCATCGTGGTGGACGAGAACGACCCCTCCCTCCAGATGGAGCGCATGATGAAGGCCATGGGACAGACGGGCTTCGCCGAGGTGAAGCCGATCCTCGAGGTGAACCCCGACCACGTACTGGTAAAGAAGGTACAGGATTCCGAGGACGAGCAGTTCATCGGCGACATCGCCTCGGTGCTGCTCGACCAGGCCCTCATCATCGAGGGCAGCGAGCTCAAGGACCCGGCGGAGTTCGTGAAAAAGCTGAACCGCCTCCTTTCCCGCTAAGGTTCCGAAGGGGAAAGCGCAGGGCTCCGGTCGAACCTATCCTTGAAGAAGGGTTCGGCCGGGGCCTTTTTTTTTGCGTTCTTCATGGCGTACATTCGGGAATCCGCGGTTTGCAGGGCCTTCGTAAAGGCGGCTCGGCTGTTGGAGTCGCTCCTCGGGACGGCGCAAATGCCCCATGAGATTTCCAGGGGGACCCCGCGGAAGGGTTCCTCCTGCAGCCTTGTCTCGAGCCGTTCCAGGACGGACTTCGCCAATTCCTCCCCGGCCCCGCGGACCCATAGGAGGAACTCATCGCCTCCCTGCCGGACGGCGAAGTCTCCGGAGCGTACCGCCCCCTGCAGGAGCTTCGCGAGGAGCGTCAGGGCCTCGTCTCCCGCGTCGTGGCCAAGGGTATCGTTAATAACCTTAAAGCGGTCGAGGTCGACCATCGCCAGGGCGTACCCTTCGCTCAGGTTCTCGACTTCGCTCTCGACCCATAGCTCCAGGAAGCGTCTTGTCAGGAGTCCCGTCAGGGGATCGTGGATAGCGTATTCGCGGTAGGCGTCGCCCCGAAGCTCCATCCCCGTGAGAATCCCGCGGAGGGACACCATGATGAAGAGGTTTGACCCCCCCAGGAGGACGAGAAGGAGCAGGAGGAACCTAAGCAGGTTCATCGCCGCGAAGGAGGCTCCGTTGGAAAAGAGTTCCCGGGCGGGCAGATAGGCGAGAATGAAGGCCCCGGATTCGGGGATTCCCTTGAGGAGCCCCAGATTGCCGTTCCAGCCGACCAGGGAATCGGACTTCGATCGGAACGGTTCTTCCGTCCCCGCGCGGAGGGCTGCCGCCTCGCCCCCCGGGATTATCGCGAGGGACATGCAGCATTTCTCGCCCCCGGCGCCCCCCAGTCCCCCCAATTCGAAGCGGGCCACGTCGTAGCCCAGGATGAGGGTTCCCTCGAAGATCGGCGAAACGACGGTCAGCGCCTCGGGATCGCCCAAAGGGTTGCCCCCCTCCGCGAAATCGAACCTGAGCTCGAGTCCCTGTACCCCGAAGGTCGTTTCCGGTTTCACGGCGAAGGGAGCTCCCTCCCGAACGAGAACCCGGCCGTCTACGACTCGGACCACCCCGATGAGCTCCGAGAGCACCGTGACCCCTTCGCGGTAGGGATCCAGGGTGAAGGCCTCTAGGTTCTCGAAGGACATTTCCCCCCGGCGGTAGGCGAGAATGGCTTTCTTGATCATCGTTCGGCTGGAAAGGCTCGCGGCCCCCTCCTTGCAGCGTTCTACGTAGCCGTTCGCCCCGTCGGACACCGCCGTCGCGGAGAGCAGGAAGTTGTCCAGGGTAAGGTTTCTGAAGGCCCCGTACAGGGGCCTATAGAGGAGAAGGTATGCCGAGGCCGCCACGGCCGCCACCAGGAGGGCGAGCATGATCCGTATGCGCTTGAAGGTTTTTTTCATGGTACAGTGCAAGTGTCGGCCCTGGACGGAGGGCTTGTCAAACCCGGGCCCGGGGAACGCGGAAGAACTTCGCTAGTCCCGCCGGAAGTGGCAGCCCGCGGAGACGCCGTTGTGTATCGCCGCGGATACCACGATCCTTGCGGTTTCCACCCCGTTTCGAAGCTCGATGACGTCGCGGCTTAGGGCCGCTTCCCTGTAGAATTTCTCGATGCGGTGGGCGTGATAGTCGAGGTCCGCCTTGGCCCTCTCCAGGCCCTTTCGGGTGCGCACGATGCCCGCATGGTTCCACATGGTCATCTTGATTATCTTCCAGTCCTGCCAAATTAGGGCGCTCTCGAAGGTTTCCGCCCCCTCGGGGGTTTTCCAGTCCGGGATGCGCTCGAGCCTCGCGGGATCCACTGGGCCCAGGCGCGGCCCGCCGTCCGGGGCGGACAGGCTTTTCGCTATGTCCTCCGCGGCCCTGACGCCCCACAGGAGCCCCTCGAGCATGGATGTGGACGCCAGCCGGTTGGCCCCGTGCACCCCCGTGCAGGAAACCTCCCCTGCGGCGTAAAGCCTCTTGAGGGAGGTTCTCCCCGCGAGGTCGACCTTGACTCCCCCGCAGGAATAGTGGGCCGCGGGAACCACTGGAATGGGTTCCCGGGTGATGTCGATTCCCCCGGAGGCGCAGGTTTCGTAGATGCGCGAGAAGCGCCGCTCGATAGGCTCCGCTCCCCGGTAGTGCCCGGCGAGGTCGAGGTACACGTACTCGATGCCCTGGGCGGACATTTCCTCGTAGATTGCCCGGGTAACCACGTCCCGGGGGGCCAATTCCCCCTGGGAGGAATAGCGGTGCATGAAGGGCCGTCCCCTCTTGTCCGTGAGCTTCGCTCCCTCCCCGCGCAGGGATTCTGATATGAGAAATCGCTTGATGTCCCGGTGGAAAAGCGCGGTGGGGTGGAACTGCACGAATTCGGCGTTGATGATCTGGGCCCCGGCCCGGGAAGCTATGGATATGCCGTCACCCGTCGCCGAGGGCGGGTTGGTGGTGAACTGGAAGATGTTCCCGAGGCCCCCCGTGGCGAGGACCACCGCGGAAGCGAGGAGGGTGCGCACGGTGCCGGTCCCGTTCTCGAGGGCGTAGAGCCCGAAGGTCTCCCTTTCGCGGTAGCGTTCCACGGGGTCGTCGGAATGGTGGTCGTTGGTGATGAGGTCGATCAGGGTCCAGCCCGCCCGTATCTCCACGGCCAGTTCCCGCGCCCGCCGGATGAGCCCTTTCTGGATCGCGTCTCCCGTGTGGTCTTCGAAATGGAGTATCCTCCGCTCCGAATGGGCCGCTTCGCCGGTGTAGTCGTAGGAACCGTCCCTTCCCCGGCTGAAGGTTATGCCCGCGTCCCGGGCGAGAAAGTCCACCGCCAGGTCGGGTCCCTCCGAGGCAAGGAATCGGACAGCCTCGGGGTCGTTCCAGCGGCAGCCCGCCTCGAGGATATCGCGCGCGAGGAGTTCCGCGTCTGCCCTTGTCGCGGGGCGGTCTTCCTTGCCCGCTATGATGCCCCCTTGGGCATAGTTCGTGTTGGTTTCGGCGGCCTCGTCGGCCTTGGTGATGACCAGTACCCGAAGGGAAAGCTCCGCGGCGCGGATTGCGGCGGAAAGCCCCGCGATGCCCGTGCCCGCCACGATGACGTCGAAGGTCTCCCTCACCTCGCGGCCGCCTCGGTAATGGCCATCATCGCCTCCAGGGCCTTGGCGGCGCCTTCCCTCTCCGTTGGGCTCACGGCGACCTCAAGGCCGCCGAGGGAGGCCCCGTCCCTTCTGTGGGCCGCGACGGCGGCCAGGGCCTCCTCAAGCCTCTTTGGGGTAATCAGGGCCATGTCCGGGCAGGCTTCCCTCCGCAGGGGAAGAACGAGCCTGTCCCCCAGGGATGCGGCCAGGCGCTCCACGAAGCGTATCTCCGTTCCGATGCCCCACTGGGTGCCCGGGGCCGCGGAAGCTACCTCCCGGAGAATTCCCTCGGTGGAGGCGGTTCCGTCGGCGGCTCGGGCGGTTTCCGGAACGCATTCGGGATGCACGAGAATCCTCGCGCCGGGATGGGCGGCCCTGAAGGCTGCCAGGTCCCGGGGGAGGAATCCCCGGTGCACCGGGCAAAAGCCGTTCCAGGCGAAGAGCTTTACCATGCGGGTATCGATACCCTCGGGAAGGCTTCCGTCCCGGCGGAGTATCGCGGTTTCCCCGGAACCGAGCCCCAGGTCCCGGGCTGTATTGAGGGCGAGGTTCGCGTCGGGCATGAAGAATACCCGCTTTCCCCTCTCGAGGTAATGGCTCAGGAGGGCCCGGGCGTTGCCCGAGGTGCATACGGCCCCTCCCTCCCGGCCCGTAAGGGCCTTTACGGAGAGGCTCGAGTTCATGTAGGTCAGGGGAACGGTCTCCGTATCCCCGAGTCCGTCTCTCCCGAGGGCTGAGCGCACGGCCTTCAATGCCCGCTCCGCACGCTCAAGGTCGATCATGTCCGCCATGGGGCATCCCGCTTCCGGGGCCGGATGGATTACCCTTTGTTCCGGGCCGGCAAGGGCCGCCACGCTCTCGGCCATGAATCGTACCCCGCAGACCACCACGTAGGGGGCGCCGCTTTTGGCGGCTTCCGCGGCAAGGCGGTAGGAGTCGGCCACCAGGTCGGCGCGGGCGACGATGGAAGGATCCTGGTAATGGTGTACCGCGACGAAGACCTCGTCCCTCACGAGTTCCTGCCTTCGCGCACGCTTTCCTGTTTGAGGGAAAAATCAAAGGCCCGCACGGTGTGGGTAAGCTCCCCGAAGGACACGAAGTCGATCCCTATATCGGCAAGGGAGGCGAGCCTCTCCTCGGTCATGTTGCCGGAGGCCTCGATTTCGGCGCGCCCCCCGATGAGGTTCACCGCCTCCCGCATGAGGGAATTGGGCATGTTGTCGAGCATGATGCGGTCAGCGCCCGCTTCCAGGGCCTCGCTCACCTCCGCGAGGGTACGGGTTTCCACCTCGATCTTGAAGCGCCGTCCCCATTTCGAGCGGGCCCGGCCCACCGCGTTCGGGATTCCCCCGGCGGCGTCCACGTGGTTGTCCTTGATCAATACCATGTCATGAAGGCCCATGCGGTGGTTTTGCCCCCCGCCCACGGCGACGGCGTATTTTTGAAGCCGTCGGAGTCCCGGAATGGTCTTACGGGTATCGAGAATCGCGGGCTTATTCCCCGCGGCCTTCACGAAGCGCCTGGTTTTCGTGGCGACCCCCGAAAGATGGGAGACGAGGTTGAGGGCGGTCCTTTCCCCCGCGAGAATCGCCGTGAGGGGGCCCGATACCCGGGCCACGACCGTACCGCGCTCAAGTTCGCTGCCGTCAGCGTAGTACGCCTCTACCCTGCAGCGCCGGTCGAGGGCCTTGAAGGTTTCCGTAAAGGGGTCAAGCCCGCACAGCACGCCCGAATCCTTGGCGAGGAGGACGAAGACCGCCCACTCCCTGCCCGTGAAGATCGACCGGCTCGTCACGTCCCCCCGTTTCCCCAGGTCTTCCCTGAGGGCCTGCCTTACCAGGGCCGCGTAGTCTTGCCGTATCACGAGTTGATCTTGGCCTTGGAGCGGGAGGAGCTGAGCCCGAGCTGGGCCGCCACGACGATGACCGACAGCACTGCCGCGGCGATGGCCTCAGGGATGCCGTTGGCCACGAATATCGCGCCGAGGACGGCCCATACGGTAACAGCGGGATCGCCGCCGGTGAGAATTCCCGAACCCTGGGTCAGTACCAGGGCCCCGAGGACGAGGGCCGTGTGGACGACCGTACCGAACACGGAGGCGACGAGCACCGCGGGAAGTTTTTTCCATTTAGACAGGAGATAGTAGATTCCCCAGGTGGCCAGGGGGAAGAGGATGCGGGGAAGCACCGAAACCAGGGGATTTCGGAAGGCAAGGTCGATGGGGCCGTTGGGGGCGATAGTGGCCTGCAGAAGGCTGAAGAGGCCGAAGATCGCGCCGATCCCCGCGCCGACGGCGGGGCCCTCAAGAACGGCCCCGAGAATCGCGGGAATATGCAGGATCGTTATGGAAGCGCCGGTGAACCAGGGAATGAAGCCGAGCTTGGTGATTCCCAGAAACACCGCCAGCGCTCCCAGGGCGCCGGTAACCACGAGTTTACGGATATGCGAAGCCGATTGTTCTTTCATATAGAAACTCCTTCTGCGTATCAAGGTGGGGCCATAATGACGCGAAGGGTGGAAAGTGTCAAGAATGAGGGATGCCTAGAAAAGGGGCCGAAACCCGCGAAGGTTCCCCGGCGTCCGCCGCCAAGGGACCCCCGCCCGGTCTCGGCCCTTCAGGTTCTTAGAACTGCATGCCGCCGATTACGGTGATGCGTCCGTCCGTGGCGGGCACGAGAGTCTTCTTCTCCGCCGCGTAGGCGATCACCACGTCCCGGAGGGTGGTGGAGGTGTTGTAGGCCGCGACGTTGTCCGCGAGGACCTTGTATCCGTCTCCGCCGCCCATGAGGTAGTCGTTGGTCACGAAGGTGTAGGTCCCGTTCGGGTCCACCGCTTTCCCTCCGATGGTCAGGTCCTTGAGCACGCCCTTTCCGTCGGGACCGGAGTAGTCGATGGTGTACCGGGCCTCGGCGGAAACCTGGGCCCAGGCTCCCGCTCCCTGGGGAATGGAGGCGATGAACTCGAAGAGCTTGATTACGGAGGATCCCTTCATGGTGGTCAGGTAGATCCAGTTGTCGAAGGGAAGCACCGTGGTGATCTGCTCCCGGGTGATGTCGCCCTTGGGGAGTTCCGTGCGGATGTTTCCGCCGTTGGTGAAGGCGAAATCCGCCTTCTTGCCCATTACCGAGGTGACGTACCACATGGCCGCGTCGTTAACCATGTTGCCCAGGGCAATTTCCTTCTTCCTGGAAAGGCGGTCCCCGAACTCGAATTTATCGGAGGTCTTGGCCACGACCTCCTTGAGGACGGCGTCGGCCTTTTCCTTGTACGGGGCGATCATGGCGGCGACTTCGGCGTCGGCCTTGAAGCTCTGGTTGTCCTTGGTATTGATCTGGACCGGAATCCACGCGAAGGACTTCACCTTCCCGTCCACGATCTCGAAGGTGCCGTCGCCCACGTACTTGCCCCATTCGTTGGCCTGGACTATCGGGGTGCTCCCCGCGTACTCGGGGGCCTTGAGCAGCGAATGGGAGTGGCCGTCCACCACGAGGTCAATACCCGCGACGGCGGCGGCGAAGTCCTTGGAGGTTACCTGGCCCTCCGCTTCCTTTACCAGACCGAGGTGGGTCAGGGCGATCACCACGTCGCACTTTTCCTTTGTCCGGAGGGTCTCGACCATCTCCTTCCCCGCGGCGATCTCGTCGATGAAGGCGAGGCTCTTGTCGGGGCTCGCGATCTCGAGGGTCCTGAGGGTGGTAATGCCGAAAACGCCGACCCTGAAGCCCTCATAGTCCTTGACTATGTAAGGTTTCGCGAGATAGGAACCGTCGGCCTTCTTGACGTTTGCCGAGAGCCAGGGAAACTCGGACTGGGCCATCTGGGCTTCCAGGGTGGCGAGGTCCTTGTCGAATTCGTGGTTTCCCAGGGCGACCGCCTCGTAGCTCATCATATTGTAGGCCTTGATGTCGATCTCGGCCTTAAACATGTTGGAAAGGGCCGAACCGGTATTGATGTCGCCCGCGTCGACGACGAGAACGTTCGGGGTACCGGCGCGGACCTGCTTGATGAAGGTCGCCCTCTCGGCGAGACCCGCCGCCCCGCCGTTGGGCAGGACCGTTCCGTGGCTGTCGTTGGTGTGGAGCACCGTGAGAAAATAGGACTTGCCCGCTTCCCTCTTGACTTCGGGAACCCCCGCGCAGGACGAGAAGGCGAGGGCCGCCGCCGCCGCGAGGGCCGCGAGACGGAACAGGGTAGAGCCGCATGGTTTCATAATAATCCTCCTGATTCGTTGCATAGACTAATGGTAACATTTTTTCGTGAAATTTCTATTGGTGCTGGGTGATAATTTGTCTATACTCGCTCCCGAAGGGGGAACCATGGGGGATACGAGCGGAAAAACGCTTCTCACCGTTGCCGACGCGGTCTACACCTACCCGTCCTCGGGGAAAAAGGCTCTTTCGGGGGTTTCCTTCTCCCTGGGGGCCGGGGAGTACCTGGCCCTTCTCGGCTCCAACGGGTCCGGCAAGAGCACCCTGGCCCGGCTGGCGGCGGGGCTTCTTTCCCCCGATTCCGGTTCCGTGAGCCTCGCCCCCGCGGCGCCGCCCTTTCGCGTTCCCGTGGGCATGGTCTTTCAGTCTCCGGGAGACCAGATCGTCTCGGAGACCGTGGAGCTGGACGCGGCCTTTGGGCCCGAGAACCTGGGACTGCCCCGGGACGAGATGCGGCAGATAGTGGCCTCCTCCCTCCGGGAATTCTCCCTGGCGGGATTGGAAGGCGCCCTAACGGCGGACCTGCCTCGCCCTGGCCTCGGTGGACGCCCTCGCGCCGGCCCTTCTCGTGCTCGACGAGCCGACCTCCATGCTCGCCGAGGCTGCCCGGGGGAGCCTCCTTTCCTACCTGGACGCCCTTTCCGCCCGGGGAGTCGCCATCCTTCACGTTACCCACGACCTCGACGAGGCCGCCCGGGCGAGCCGGGCCATCGTGCTCGACGACGGGGCCGTGGCCTTTGACGGCCCCCCGGGAGAACTTCTCTCCCTCGATCAGGGTAAGCTCCACCGGCTGGGACTGGCCTCCGGGCCGGAGCCCGCCGCTGGTGCGGAGCCCGCCGCTGGTGCGGAACCCGCCGCCCTTACGGAGCCCGCCGCTGGTGCGGAGCCCGCCGCCTGCACGGAGCACGGCGACGCAGCCCCCATTCTTTCCTGCCGGGACCTTTCCTTCGGCCCTATTGAGTCCCTTTCCCTGGAGATATTCCCCGGGACCGTCACTGCCGTGGCGGGGGAGTCGGGATCGGGGAAAACCGTTCTTTTGGAGATTCTCTCGGGTCTGCGCGTTCCCCTTTCAGGGGCCATTCCCCCGGCGGCGGAGCTCCGCTCCCTTACCAGCCTGGCGGTACAGGAAAGCGAGGCGAGCCTATTCGAGGAATTCGTGGCGGACGACGTGGCCTGGGGACCGGCAAATAGGGGACTCGCGGGAGAGGAACTCCGTGAACGGGTCCGCATCTCCATGAATCTCGCGGGGCTTCCCTTCGAGTCCTTCGCGGACCGGCGGACCTTCTCCCTCTCCGGCGGGGAGCGGCGCAAGGCCGCCCTGGCGGGCATAATTGCCCTGGACACCCCGGTAATCCTCTTGGACGAGCCCTTCTCCGCCCTGGACATGCGCAGCCGGGCCCAGCTTTCCTCCCTCATCCGGAGCCTGGCGGCCGCGGGCAAGGCGGTAGTCTTTACCTCTACCCGGGACGCCGAGCGAAGCGCCGCTGACCGGGTCGTCGAGCTGCCGCCCCCCGCCGAAGGGGCCCGGGCCCTTAGCCGCCGCGTCCATTCCCAACAGACATCCTCGGGCCCCGGTGCCGATCGGGAACTCCGTTCCCTGGAGCGCCTCCGTTCCGGGGAAGCGGGGCTCTCCTCGGGAGGGGATTCGCCCCTGCGCCGGCTTCCGCCGCTTCCTAAATTCCTCGGGACCCTGTCGCTGTGCGCCGCCGCGGTGGCGGTCCGGGGCTGGCCTGCGCTCCTGGTCCTGCTGGGCTTCCTTGCCATTCCCGCCGCCGCCGCCCGCCTCGACCGCCGGCGTTTTCTCGGGGGAATTCTCCGCATCCTGCCGTGGCTCGCTCTTTTGGCGGGAATTCAATACGTGTTTCTCCGGAAT
>QKDA01000004.1 GCA_003246765.1 Spirochaetales bacterium | reverse complement strand
TCTTGATGATAACCAGCGAGAAAAACCGCGGTTGGATCGGCGATATAAAAGTGTCCGATCAAGTACTTTCCGGACTGCCGGCTCCTTCGGTGGTGCGTACCGCAAAATTCGCGACTATAGAGGCGCGAGACGCGGAACGGATTGGTGTTCTTCCCGCTTCAGATCGCGCTTTGGTAGGCTCCCGGCTTAGGGAAACCCTGGGAGAAGCGTTGTTTTTGGAGTGAGAAATAGGGACCGGGGGGTGGCGGAAGGCCCCGAAGGGCGTGGAGCCAGGGGGGCCCGCGTAGGCTTGGGCGGCGGTTTTGGCGGGTAATGCGCGATGCGGCCGGCGGAGCCGGACGGCGACGTACGGCGGCCCCCCTTTTGATAAAACTGCCCGTACGTACTAGATTAACGAAAATCGATTATGGGAGTTTGATTGAGTGTCACTCTTTTCCGGAGCTTTCATCGTTGCCCTTAAAGAAGCTTTAGCGCATTCATTTTGGTACAAAAACGAACTGAGGGAATTCGTCAAGTGCTCCGTCGCCGACGCGTCTCTAGTCGGCAGGATCGATTGGGTTTCCCGGCAATATTCGAAACGCGACTTGATCGATACGCTTATCGATACCGTCATGAAGGGCGAAAAAACCTATAACTCGGATATTTATTCCCTGGCCCAAGGACTTACGGAGATCGTCAGGTACCCAAGCCTTGAGCGGCAAAGGGATCGCGCGAAAAAAATCGCCGAAGCCAGGAAATATAGGGAGATACTCAAGAAACACGTTCTTGCCTTCCGCCAGTCGATCGGAAGCAAAACGCGAAACGAAGAGTACGAGTTCTACAAATCGGAATACGAAAAAAGGCTGTCGGCGGGCGGGAAGGAAACGAATAAAGCGGCGGAAAACGATGCGCTGAAGAAACGGGACCCGGAAACGTATTACCGGAACGTCTTAAGCTTAACGGGGAAAATCACGAAGGGCCGGGTTAAAGACACATATATGAAACAGATAAAGCGGTATCATCCCGATAAGTTCAGCCATCTTGACGAGGATTTTATTCGTCTCGCTACCGATAAAACGAAAGAGATAAACGAGGCGTTCGCATATTTCATGGACCTGGAGGCGGGCAAGGCTTAAAGGGTATACGCGGGATCCCTCAATCAGTCTTGTGCCCAACCCAGAGCTATTCGCCGGTATCGAAACCGTTGACGCGCCCGGGCTTCCCGGGAGGGAGGGCCCTGTGGGCCCCCAAAAAATTCTCGTTTCTACCAATAAAAACAGCTTGCGCGTTTCGCTAAGGGATGCTATCTTGTATCTACTGATAGAAACACTGCGACTTAGCAAGGAGCGTCCCCCATGTCCGAATCCAAGAAGCCCTCAGGGCCCGTCCGCGTCGTCCTTTCCCCCTCCGAAATGCCCCGGCAGTGGTACAACCTGGCCGCGGATTTCCGCACCCCCATGCTTCCTCCCCTGGGCCCCGACGGCAAGCCCGTTACCCCCGAGATGATGAGCGCCATCTTCCCGATGAACCTTATAGAGCAGGAGATGAGTACCGACCGCTGGATCGACATTCCCGAGCCCGTGCTCGACATTCTCGCCCGCTGGAGACCCTCCCCCCTCCATCGCGCGGTAGCCTTGGAAAAGGCCCTCGGGACCTCCGCCAAGATTTACTACAAGAACGAGAGCGTATCGCCGGCGGGCAGCCACAAACCGAACACCGCCGTGGCCCAGGCCTACTACAACAAGGTGGCGGGGGTGAAGAAGATCACCACCGAGACCGGGGCGGGCCAGTGGGGCAGCGCCATTTCCTTCGCCTGCGCCCAGATGGGCCTCGAGTGCAAGGTGTACATGGTGAAGGTGAGCTTCGAGCAGAAGCCCTTCCGGAAGATGCTCATGCAAACCTGGGGCGGAACCTGCATCCCCAGCCCCAGCGATACCACCAACGCGGGCCGGGCGGTACTGGCGAAGGACCCGGACTGCCCGGGAAGCCTCGCCATCGCCATCAGCGAGGCGGTGGAAGAAGCGGTTTCGGACAAGACCGGTTCCACCAAGTACGCCCTCGGCTCGGTACTGAACCACGTGATGACCCACCAGACGATCATCGGGCTTGAGACCAAGATCCAGCTCGAGAAGTTCGGCGAAAAGAAGGCCGACGTAGTGATCGGGTGCGCCGGCGGCGGCTCGAACCTCGCGGGCCTCACCTTCCCCTTCGTGAAGGACAAGATTGAAGGCGCCCAGATCGACATCGTCGCGGTGGAACCCTCTTCCTGCCCGACCCTGACCCGGGGACCCTTCGCCTACGATATCGGCGACATGTCCGGCATGACTCCCCTTTTGCCAATGTATACCCTGGGGCACGAGTACATTCCCGACACGATCCACGCGGGAGGGCTCCGCTACCACGGCATGGCGCCCCTGGTTTCCAAGGCGGTGGGGGACGGGCTTATCCGGCCGACCTCCATCGGCCAGACCGAGTGCTTCGACGCGGCGGTGCTCTTCGCCCGGACCGAGGGTATCGTGATCGCGCCCAGGCGATCCGCGAGGCGAAGCAGGCGACGCAGGAGGGCAAGGAGAAGGTGATCGTGTTCGGGCTTTCCGGCCACGGCCTCCTGGACCTGGTGGGCTACGACAAGTATTTCTCGGGCAAGCTCGCGGACCATGAGCCTTCTCCGGAACAGCTGGCCCGGTCCCTGGACTGCATCAGGAATTTCCCCAAGCCCTAAATAGGGCCGCCCCAAAAAAGGGCCCTCTTAACGGGACCCCCTAAAGGGGAAAAGGGCGTATACTACGGGTATACGCTCTTTTTTATTTTAAAGGGGGGATGTATGACCCGGCACGCGGATACGGGGGAACTTAAGGCAATGCGCGAGCGCTTCGAGGCGAATCCCGGCCGTCACGGCGAGGTTCGGTGGACCGTCGTGGCCGAAAGGTTTTTGAAGAGGCCCGAGGCCCTCCGGTC
>QKDA01000059.1 GCA_003246765.1 Spirochaetales bacterium | reverse complement strand
GGAGGATTATGCCGGGGTCAACCCGAATTCCCGGGACTTTCTCCGCCAGGAAGCGGGCGTTTCGCTCGCTTACGATGGGGAGAATTCCCGCGAGGATCGGGACTGCCAGGGCGGACTGGGCCCGCGCGAGATTCCTGGCCGCCGCGGCGGAAAGTACCGGCTGGGAGAGAAAACGGGACACTCCCGCGGCGGTCTTGCGCTCTGCCCGGCGTAGTTCCGCGTCGAAATTGGGGGCATTCACGTTGAGGGCCGCGGATACCGAAAAGGGGCGGGAGAAAAGCGACCTATTCCCCTCGGCGATCAGTGCCGCGAGGCCTGAGGCGTCGAAGGAGGCGAGGCTTTTTACGGTTTGGCGGTCCTCGCTTCGGAGGGGATCCCCCGTGACCGCCAGGACCTCATGCACCCCCGCGAGGTCCAGGGCAAGGAGGGAGGAGATGAGGGCATTCCTGTTTCGGTCCCTGCAGGCAAGGTGGGGGAGGGCGCCAATCCCCGTTTCCCGGCAGAGGAGGGCGGCCATGAGGGCGCTGTCCGCCCGGGGCGAGGCGAGGGGATTGTCGGCGATGGTGATGAGGTCTGCCCCGGCGTCGGCGAGGCGACGGGCCGCCCGGAGATAAGCCTCAAGGGAGGAGCCCTCCGGGGCGCCCGGCCCCGCGGCATGTGCGGGCCCTCCGGCGGGCCCTCCCGCGGGCGAATCCAGCTCTACGGCGATGAAAGGGGCTTTCATGAGGCAGCCTCCGGGGATTCCCGCGCAGGAAGTTCCCTGCCGAGAATCTCCCGGGCCCGGGCGACGGCTTCCGCCATGTTCCTGAGGGCTTCCCCGGTCTCCCGTTCCCCCCGGGTTTTTAGGCCGCAGTCCGGGTTGACCCAAAGCCGGGAGACCCATTCCCCGTCTCCCGCGGCGCCGGACCGCGCCATGGAAAGGATGCGTTCCGTGAGTTCCCCCGCCGGGGGAACCCGGGGGGAATGGATATCCCAAACCCCGGGTCCCGCCTCGGTCTTGAAGCCCGCGGCCGCGAGGGTTTCCGAGAGATCCCCCCCCGAGCGGGCAGCCTCGAAGGAAATGACGTCCGCGTCCATGGCGTCGATGGCCTGGAGGATGTCCGAAAAGTCGCTGTAGCACATGTGGGTGTGGATCTGGGTTTCCGCCCTGACTCCCCCGTGAACGAGCCGGAACGAGGCGGTGGCCCAGTCCAGGTAGGCCTCGCGATCCCCCTTGCGGGGGGGCATCTTTTCCCTCAGGGCCGCCTCGTCGATCTGGATGATCGAGATTCCCGCGCTCTCCAGGTCCTGCACCTCCTCCCTCAGGGCCCGGGCAATCTGGAAGGCCGATTCCGAGGGGTGAAGGTCTTCCCGGGGAAAGGACCAGGCCAGGATAGTGGCGGGCCCGGTGAGCATGCCCTTCACGGGCTTTTTCGTGAGGCTTTGGGCGTACCGGGCAAGGTCTACCGTCATGGGTTTCGCTCGGCTAACGTCTCCCGCCACAATGGGAGGCTTCACGCACCGGGTACCGTAGGACTGAACCCAGCCGTGGCGGGTAAAGGCGAATCCCTCCAGCCGCTCGGCGAAAAACTCCACCATGTCGTTCCGCTCGAATTCCCCGTGCACGAGCACGTCGAGGCCGATCTCCTCCTGGAAGGCCACGCACCCCGCCACCAGGGCCCGTATCGCCTTGTCGTAGGTTTGGGTATCGATCTTCCCCGAGCGGAAGGCGGATCTAAGGGAGCGAACCCGGTCCGTTTGGGGAAAGGAGCCAATGGTGGTGGCAGGCAGAAGGGGCAGTCGGAACCGCTCGCGCTGGATCCGGCGCCGCTCTTCCCTCGGGGGAGAGCGGTAGGGCGCTTCGGGAAGGATCGCAGGCGCTCCCGCGAGGGGTGTCAGCCCCCGTGAAGCCCCTTCCGCGCGGGCGGCGGTATCGGAGAGTTCCTGAAGCTTTTCCCGGGCGAAGGAAAGCCGGGAGCGGAGGGCCGCCTCCAGGCCGGTCTCTCCTTCCAGGGAGAGGGGGACATGGAGGAGGGAGCAGGAGGTGCCCAGGGAAACCGGTCCGTCGACGAGGGCCGAAAGCTCTCCCAGGGTCTCCAGGGCCCGATCCCTGCGAAGGGCCCACACGTTTCGGCCGTTCACGAGCCCCGCCACGAGTTCCCGGCCCTTCGGGAAGCCCCGGCTCCGCAGGAGATCGAGGTTTCCCGGCCCGTCCGCCAGGTCCAGGGCCACGGAGTCGAAGGGGAGGGCCGCGACGGCGTCCCAGGAATCCCGAATGTCGCCGAAGGGAATGCCCAGGGTTATCCGGAGGTCCCCCGCGGCATCGAGGAGGGGTTCCCACAGGCGGGTGAAAAGGGCGTTTTCCTCCGCCGACACGTCCAGGGCGAGGGCGCCTTCCTCGAACCGCAAGCCGGGAATCCCGAGGGCCCGGGCCTCCGAGACCATTCCGCTCCAGACTTCGGCGGCGGAGTCAATGAATTCCGCGAGGCCCCGCTTCCCGGTATAGCGGGAAAGGCGAAGGAAGGTCCACGGCCCGATGAGGGTTGGCAGGGTCTCGATCCCCGCGCGGCTGGCCTCGATCCAGTGGTCGAAAAAGGGCTCTCCCCCGGCGAGGGGCCGTCTGGATCCGAGAGCGGTGTCGTCGCCGAGTTCGGGAACGATGTAGTGATAGTTGGTGATAAACCACTTTTTCATGCCCCAGGGCGCGAGACGCTCGGTTCCGCGGGCCACGGCGAAGGCGAGCTCCGTTTCCGTTCGGGCGCCGCTCTCGAGGAACCGGCGGGGAACCGCTCCCAGCCGTATCGCCAGGTCGAGCATGCCGTCGTAGAGCGAAAAGTCATGGGAGGGTATCTCGTCGATGCCTGAATCGGCCATGGTTTTCCAGGCCTCGAGCCTGAGGTTTCGGGCCGCGGTTTGCAGCTCCTTCTCGTCGATCCGCCCCGCAAGCCAATCCTCGGCGGCGAATTTCAGCCTTCGCCCCTCGCCGATACGGGGCCATCCGGATACGCAGGTTTTCATCTTTTCCCTCCTGAGCTTTGACGCTCTTCGGTTTCTACCGTATCAGGAGGGCGTGATATAGTCAAAAACTTTGTTTTTATAACTGGTTATAGTTTATTGCTATGTCTTTCCAGCTTCTTCAGGTAGAGTTCCCCGACGGATCCGAGTCCCGTGTCGGTTCGGGTGATATAGCCGACGGTCATGCGCTCCGGAGAGTCCAGGGGCACCGAAACGATACGCTCCCCGTTCAGGTCCGGCGGCAGGACCCCGGTGGCGATGGTATAGCCCCCGAGGCCGATAAGGAGGTTGAAGAGGGTGGCCCGGTCGCTGACCCGAATGTTCTTGCGGTGGGGAACCGTGCTTAAGAGTTCCTCCGCGTAATGGAAGGAATTGAGCTCCCCCTGCTCGAAGGAGAGGCAGGGCCAGTCCTCCAGGTCCTCGAGGGTTACCGAGGGCCTTCGGGCCAGTTCGTGGTCGGCGCTCAAAAAGACGTGGGGGGCGGCGACGAACAGGGGCGTAAAGCGCAGGTCCCGGTCGCGGAAGATTTTCTGGAGGACCTTTTCGTTGAACTCGCTGAGGTAGAGCACCCCGAGCTCGCTCCGGAAGGCCGCTACGTCCTCGATGATCTCGTGGGTCCGGGTTTCCCGGAGGGTGCAGTCGTAGTCCTCCACTCCCAACTCCCGCACGGTGTCCACGAAGGCGTTTACCGCGAAGGCGTAGTGCTGGGCCGAAACCGAGAAGAGCCTGCGCCGGGGGGCGGCGTCGCGCCAGCGTGATTCCAGGAGCTCCGCCTGCTCGAGAACCTGCCGGGCGTAGCCGAGGAACTCGGTTCCCTCGGGGGTCACCGTGACGCCCCGGCTGGTCCTGTTGAAGATGCGTACCCCCATCTCCCCCTCGAGTTCCCTCACGGCGGCGGAAAGGCTCGGCTGGGAGACGTAGAGCCGGGCGGCGGCCTCGTTGAAGGAGCCCCAGCGGGCCACGGCGGCGGCGTATTTCAATTGCTGCAGGGTCATGGTCCCTCCGTTTTTCCATGATGGAGCGCTATCGTCCCTTCGTCAAGCGCGGGTATTCTACGATTTTTCCATCCATTTTTCGGTTCCCCGGTGGTTATTTTTCCAAAAAGTGATGACACTTGAGGTATGGACCTTGAAGCCTACCTGCCGTCATTTACCGAATTCCTCGAGTCTTGTCCCCGGGAAACCCTGGATCCCGAGGGGAGGTATCTGTTCCTGAGCGACCTTCACATGGGAAACGGAAGCGGGAGGGACGATCTCGAACGGAACCGGCATCTTGTGGAAACGATGCTGGAGGAGTGGTACCTGGAGAGAGACTACACCCTGGTGCTCAACGGCGACATTGAGGAGCTGCAAAAATTCCGCCTCCCGGACATACGCTCCGCCTGGTCTAGGCTCCTTTCCCTTTTCGGGACCTTCGACTCCCGGGGAAAGCTCCGTAAAATAACCGGGAACCATGACGATGCCCTGTGGGAATGCAGGGACTATCCCTGGCGTCTGTATCCGGGGCTCATACTGGAGACCGGCGATGACCGGATAGCGGTATTCCATGGGCATCAGTCCTCGGACCTGTACGGCAAGTACAGCCATATGACGGGGCTTATCGTCCGCTACGTGGTAAAAACCCTGCATATCCGCAATTCCGGGGGCCTGCCCAAGGATGCCCGCCGGCGATTCGCCAAGGAACGGCGCATCTACCAGGCTGCCCGGAAGCTCGGGGTATTGGCGATCACGGGCCACACCCACCATCCCCTTTTCGAGTCTCTCTCCAAATTCGACAACATTCGCTTTGCCGTGGAGGACCTCATGCGGGAGTACCCTCAGGCGGTGGCCGGCAGGCAGGAGGAGATAGAGGAAACCGTAGCCATGCTGCGCCGGGAAATGGCCCTGCTCTCGGCCCGAAAGGAGCGGAGGCGGAAGACCCAAAGCCTTTACGGGGACTCGCCCTTCCTGGTGCCCTGTCTTTTCAATTCAGGCAGCGCCACGGGCCGCCACGGCGTCACGGCCCTGGAAATCGAAAAGGGCGTGATTTCCCTGGTGTACTGGACCGACGGCCGGAAGGCGAGGCCCTATATAGCGAGGGAAACCCGGAGCATAGACAGCCTGGACGGCGAGATTAGGCGGTATACCATTCATTCCGACCGGTTGGAGCGGGTGTTTTCCCGGATTAAGCTTCTGGGGGGGGAATTGAGCGCTCCCAATTCCCCGGAGGCCCTCTCGGCCGTAGGGATGGATCCTGAGGATTTGACGGATTAGGGGCTCGCCGGCGGTTCGGGGCTACCCCAGATCGACCGCGCGAAATGCGTAGACTGCGGGCGCTGCATCCGTTTTTGCCCCATGGGCGCCATCTGTAAGTAGGCGCCGTCCATCCCCGCCTCCCCCTTCCCGGGGGATTTTTTTTTCACCTTCGCGCATTGTACAGTCCGTGCATTCTCGGTACTATAAGGAATAGGTAAAAAACGTTTTCTTTACGAATTCAGGAGGATACGGTGAAAATCCGGCACAAACTCTTGTCTCTCGTATTCGGAATCGTTTCCCTCATGGGCATGAGCGTTTCCGTGTACGTCGCAGGCAATGCTTACGTGGGCCGCGTCAAGGACGAGGCGGCCCTCCTGGAGGACCTTTCCCTTTCGGTTAACCTGCTTCGCTCCGAGGTAAACCGCATGGACAGCCGCCCCTTCGAATCCATCGATCTCGGCCTGAAGTCAGCCCGGGAGCGCCTCAAACAAACCTTTGAGCGCCTGGAAAGCTTCCGGTACCTGCCCTCCCTGAGCGCGGAGGTTTCCGATGCCCTAACGGGGCTCAGGGCCGTGGAGACGGGTCTCGTTCCCCGGCTGGACGAGGCGGTGTCGATCCAAAAGGCCTTTGAGTCCCTTATCGAAAGGCTTACGGGGCTTGATCCGAGACGGCAGAGCCTTGCCAGCGTCTCGGACTACATGCTCTCCTCCATGACAAGCGCAAACAGGGTGGAACTCATCGCCTTACGGAGCCGCTACAACGCCTCCATTACGGCCCTGGACCAGGCCCTGGAAATGCAGGACAGGGTAATCCACAACCATCAAGCTTCCATCGAGGGGGCGGTTTCCTCCTTCGCGGGGCGCGCCCTGACGGTAAGCCTTTCCCTGGCGGCCGCCCTGGCGGCGCTGGCCCTACTGGCGGGGCTCAGGATTGCCCGGGGGCTTTCGGCTTCCGTGGAGCGGCTCGAGAAGAACGCGGCCATCCTCGAAACCGGCGACCTTACCGCCCGCTTCGAGCGGACCTCCGGCGACGAGGTAGGGGACCTGGCGGATGCCCTCAATGCCTTCATCGCCGCCCTGTCCCGTGCCCTTTCGGGCATTTCCGGGGCCTCGGCCAAGAACGAGGGGGTTCGCGCAAGGCTCCACGCCGCCGCCCAGGAGGCCTCCTCCTCGGTAATCCAGATCGAAAGCAGCTCCGAGTCCATTACCCGGCAGATCGGCAAGCTCAACGACCAGGTGTCCCTTACCCTGGAGGAAATTCGCAAGATAACCGACCAGATCGAGGCCCTTCACGGGGATATCGAGCGGCAGGAAGACACCGTTCGCGGGGCCGACGGTGCGATCTCGACGGTTATCGCCTCCCTGGAGGGGGTGGTAAACCTCGCCGCGGAGGGCCGGGACGCCGCCCGGCAGCTGGCCGATTCGGTGGACTCAAGCCGGGGTGAACTGACCGAGACCTACCGGCACGTCACCAAGATCAACGAAAGCGCCGGTACCATCCGGGAGATTTCCTCGGTCATGGCAGGCATCGCGGCCCGCACGAACCTCCTGGCCATGAACGCCGCCATTGAGGCCGCCCACGCCGGGGAATACGGCCGGGGATTCGCCGTGGTAGCCGACGAGATCCGCTCCCTGGCGGAAGCCTCCTCGTCGAGATCCAAGGAGATCGGGAGAAACGTAGGGGCCATCGTCAAGGAGATTGAGCAGGCCCAGAGCCTCGCGGGCAAGGCGAATCTCGCCTTCGACGCCATGCTCGAGCGCCTTTCCCGCATGAGCTCGTCCATAGAGGGCATTCAGGAAAGCATTACCCATACCGCCAGGGAGAGCGGAAACGTGTCCGACGCCATGGGGAGCCTCAACGACATTTCCCGTACCATCGCCTCGGGGTCAGCATCGATGTCGGGGAGCTCCCGGGCGATCGCGTCGACCGCCGCCGACCTGGGAAGGATATCCAGCGAGGTATTCTCCAATATCTCGGAGATCGACGCGGGTATCCACCACATCGGGGAGGCGGTCCGGTCCGTATCGGCCCACGCGGAGGCGGTGGGGGAGGTTTCCTCCGCCTTGGACGCGGAGGTCCGTTTCTTTACCCTTCAATAGGAGAAGGCCCCGATGTCCAGGGCGAGAAAGCTCTGGTAGTCGCCTTCCCGGGTGCGGTGAACCCCGAACCGGGCCTCGGCGGCGAAGGCCTCCGTAAAGCGCACTCCCATGCCGCAGGCGACGTTTCCGTGGAATTCCCCCGGGTCGATCTCCGTCTCGAAGGGATCTTCCAGCACCGCCCCCAGGGCCCCGTGCACGATGAGGAATACGGGCACCGTGATGCCCCGGTCTTTCCAGTTGAGGTTGTGCTTCGCCTCAAGGCCGAAACCCGCCACGTGGCTGCCGATTCGTTCCGGGGCCTTCAAGGGGCCCGGGAAAAGCCTTCGGTTCGCGAGGTCCGGCTGGTAGTAGGCCGGGGCCTTGCTTGAGGGGGCCGGGCCGGCGCTGAAATCGGTACCCCCTTTCCACAATAGGGCCAGGGTGAAGGGCGTATCCAAAGACAAAAAGAGGTTTCCCTCGGTCGTGAGGGTCCTAAACTCGGCGTCTCCGCTTTCCACGGGGAGGGAAGATCGGAAATCGAGGCGCGCCAGGGCCCCGTTCATGGGGAAAGCGGGGAAGTCGAGGGTGTTGACCTCGATACCCGCGGATACCATGGCGGTACGGCCCGAGGCGGTTCCGCCCGTTACCCCCGGAAGGTCCACCGTGGTAAGCCAGTCGCAGGATATGCCCCCGGAAAAGGCCGTGCCCGGAAGGGCTTCCAGGACCAGGTTTATTCCGGTGCTAGAGAGGGTGGTCTGGTATTGATAGCCTATGGAGGTTTCCGTCAGGCGGGTCTCGAAATCGTGGCTGTATCGATAGAAGGGGATGACCGAAAAGGCGTACCCGAGGGGCTGCACGAAGCGAATGTCCGCCCCCGGGGAATCCACGATCTCGATGTCCGCCTCGAGACGGGAGTCGGGGGTCGTGATACCCGAAAGCCTGAGGGAGGGAACCACGTTGAGGTTTCCCACGATGGCCCCCCCTATGCTTGCCTGGTACTCAAAGGCCAGCCGGAGACGGTTGTCGTCCTCTTTTCGCCCCTCCACCCTCACGAGCAGGGCCCCCTCATTCCCCGGTCCCGGGACAAGGGAGTAGCGAACCCCGTCGAAACGTCCCGAACGGTCAAGCCTCTTCGTGAGTTCCTCAAGGTAGGCTTCCCTTCCTTCCCGCTTTTCAGCGGCCTTTGCCGCGGTCTGTGCCGCCTTCTCTACGAAGCGCCGGTCCTCCTCGCTTCCGCCCTCTACGATAACGCCCGACAGGGTTTCCTGCCGGCGAAGTTCCTTCCTTTGGGGATAATCTTCCCCTGAGCGGGGGGCCTCCGCCTCGATCCTGGCCGCCAGGGCGGTGAGCTCGCCCTCCATGGCCCGGGCGGCTTTTTCCCCTATGGCGATGAATTCCCCGGACTTTTCGAAATCCGCCCGGCTCATTCCCGCGAGGTCGACCCGGATCACCAGGTCCGCGTTCGGGTATTGGGGCCGCGAGGTGGCTCCCAAGAGGTAGTCGAAGGAACGGGTCAGGGCCGGAAGGGGGGTGCGCTCGAGGCTTTCGCTGTCGAAGGCGGTGCCGTCGAAGAGGTCCACCGCGATGACGTAGCGGGCACCCAGTTCCCGGGCCACGTCGATGGGGAGGTTGTCCACGGTTCCCCCGTCGACGTACCAGGAGGAGCCTACCTTCCAGGGGGAGAATATCCCGGGAAGGCTCATGCTCGCCCGGATGGCGTCCGGAAGGGACCCCTTGGCGAAGGCCTCCCTTTTTCCCGTGGCCACGTCGGTAGCCACCGCCCTGAAACGCCGGGGAAAGGCGTCAAAATCCTCCGTGAGGGAGGCGTCGAGCATCTTCATGTCCAGGTACCGCACGATCCGGTTTCCCGAAATGACCCCTCCCTGGGCTCGGAATCCCCGGCGGTCGAAGCCCACGGAGGCGACATAGCGGGAGCGGTCCCGCATTTCGCTCCAGGAACCGGGGTCCGTGGGGCCCGAATCGGAAAGGAGCTCGTTCCAGGAGGTCCCCCGGGTAACCTCCTCAAGGCCGGCCGCGTCCATGCCCAGGGCGTAAAAGCCCCCCACTACGGCGCCCATGCTCGTTCCGACCACCAGGTCCGCGGAAATGCCGAGCTCCTCGAGAACCCGAATGGCACCGATGTGGGCGATGCCGTAGGCGCTGCCCCCGGCGAGGACCAGGGCGACCCGGGGAGGCTCTTCGCTTTCGCGGCCGTCGGGGTTTCCGAGGGCGTCCTGCGGGGTTTGGGAAAAAAGCCGCGCCCCGGTAGCGGCGGAAGCCAAAAGGGCGAGGACCAGGACGGTCGAGCGACGGCTCTTGAAGGAGGGGGAAAGGTCTGTACGCTTCATATAGTAGAATATAACCCTTCGGTGGGATACTTTCGTTCCCGGCGCGTGAAAAACTTCCTGCCAAAAGGGGGACGCCCCCGTTCCTGCCAGGAAAAAAACACTTTTCCTTGTGCCCCTTCGGAAACCGGTGCTTGAATGGGACTCAAGAAAACGAACGGGACTTTCGGGGCAGTGCCGCCGGGGTCACCAAGCACTAAGGAGGAATTGAATGGCAAACGCACAGCAGGGCATCGGTGCCCGCGTTCACATTCAGCGGTTCGGACGGTTCATGAGCGGAATGATCATGCCGAATCTCGGCGCGTTCATCGCCTGGGGTCTCATAACGACCCTTTTTATCCCCGCGGGATGGCTGCCGAACGAAAAACTCGCGACCCTCGTCGGTCCGATGATCACCTATCTCTTGCCGATCCTCATCGGATACAGCGGCGGTAAGCTCGTGTGGGGCATCCGCGGCGGCGTGGTCGGCGCGGTAGTAA
>QKDA01000016.1 GCA_003246765.1 Spirochaetales bacterium | reverse complement strand
GGCTCCATGGCGATTCCCAGGGGTTCGCCTTTCGGGGATTCATAGGTCAGGGGCTCCTGTTCGTGGGTGGCCAGGACTACGCGAGTCTGGGCCTGGGGCGCTACCGCCGAGGCCGCCATCATGATAATGCTGAGCATCCCCCTAAAATTCATAGTATCCTTCCCATTTTTATAGTATAGGTTACCGAAGCATATCTGGCAATTCGTTTCCCCTGAGGTTGCGTGGTATACTCATGGCCTTATGAGATTTACCCCGATGCAAACCGACCGCCTCCTCCTCAGGGAATTCCTTCCCTCCGACAGGGATTCCCTGCTAGCCTTTCCCCGGAATCCCGGACAGCTCAAGTACATGCTCTTTTCCCTTTCCACGGAGGCCGAAGTGAACGACTTTCTTTCCCTGGCCCTTTCCGGAGGGGATGATCCCGAACGGCTCGAGTGGCATATCGCGGTGGAGCTTCTCCCCGGACTCGCGGAAGTCCCGGCGGATTCCGCTTCCCCCGCCGGGGGAAAAGCCTCCCGCTGGATCGGCAGCGTCGACTTGATGCTGGAACGAAGCGGGGCCGTCGAGGCGGAATTGGGTTATTTTTTTCTCGAGGAGCATTGGGGAAAGGGCTATGCCGCGGAAGCCTCCGGGGCTCTCCTGGATTTTGCCTTCGATTCCTTAGGTCTCCACCGCGTATGGGGTAAGTGCCACACCGAGAACCGGGGCTCCGCCCGGGTTATGGAGAAGCTCGGCATGAAGCGGGAAGGCACCGTCCGGGAGCATGCCTGGATGGGCGACCACTGGCGATCGAGTTATCTTTACGGAATTCTTGACCGGGAGCGGCCCCGGTAAACGGAAATACGCGGCCCTACGACTACATACGTACCCCTTTTCCCCAAAAAACACTACAAGCGTCGTATGGTTATCCCCTCTTTTCCCGGGTAGCTTTGAGTCATTCTACTCGTTTTTGGAGGAAAGAGGATGAAAGCATCCAGAAGATCCGTTTTGATGTGTCTCGTATGTTTTGCGGGCTGGTTTCCCGCATTCGCCCAGGACAATGGTTCCGCCGCGGAAGCGGAGCCCTCGAGGATGAGGGAAATCGTCTTTAACAGCTATGCAAGTCTCGAAGGCGGCGCGGGTTGGACTCAGGAAGGAAGCGTGTATCCCCGGCTCCTGGGGGTATCCTCCGGGTTTCAGCCCCTGCCGTGGCTGGGAATAGGGGCGTTCCTATCCTTCTCGCCCCTCTCCACGCTGGGAGACGCCCGCTTTGCCTCGGGGATAACCGAGAGGGATAATGTCTATTCCCTCGCGACGGGATCGGAACTGATTCTCACCCCCTTCTACGCCCGAACTCTTCATCCCTTCTTCCGGCTGGCCCTGGGCGGCCGTTCGGTGGGGGAACTCCTCGACACGGACGGGGCTGAGGGCTACGAAACTACACGTGAAAACCGTTTCTTTCTCGCGGCCGCTTCCCTGGGCGCTGAGTTGAACGTCACGGAACACGGAAGCCTTCTCGCCCGGGTTGGATACGAATTCTGCGGCAACGACGATTTTGCCGGCATCCAACGGGGTGATTTGCGGGGTTTTGAGGTTGTCGTCGGTATGCGGCTGCATTGGCAGACAATTCTGCGGTAAACCCCTCGCGGGAGTGTGACAAGGGCGGGTGATTTGCTACACTTGTCCCATGGAACACCTGATACTCGCCCTGTATGTCCTCGTGTTTTCAGGCGGCTTTGCCGGTTTGGCTTCCCTTTTCATGCTTTCCATGAGGGTGCGAAGCCGCCTGATTTCCCCGCTCCTTGCCGTGGAGCTTGCGTTCCTGGCCGAGTTGGGCCTCGTCACCGCCTACTTTTACCTTACCAGCGTTCTCGGCCTCATGGGCCCCTTGCCTGTGGGCGTCGAAATCGCGATATCCCTCCTTTCCCTCTCCCTGACCATCGTCCTGTACCTCCAGATGAACGCTCTCGTGTCCCTGCTGCCGGGACAATCCCGCAGGAGTAAGGGGATACGGAAGGCCTCCGGTATCGCGACCGCCGGGGTAGTCCTTTTCTTTCTCCTGGGGGCCGTCGTCGGCCTCGCGGCGCCGCCTCCGGATAACTCCGCTTTCCAGAAGCTGCTCACTGCCGGCAGCTACGTTCTGAGCGGCATTGCGGTGGGCCTCTACGGCTTCGCCGCGCTTTTCGCCCCGCTGACCGGGGAGCCTTCCCCCGTCCGAATCGCGGTGCGGGGCGCCGGTTTCATGTGCCTCCTTTTTCTCCCCTTAAGCCTCGTCGAGTTCCTCGTGGAAACCCTGGTAACCGTGACGTGGCGCCCCCTCTCGCTGGAATACCTTGTTTTTCTCGGCCTCAACGCCTTTTTCGTCGCCGCCTGCGTTATTTCCCTCTCGGGAAAGGGGAATGAAAGGGTCATACTCGAGACCGTCAGCGGGGAAACGGCGGCCCGGTTTTCCCTCACCCCCAGGGAACGCGACATGGCTGCCATGATCGCCAAGGGCCTGACGAACAAGGAGATTGCCTGGGAACTGGACATCTCCCCGGCTACGGTCCGTACCCACGTTTACAACCTCTTTCAGAAGGTCGGTGTCCAAAGCCGGATCGAACTCCTCAATAAACTCATCCAAAACTAGGGCCTACGACGTAAATCGCATGGGCCCAAAGCCCTTGTACGACGTCTTTCGGATGTGAATCTCCGGGAATAACCCCCATCCTAGGGGCATCGGCTAAAGGCCGAGTCAAAGGAGATTCTATGAGACTTTGCGCGCTTACCCTGGTCGGGGCCTGGAGCCTTGCGCTCCTCGCCTCCTGTGCCCACCATTCGCCCGTGAGGGATTCCTCCGGCGGGAAAATGCCCCTCGAAATTCAGAGAACCCTCGAGGTTCGCCTCAACGGCACCCAACAGAGAATTTACGAAGCGGGGTCGAGCTCCGGTAATCCCGTGCTGCTGTGGCTCGACGGGGGCCCCGGCGGCTCGGAGGTTGCCTGGGTCCGCCGGTATTTGGGCCCCCTGCACGAATCCTTCACCGTCGTGTGCTGGGACCAGCGGGGAACGGCGGGAAGCTTCGCGGCGGGCCGCGGCGAGGGGGCGCTGGAACCGGAACGCTTCGTGGAGGACACCCTGGCCCTTTCCCGGTACCTGGCGGATAAATACGGGCAAAGCCGCATCTATTTGGCGGGTCATTCCTGGGGTTCCATAATCGGCGTTCGGGCGGTAAAGCGGGATCCGGGGCTCTATGCCGCCTATATCGGGATAGGACAACAGGTCAACGGAATCGAGAACGACAGGATCGGCTGGGAGATGGTCCGGCAGGGTGCCCTCAGGCAGGGGGACCAGGACGCGGCGGAGCTCATGGACCGGAACGGTCCCCCTCCCTACGACGACGGGGAGCGGTACTTCGACCTTTTATCGCGGCTCTACCGCTACAGCCCGAGACCGCCGGACATGGACCGTTTCGATTCCTCCCTCATGTTCACGGCGCCCGAACATTCCTTCCTGGACAGAGTCAACCTTATCCGCGGCCTCATCCGGGGGGTAAAGGTGGTGTATCCCCGGGTCGCCCGCGTCGATTTTGAGGCGGAGGTGCCTTCCCTGTCGGTACCCGTGTATCTGGCGAACGGCCGCTATGATTTTACCTGCGTCGCCGGTATCGCGGAGCGGTGGTTCGAGAGCCTGGAGGCGCCCCGCAAAGAGCTCCTCTGGTTCGAGCGCTCCGGCCATGAGAGCTGCTATACCGAGAGCGGGCGTTTCATGGCCTGGCTGACGGACCGTATCCTGCCCGAAACCTATGACCGGTGGCGGGGTATCGAATGAGCCCCCCGCGATTCGGTATCAAAAAAAAAAGAAGGATTTCTCCTTGACTCTCCTCCAACGGGAGACCGTAGCCTTAAGGACAAGGAGATAAAAATGACAGCCAACGAAGAAAAGGGCGGATCGGTTCTTTCCGTGCGGGACCTGCGGAAGTCCTACGGAGGGAAGATCGCGGTGGACGGCATCAGCCTGGAGGTTCGGCGAGGCGAAATCTTTGCCCTGATCGGCGCGAACGGGGCGGGAAAGACCACCACCGTAGAATGTATCCTCGGCACGAGGGGGCGTGATTCCGGGGAGGTATCCGTGCTCGGCCTGGATCCCCTCCGGGACAGGAAGTCCCTCTTTGACCGGGTGGGTGTCCAGTTTCAGGAAACCCGCTTCCAGGACCGCATCACCGTGAGGGAAGCCTGCGAGACCGCGAGTTCCCTGTACCCCCGGACCCGGGACTGGAAGCCCCTGCTGCGGACCTTCGGTCTCGAGAGAAAGGAGCGGGTTCCGGTACAGACCCTTTCCGGGGGGGAGCGGCAAAAGCTCGCGGTAATCCTGGCCCTCGTGCCGGACCCGGAACTTCTGTTCCTCGACGAGCTTACCACCGGGCTTGACCCCGCGGCCCGGCGCGGGGTGTGGCGCTTCCTGAAGGGTCTTCGGGAGGGAGGCGCCTCCATCGTGCTGACCTCCCATTTCATGGACGAGGTGGAATTCCTTTGCGACCGGGTGGCGATCATGAGCGCGGGGCGCATCGTCTTGGAAGGAAACCCCGCCGAGCTGACCGCCGCCGGGGGGGCCAAGAACCTGGAGGAGCTCTTCCTTTCCTGCATCGACGGGCGGGAGAGGGAAGAATACGAAAGCGAGCGCGAAGGAGAAACCGCATGAAAGCATTTTGGACCCTCTTCAAGACCGAGTCAAAGCTTGCCCTTCGGGGTGGCGACATGATCATCTTCGGGATCGCCTTTCCCGTGGGGATCATGCTCCTGATAGGCTTCATTTCCGATTCCCAGTCGGTCGCCTCGGGATTCGCGGGCATCGCTACGGTCGGCATTTGCGCCTCGGGGCTCATGGGGCTTCCCCTCACGTTCTCGGGCTACCGGCACGGCAAGATTCTCAAGCGCTTTAGGGTAACCCCGGTCAGCCCGGGGGTGCTGCTCGCCGCGGACGCGCTCCTGCAGGCCCTCTTCGCCTGGGTCTCGGCGGCGGCGGTTTACCTCATCGCGCGATTCGGTTTCGGCGTGACCCTTTCCGGTTCTCCCCTGCGCTACGCCGCGACCTTCCTTTTCGTGCAGTTCGCGGTCTACTCCCTGGGGTTCCTGATCGCGAGCCTCGCCCCCAACGAGAGGACCGCGGGCTGGGTGTGCACCCTGGCCTACTTTCCGACCCTCTTCCTCTCCGGGGCCACGGTGCCCTTCGAGATCCTCCCCTCGGGGCTTCAGGCCTTCGCTTCCCTCTTTCCGCTCACCCAGGGAATCATCCTCCTCAAGGGCGCGGTTCTCGGCAGCGACCCGTGGGGAGACGCCTACAGGTTTCTTGCCCTGGCGCTCGTGGCCGGGGTATCATATGTCCTTTCGGTGGCGAGGTTCCGCTGGGAATAGGCTCAAGGATTCCAGAGGTTTCGAAGGAAGGGGCGCAGTATGTACCGAATCGGGTTGTTCTCGAAAATCACCAAGGTCACCGTTAAGGCCCTCCGCTTTTACGAGGAGGAGGGCCTCTTGGCCCCGCAGCGGATCGACGGCATTACCGGGTACCGCTACTATACGAGCGCCCAGCTTCCCCTGGCCTTCAGGATCGTCTCCCTCAGGCAGTGCGGGTTTTCCATTCCGGAGATTCGCTCTGTCCTCGGGGGGGAGGATCCCGCAGAGGCCTTCGCCGCCAAGAAACGGGAACTGGAGTCCCAAGCGTCCGAAACCGCCCGCAGGCTCGCCTCGATCAACCATTACCTCGCCCGTTTCGGGAAGGAGAGAACCGTGCCCTATCAGGTAGTCCTCAAGGAGCTCCCCGGCGTGTTCGCCTTCAGCCTCACGACGGTGGTCGCCTCCTACGACGAGTATTTCGACCTCATGCCCCGCAGCGCCGAGGCAATCCTTCGGGTCAATCCCGGTCTCCAGTGCGTCACGGACCCGCCCTACTGCTTTATCCGCTATCTCGACGGGGAATACCGGGAGCGGGACATCTCGATAGAGTTCTGCGAGGCCGTAACGGGTCCCGGGAACGGCCGGCTTCCCGAGGGCTTCGTTTTTAAGACCGTTCCCGCGGTCCCCTTGGCGGCCTGCGTACTCCACAAGGGTCCCTATTCCGACCTTCCCCTGGCCTATGCCGCCCTGTTCGAGTGGATCTCGGACAACGGCTACGAGACGGCGGACTGCCCCAGGGAATCCTATATCGATGGGATATGGAACAAGGAGACCGACGCCGATTGGCTGACGGAGCTGCAGGTTCCGGTAGGGCCGGCCAAAGCGGGAGGCCCGGTTATTTCGTGATCGGGGCTTGACATGTGCACGTTTGTGCATATATCATTCAGGCATGGACTCTGCGCCTATCGAACTGCCCGATTTGGATCTCATCTTTGAAAGCCGACTCTTCAAGATCCTTGGGGAGCCGATTCGGGTAGAGATTATCCGCTACCTGGCGGTGCACGGGGTTTGCGACGTGGGCACCGTGGCGAAGGAATTCCCCCAAGACCGGTCGGTCATTTCCCGTCACCTGAGGCTCATGGCGGAGGTCGGCCTTCTTTTCCGCTCCAAACGCGGACGCAATGCCTATTACAGCCTCAACGGCTTTGAGTTCCTCAAAGCCTTCGAAGACGCCGCCTCCTCCGTGCGAACCCTGCTTTCGAAGGTGTGCCCGGTTCAGTTCGAACGCTATGAACGTACCGGGGAGATTCCCGAGGGCTGTGAATGGTGACGTTTTTTTTTCTCCTGATATGTGCAAATGTGTGCAAGTATGCACAATAAAATAGGTAAGGAGCGGATATGAAAGCAAGGATTTACTATTTTTCGGGGACCGGAAACAGCCTCGCCCTGGCGGAGGGAATCGCCTCGGGCTTGGGAGGGGAGCTCAGGGGGATCACCTGGGATGAACCCGAGTCGGTTGAAGAAGGGGTTGTGGCGGGTTTGGTGACGCCGGTTTATTTCCTCGGGGTTCCCGACATCGTAAGGCGTTTCGCCCGCGCCCTGCGTCTGGGCCGGGGAACCCATTCCTTCGCGGTAGTAAACATGGGGCTCAGGAAGGGGAATGCCCTCGTTCAGGCCCGTTCCCTCCTTTTGGGAGCCGGCGCGGAATCCTTTTCCGGATACTCGGTCCAGATGCCCGACAACAGCGTCGTCTTTCCTACGAGGGAAGGGGAGATTCCCGGGATGCTTGAGGCCTCCCGCGCCGAGATTGACCGGATTGTCGCCGATATAGCCCGGCATGGGGAAGGCGAGGGGACCGCTTGGAGTCCCTTATCGTCCATTGGAGGCGCCGCCATGAAGGCCTTTTGCGAGAGGGCCCTGGGTTTCAGGGACATTAGCGCCTCCGGGGACTGTACCGGCTGCGGCCTGTGCGCCAGGGCCTGTCCCGTGGGGAATATAAAGATGGAGGGGGGCCGTCCTCTCTGGGCCGACCGCTGCGCATCCTGCTTCGCCTGCATTCACCGCTGTCCCTCGAAGGCGGCGGGCTATAGGGGAATGAACCGCGGAACCTTCAAGCCTTACGTTCATCCCGCCGGTACACCCACGCTTCAGGCTCCGCAGGTGCGCTAAAATCCCTGGCGGGGCCGCGAAAAGGGGTGTATAATCGATCCATCATGATATGGAATCCCGAAAGCGAGTGCATGGAACCGGAGGCCCTGCGGAGGCTCCAGTTCGCCCGGCTAAAAAACCTGGTGGAACGGGTATATACCAACGTTCCGTTCTACAAAAAGAAATTCGACGACGCCGGGGTCAAGCCCTCGGACGTGAAGTGCCTGGAAGACCTGGCGAAACTGCCCTTCACCACCAAGGACGACCTTAGGGACACCTATCCCTACGGGCTTCTCGCGGTGCCCCAGACCGAGATCGTGGAGATCCACATGTCGTCGGGGACCACGGGAACCCCGGTGGTGGACGCCTACACCCAGCGGGACATGGACGACTGGGCCGAGGGCATGGCCCGCACCCTCTCGGGGGCCGGGGCGACCCGGAACGATACGGTACAGAACGCCTACGGCTACGGGCTCTTCACCGGCGGCCTCGGGACCCACTACGGGGCCCAGCGCATCGGCGCCACGGTGATTCCCGTTTCCTCGGGGAATACCGAGAAACAGCTCATGCTCATGCGGGACTTCAAGTCCACGGTCTTTACCTGCACCCCCTCCTACGCCCTCTATATGGCGGAGCAGGCCCGGGAAATGGGCATTGATCCCCGCAAGTTCGAGGCCCGCTCGGGCTGTTTCGGGGCGGAGCCCTGGAGCGAGAACATGAGGAAAGAGATCGAGGCTGCCTGGGACATCAAGGCTTACGATATCTACGGCCTCACGGAGATCACCGGCCCCGGAGTCGCCTTCGAGTGCGAGGGGCAGTACGGCATGCACGTGAACGAGGACCTCTGGTTTCCGGAGATCATCGATCCCGCCACGGGGGTACCCCTGCCGGACGGGGAGAAGGGCGAACTCGCGATCACCACGATCACGAAGGAAGGGACTCCCCTCATCCGCTACCGCACCCGGGACATCACCTTCATTATTCCCGAGACCTGCGGCTGCGGACGGACCACGAGGCGCATCCACCGGCTCTTCGGCCGCACCGACGATCTGCTCATCATCCGGGGGGTCAACGTCTTCCCGAGCCAGATCGAGCATGCCCTCATGGGCATTGACGGGGTAGACCCGAACTACGTGATCATCGTGGACCGCAGCGCCCAAACCCACCTGGACGAGGCGGAACTCCACGTGGAGGTGAACCCCGCGGGCTTCTCCGACGAGACCAAGGACATGGAACACCTGCGCAGCCAGATCGAGGGGGTAATGAAGAGCAAGCTCGGGATCCATCTCAAGGTCAAGCTGGTGGAGCCCAAGAGCATCGAGCGTTCCATCGGCAAGGCGAAGCGCGTTATCGACCGGCGCAAGATCTAAGGAGGACACAGTCATGAAGATTCGTCAGATATCCATATTCCTCGAAAACTCCTCGGGCCGCCTCGCGGAGGTTACCCGGGTTCTCAAGGACGGGGGGGTAAACCTCCGGGCCATCATGATAGCGGACACCGCCGACTTCGGCATTCTCCGCGTAATCGCGGACGACCCCGAAAAGGCGGAACGGATTCTCGCGGCGGCCAACTTTACCACCAAGGCCACGGAGGTCTTGGCGGTTACGATTTCCGACAAGGTGGGCAGCCTCGCGGAGGTGCTCCACATCTTCGAGGAAAACGGGATCAACATAGAATACCTGTACGCAGCCCTGGACAAGGTGGGGGAGACGGCGGTGGTGATCTTCAAGGTGGAGGACCTGGAGAAGGGCCTCGCGGTCGTGGAAGCCCACGGGCTCAACGACTCGATCCGCTTCTGACCCGGCGAGTCCCATGCCCGTTTCCATCCACGACGTCGCTAAGGCGACCTCCCTTTCCTGCGAGACCATACTCGAGGCCCTGATTACCCCTTCGGCCCTGGAGCCGGAGGTGGTGCGGCACGTAATGCAGACCATTCGGCAGACTGGGTATCTCGATACCTTCTCAAGGTGGAAGACCGGCGAGGGAAAGCGGGCGATCGGCATCATAACCCCCTGGCTCGACTCCGCAGCTGGAATGGAGACCTTCAAGGGCATAGACCGGGCGATTTCTGCCCTGGGCCTCGGCGTGACCATCGTCTCCATCCCGACCCGGGGCTCTCCCGCCGCCCGGGAAGAAACCCTGGCGGCCCTCCTTCCCTTCGCTCTGGTGGACGCGGTAATCGGTCTCACGGTCCAGCCCTCACCGGAAACGGTTGACCGCTACCGAAGGGCGGCGAAGCCTTTAGTCCTCATGGAAACCCGGGCGGAAGGGGCGCAGTCGGTGCTCCTGGAAAACCAAAAGGGCATGTCCATCGGGGTGAATTACCTGGCGAGCCAGGGCCACCGAAGGATTGCCCTCATGAACGGGCCAACCACGGGAATCGAGCCCGGGGGCGTCGCCTCGGAGCGTCTCATCGGCTACGTGACGGCCCTTCAGAGAAAGGGGCTTCCCTTCGACGAGTCCCTGGTGATCGAGTCAAGAAACTACGACATTGAGGCGGGAAGCCGCGCCTTCGAGACACTTTACTCCGCGGGGCCCCTGCCGGACGCGGTCTTCTGCGCCACCGGCGACATGAGCGCCCTCGGTTTCCTTAACGCCGCGCGCCAGCGGGGCGTGAGGGTTCCCGAGGACGTGGCCCTCATGGGCTATGACGATCT
>QKDA01000167.1 GCA_003246765.1 Spirochaetales bacterium | reverse complement strand
CGCTTCGCCGAGGGCCGGATATCCTCGGGACGCATCGAAAAAACGGAATCCGAGGCGTACGGGCGTATCGTGGTAAGGGAGCGCAGGCTTTCGCCTGAACCCGGGGAGAGGATTTTCGCCTACGGAGAGCTTCTGAGGGAGAAGGGCCTTGAAGCCCTGCCCTTAAACGATGCGGCGAGAGCCTTCCTGTTAAGGGCACGTTTTTTGGGTCTCCCGGAAATGGACGACGAATCCCTTGCCCGCCGTCCGGAGCAGTGGCTGTACCCCTTTATCCCCCCCAAGGGGATATTGACCGAGGAAGCGCTCCTTGAGGCCCTTCGGTACGCTACCGACGCCCGAGCCGTCGATCGGGACGCGCCTACCCGGATTACTCTCGAAAACGGGGTGAGCAGGCCCCTTTCCTACGAAAGCCTTAATCCGGGAGAACCGCCGGTTCCGGTGCTGGAAATCCGCATCCAGGAGCTATTCGGCTGCCGCGCCACCCCCCGAATCGGGGGAGTGCCGGTTTTGCTCAAGCTCCTTTCTCCCGCCCGAAGGCCCCTGCAGGTAACCCGGGACCTGGAGGGCTTTTGGAAAAACACCTGGTGCGAGGTACGAAAGGAGATGCGGGGCCGGTATCCCAAGCATAAATGGCCCGAGAATCCCTTCGAGCCCTGATCAGTCAGGAATCCTTCGGCAGTTTACCATCCCCCGAACGGAATTGATCATGAATACCCCTTCCGCATCCCGATAGTCCCCTACCGTAAGAACCGCTTCCTCCAATTCCCCCCGGCTGATAAGCTCCTCCCGGAGGGTTCCCGGCAGGGCTCCGGCGCTGAGGCGGGGAGTCAGGAGCTTATCTCCCATGGAAAGCACGACGTTGCCCCGGGTCGTTTCGGTGAGTTCCCCCCGGAGGTTTACCAAGACGAGGTCTGCCGGCATACCCTCCGCCCCGAGACCCTGCGGAGCCGTCGCTGAGACGGCCCGGTCGATAAAATGGCGGCACGAGGTTTTATGCCCCGTGAAGGGATCCCGGCTGTCTAGACGGTCCTTGGAGAGGGCAATGGTGTAGTCCGACGGCAAAACGGGCACTGGAGCGCACTCAATCGGCGGGAGATAAGCGGGTCCGTTGTCCCGGCGTACCTCAAAACGGAGCTTAAAGCGTCCCGCTGGACGCTCACCGGCGATAAAAAGAAGCTTTTCCCGCAAAGCCTCTACGAAGGAGTTAGGGTCATAGCCGTACCCGGCGGCTCCCGAACGGTGAAAACCGAAAAACGTCAACGATTTTTCCAGCCGCCGTAGATGCCGATCCAGGAGGAATACGGCCCCGTCCTCCAATAAAAGGCTCTCGAACACGTAGAAATCCCCTTCATCCCCAAGAACGGCCGCTTTCACCAGGGTTTCCAGGTATTCCGAATCCGGGTCGGACTCCCACAAGACTCCCCCTCCGACCCCGTACTCTGCGGTTCCCCTTTCGCGGTCGAATGCGGCGGTGCGGATGGACACGTTGAACCGGGCGGCGCCGTCGGGGCGCACGAAGCCCAGGGCTCCCGTATAGATGCCGCGGGGAGAGATTTCCTCGTCCCTGATCACCTCCATGCTCCTTACCTTGGGAGCCCCCGTGATGGAGGCGCAGGGGAAGGCGGCGGAGAAAACGCCGCACCACGGAGCGTCCGTTTGGGCCTCCACGGTGGAAGTCATCTGGATTACCGTGGGATGGATCTCCGTCTCGAAGAGCGAGGGAACCTTGACCGAACCGCTTAGGGCTATCCTGCCCGCGTCGTTTCGTATCATGTCGACGATCATCAGGTTTTCGGCCCGGTTTTTCGGGTCCCCCCGCAGGCCTTCTGCGATTGCCTCTTCCTGGCCCGCAACGTTTTTAGCGGTTCCCTTCATGGGCTTAAACCTTACGGTACTGGAGGAATCCCCGGGGAAGGTCTCGAAAAAAAGCTCCGGCGAAAGGGAGGCGAAAACATAGGGGCCCGTCTCCACGTAGGCGAGGTAGTCCCCGCATCTTCTTCCCCCGGCATCCCGTGCCTCGGCCCTGGGGGCGAACCATGAACCGGGATCGCCGGCGAAACGGGCGCGCATCCTGTACGTAAGGTTCACCTGGTAGGCGTTTCCCCGCCCAAGCTGATCCTGAACTCTCGCCACCCTTTCAAGATAGTCCCCGCGGGAAATCTCCGGGATAAAGGGCGACAGGATGCAGGGATCCCCCTTCACGGCTAGGGGAAAGGCTTCCGTATAAAGGGGTTCGCGGTAGACTCCAAAGCAGGCCGCAGGATAGGAATCGTCCCTGCCGCCGCGAACCTTAAAGGCCCGGTCAAAACCCGGGGCGGCATCATAAGCGGCGTAACCGGCGATCCATAGACCCTCCCCGCGCGCTCGTGCCTCCAGCTCCTCTAGGAAAGGACCCAAGGGATCCCCCTTTGGGGGAGTAAATACAGCCAGCGGATTATCGAAAAGGAGCCAACCCGTTCCCCGGGGCTCCGAAAAAACGCAACGCATATGCCCACAATACACTGAATAAAGCCCTAACATCCATCCCGCGGGACGCCGATATTCTTTGTAAGGAGCGCAACATGGTACGAGGATGGTACACCGGCGCCAGCGGCATGAACGCCCAGCAAGCCCGGCTCGACGCTATATCGAACAACCTGGCCAACGTGGATACCGCAAGCTACAAGCGGGATATCACGGTGAGCAAGAATT
>QKDA01000010.1 GCA_003246765.1 Spirochaetales bacterium | reverse complement strand
CCGACTTCGTGAATATCATGGTGTAGTCCTTCTCCACCCCGGCCTTGAAGGACCCCACGATCGCCATGGCTCCCACGCAAAAGAGCACCGAGGAATTGAGGAAGGCGTAGGCGAAGCGGGAGGGGGCCGGCGCGACAGAGGCGGGGGCTGAGCCGGAAGCGGCGGACACTTCCTTTTCGGCCGCCGTTACTCCCGGAACGCCCTTCCTGCCCCCGAAGCGCTTTTCCAAAAAACGGCCCAGGGACAGGATCAGGCCGTCTATGTCCCACCAGGTTCCGAAGATCCCCCCGATGATGAGGGCCAGGGCGAGGTAGATCACGTTCCGGGTCTGAAAGGCCATCTGCATGCCGATGACCAGGGTTACGATGCCCGCGGCGGAGGCGATGATGTCGGACATTTCATCCGTTATCTTTCGCGCGAAAAGAAGCCCCAAAAGGGACCCAAAGACGATGGAGAGAGCGTTGACGATGGTGGCTATCATGATTGCTTCATGATATGGAGAGGCCCCTCCCCTGTCAATCGAAGCGGTAGAGCCTGGTCCTTACGAGGGGAAAGGCTATGACCCCCAGGGCCGGGAAAAGGGCGAACAGGGTAAAGAGGGAGCCGTAGCCGAGATTCTGTATGACGAACCCGCCGAGCACGTTCCCCAGGGCCGAGGAGATGCCTACCGCCACGGAGGTATAGATGGTCATGCCTACCACCATGTAGCGCTTGGGAACCCGCTCGGCCACGAAGAGGATGGCCGCTGGATGGAAAAGACCGAAGCAGACCGAATGGAGGAGCTGCCCCGCTACCGCCCCGCCGAAGGAGGGAAAGATGGCATAGACGAGGTTTCTCACCGCAATCGCCGCCAGGGAGGCCACGAGGAGCTTGGAGGTGCCGAATTTCCTGACGAACCATCCCGAGAGGAACATGAAGGGAACCTCCGCCGCCGCCGAGAGGGCCCAAAGCCCGGCGTAGGACTCCAGGTGGAGGGACTGGCGGACGTAGAGAGACAGGAAACGCTGGGAGGGCACCATGCCGAGAAAGCCAAAAAAAATAAGGGTTATGCCGATCCAATACGAGGTGCCGAAGGACGAAAGGGCCCGGCGGTAGCGCGCGAGTCCCGACCGGGGAGTCCACCCGGGAGCCGGGGAAATCGCGGGGGCGTCAGGGGCGTCGGAGGTCTGACCCTCCGGGCCGTGAGCCGGCCACACCTTAAGGAGGCCGGGCATGAGAATCACCGCCAGGGCGAAGGCCAGGGCGGAAAGACCGATGGCGGCGGCTATGGACTCAGGCCTGTCGGGATTAACCAGGGGAGTGAACTGCAGGAGCAGGGCCATGGCGACGAACCCGATGCTCCCGAACACGCGAACCCGGCCGTATTCTTCCCGGCGGTCGCCCAGGATACGGGAAACCAGGGCATCCGAGACCGGAACCGCCCCCTTGAAGCCCACGGCGAAAACCGCCAGGGCCAGGGCGGTGAGGGCGAAATGCCGGAAAAGCACCAGGGGAGGGAGAATCAGGGCCATGAGCAGGGCGAATCCCACCATGGCCTGCCCATAACGGCCGGACTTATCTACCCGGGAGGATACGAAAACCGGGAATATGAACCCCGAAACCTCGAAAATGCCCTGCAGGAGCCCGATCATGGCCGGCGAATATCCGAGCCCCGAAAGGAGAATGGGCAAATACGTATTGAAGACGCCGTAAACGCTGAATAGCAAAAAGAGGGGTAGTGCCATTATCATGGTCGGTTTACATCTCTATTCCAAGGAACTTCTTGACCGCGAGTCCTACGCCGAAGGATAGCACGGTGACGCCCATGCTCACGAAGAACATCTCGAGGAAATGCCGGCGGAAGGGAAGGTCCTTGGCCGTGCACAGGTAGTAGTTGAAGCCCAGGATAATTACCACGACGATGGCCAGGGTAATGCCCAGGGCCAGCAGGAAGTTAACGGTTAGGAAAAAGGGCAAAACCAGAAGGACCACGGTCATGATGTAGGCAATGCCCGTATAAAGGGCCGACTTTCCGGGAGAAACCTCCCCGCTGCCCTCGGAACGCTGGGAGAGGTACTCCGAAGAGGCCATGGAGAAGGCCGCGGAAATGCCCGTGATAAGACCGGTCATGGCGATGAGGCGGGTATTCTGGAAGGCGAAGGTGAATCCCGCCAGGGCTCCGGTAAGCTCCACCAGCGCGTCGTTAAGGCCGAGAACCACGGAACCGGCGTATCGGAGCCTTTCCTCGTCGATCATCCCGACTAGGGCATCCTCATGGCGGTTTTCCTCGTCGATTATCTCCTTCACGTCGGGAAAGTCGGCCAATACCGTTTCGTAACCCGCCTGTCCGTCCGCTTCTCCCTTCTCGAGGAGCTTGACCGCGAAGGTGAGGCCCAAAAAACGGGCCAGGAACACGAAAAAAGAGACCTTGAGCCCCTCGGGCTTGAGGATCACCCCGGTGACCGCGGCCCAGCGCTCGGCGTGTTTTGTCTCTTCCCCGGCGATAAGACGCATGACCCGGGCATTCTCCTCGCTCGGAAGAAGGTCGGCGATGCGGCGGTATATTTCGGCGTTGGTAGTCTCGTCTCGCTGAAAGCGAAGGACCTTTTTCAGCAGGTCTCCCGAAACGGCTTTCTTTTCCATGATGCGGTTCCTCCCGGCGGACAATGAATGCCTCTGCAGGCTAGACTACCGGAACGGGAGGGCTGGCGCAAGCCCCCGCCCCCCGGCGGTTTCGGCCAAGGGGCGGATACGGGAGATGGGAGCTCAAAAAACGGGGGTTTCCCCCTCGGCACCCGCAGCGGCAGGCATGGCCTCGCCACCGTACTCGGATGCGACCTGAAGCCCCTCGAATGCGTCCGGAGGGGCGCGGTTCTCAGCGTCCTGGTCCTTTCCGCCGCTTCCGGGCTTATCCTTGAACTGGGGCTTGAACTCCACGTGCTCAGCGACGATCTTGATCTTCGTGTAGTTTTTTCCGTCCGTCCCCGTCCAACGGTCCTGCTTGAGCCTTCCCACGACCCGGACGCCCCGTCCCTTGGCGCAGTATTTTCCGCACTGTTCGGCGAGTTTCGACCAGCTTTCCACCTCGAAGAACGAGGTTTCCTGCTCGTAGTCGTCGTCCTGCTTGTAGGAGCGGTTTGAGGCGATGGAAAAGCTGCAGACCGGGGTGCCCCGGGGGGTCTCCTTGAGTACCGGGTCGCGGACCACGTTTCCTTCCACCAGGATTGAATTGAGAGCGTTCATAGTTCCTCCGAAAAAGTAGGCTTCATGAGAGGCGGGACGGCGCGCGCTCCGCTCCCCTCTCCGCCACTCTTGTCGGGCACGACGCCCCCAGTGCCCGAGATCGGAAAGCTTAAAAAAAAACGTCGAGGGTTCTCAGCCTTACCGGTTATCGGCGATAAAGCGCCGTAAAGCCGCCAGCTGCTCCCTCACCCGCTCGGGATTCGGACCGCCGGGCAGGTTCCGGGAACGGACACCCGCCTCGGGAGTCAGAAGGGCAAAGAGGTCGTTCTCGATCAGCTCCGAATGGGCTCTCATCCGCTCCAAGGGCAGGTTCACCATATCCTTGATTCCCGACTCGATGCATTCCCGCACCACCGCCGCCGCGACGCCGTGGGCGGTACGGAAGGGCATCCCCTTACGGACGAGGTAGTCCGCGAGATCCGTGGCGTTGGCGTGTCCCCCGGAGCAGGCGGCCCGCATGCGGTCCTTGTTCCAGGAAGCGGAGGCTATCATGTGGGTAAAGATGCGGAGGCTCGAGGCCGCGGTGTCCCAGGCGGCGAAGAGACTTGTCTTGTCGTCCTGCATGTCCCGGTCATAGGAGAGGGGGAGTCCCTTCATCATGGTCAAGAGGGCCACGAGATTGCCGAAGACGAGGCCCGATCGGCCGCGGATGAGTTCCGCGAAATCGGGGTTCTTCTTCTGGGGCATGATGCTCGATCCCGTCGACCATTTTTCGGACATCTCGACGAATTTGAACTCTTCAGTGGACCAGATGACGATTTCCTCGCAGTAGCGCGAAAGGTGCATCATGAGTATCGAAAGGGCCGAGGCGAGTTCCACGCAGTAGTCCCGGTCGGATACCGCGTCCAGGGAGTTTGCCGTGAGCCCGGAAAAGCCCAGTTCTCCCGCCACCTGATGCCGGTCCAGGGGGAGGCTCGAGCCGGCGAGGGCGCCGGAGCCCAAGGGCATGGCGTCCATTCGGGAGAGGGCGTCGCCGAGGCGCCCGTGGTCCCGGGTAAGCTGCCAGGCCCAGGCAGCCAGGTGGTGCGCCAGGGTCACCGGCTGGGCCCGCTGGAGGTGGGTGTAGCCGGGCATGAGGGTTTCCGTATTGGATTCCGCTATGGCCGCGAGGGTTTCGATCAGGTCCACAAGGGCAGCCTGCATGAGGGGAACCACCCTCCTCAGGTGGAGCCGCTCGTCCAGGGCGATCTGGTCGTTTCGGCTCCGGCCGGTGTGGACCTTCCGTCCCGCGTCGCCGAGACGGTCCGTGAGGACCCCCTCCACGAAGGAATGGATATCCTCCGCGGCGGGGTCTATCGCGAGGGTTCCCGCCTCGAGCTCCGAGGCGATCTTCTTGAGTTCCGCGACGATCGCGGCGGAATCCTCCGACGGGATTATGCCAGTCTTACCGAGCATTCCCGCGTGGGCGACGCTGCCCCGGATATCGTCCTGGGCCAGCCTCTCGTCGATATGGATGGAGGTCTCGAAGGCCACCGCCTCCGCGTCGGGACCCTCGGCGAACCTTCCGTGCCAGAGGGGTGATTTCTTTTCGCTCATGTCCGTCGCTCCCGTTGTGCTCAGTATTCGTCCCGAGGAGCCCGGTATACCCGGGTTATCTCGCAAACGTACATGCGGTGATAGTCTTTGTTGGGGTAGTTTTCGTCGATCTTGGGGTCGATAAAGCACCCGGGATCGATGTCCTGGGCGTAGATCTTCCGGGCCACCAGGATAAGCCGGGCCTCTTCGAAGCCTACTGCCCCGGCCTCGAGGAGCACCGGGGTAATTCCCGCCGCGTCCGCCTTGTCCACGTCCGCGCCGGATACGCTCCCGCAAACCTGCAGGGCTTTACGCCTGTCGTCGTCGAAGAAGGAAAAGGTCAGGAGGGGCTCCCTCTCGGCGAAGGCGAAGGTATGCCTCGTGGGCCTGATCACGCAGGTAAGGGTCCTTCGGTTCCACATAACCCCGAGACTGCCCCAGGAGGCGGTCATGGTGTTCCACTCCCTCCGGGCGGTGCCCGAGCCGGCGGTCACGAGCATCCAGTCGTGCCCGATGGAGGAAAAGGGCTTGAGGAGCATGTCCAGGGGGGCGTCCTTCACCTCGCAGCGTTCCAGGGCGCTCATGAGGCCCCTCCCTCGGTTCTGGAAAAGAACCAGGACACCGCGGTACCCGCGGCCGCGGCGAGGAGGCTTCCCGCGACGGCGGCAAAACCCGAGGGAATCCCCGGGAATACCGGCAGCAGGGAGCCGATCACCAAGCCGAGGATGGCTCCGTAGGTAAGTCCGTGGAAACGGCTGAGAAGGAAGCGTACCAGCTGGGCTCCCAGGAGAAGTCCCGCGATCACGCCGGCCGCCACCGGCATGAGCAGGACCAGGTTCATGTCCGACACCGCCTGGAGGATCATGCCGTAGGCTCCGAGAATGAGGAGAACGAAGGAGCCCGAGATGCCGGGAATTATCATGGTCACCGCGGCGACGAAACCCATGGCCCCAAGGTAGAGCATAAGTCCCGGGGTCGCCCGGACCGAAGCGGCGGCGGCCTCCTCTCCCGAGTCGAGGAGATACATGAGAACCATGGCCGCCATTCCCAGCCCCGCGGCGGCCCAGGAACCGGCGGTAAAGCCCGAGCCTTTAGCCCTGCCGTAGATGAACGGAACGCTCCCGAGGATGATCCCGAGAAAGAAGAAATTGGTCTGCGCGGGCCAGGCCGAAAAAAGCCAGGTCACGAGACGGGAAAAGCCGACGATCCCCACGAGTAGTCCCGCCCCCAGGGGCAGGAGGAAGGGAAGCTCCTTCCAAAGCCTTTTCAGGTTCAGGGTAATCGCGCCGATGAGCCGGTCGTATACCCCGAAAACGACTGCCATGGTACCGCCGGAAACCCCGGGGATGATGTTAGCAACCCCGAGGATGATGCCGACGAAAAAGTTTCTCACGTGGTTCACGCCGCCTCCCCTTTACTCGGTAGCCCGCTTCTTGAGGGCCTGCCCTTCCACCGCCTGACCCTTGCCCGCGGCCTGCTCCATGAGGGCCCGGACCTTCAGGGGAAGGCCGAAGAGGTTGATGAAGCCCTCCGCGTCGTGGTGGTCGTAAAGGTCGCCGGTGGTGAAGCTCGCGATGTTCGCGTTGTAGAGGCTGTAGGGCGAGGAGGAGCCGGCGCCGCGGATCGAGCCCTTGTAGAGCTTGAGCTTGACCCAGCCGGTCACGGTTTCCTCGGTTTTGTCCATGAAGGCGCGGATCGAGTCGGCAAGGGTAGTGTACCATCGGCCGTTGTAGATGAGCTCGCTCATCTTGAGGGATACCTGCTGCTTGAAGAAATAGGTGTCCCGGTCGAGGCAGAGGTGCTCGAGCTGCTCGTGGGCGTAGTAGAGAATAGCCCCGCCGGGGGTTTCGTATACGCCGCGGCTCTTCATGCCGACCACGCGGTTCTCCACGATGTCCACGAGGCCGACGCCGTTCCGTCCGCCGATCCTGTTAAGCTCCTTGAGGAGAGCCAGGGGCCCCATGGCCTTGCCGTTAAGCTTGACGGGGAGACCCTTCTCGAACTCAAGTTCCACGTATTCGCCCGCCTCGGGGGCTTCCTCCGGGGGAACCGTAAGCTTGAGCATATGCTTCCAGTTCGGCTCGTTCTCGGTTTCCTCCAGTTCCAGGCCCTCGTGGGAAAGGTGCCACACGTTCTCGTCCCGGCTGTAGGACTGGTCCTTCTTCATGGGAACCGGGATGTTCCGCTTCTCGAGGTACTCGATTTCTTCCTCCCGGCTCTGGATGTCCCAGATGCGCCAGGGGGCGATGATCTCCAAGTCCGGCGCGAAGGCCTTGATGGTGAGCTCGAAGCGGATCTGGTCGTTGCCCTTGCCCGTGGCCCCGTGGCAGATGGCGGTAGCCCCTTCCTGGAGGGCGTATTCGACAAGCACCTTGGCGATGAGGGGACGCGCGGTGGAAGTACCCAGGAGGTAGCGGTCCTCGTAGATCGCGTTGGCCTTGAGGGCGGGATAGATGAAGTCGGTGACGTACTCTTCCCGGGCGTCCACCACGTAGCAGGCGGCGGCCCCGGTGTCCAGGGCCCGCTGCTTGATCACGGGCCAGTCGTCCTCCTGCCCCACGTCGATGCAGACCGCGATGACTTCGTAGTCGTAGTTTTCCTTGAGCCACGGAATGATGACCGTGGTGTCGAGACCGCCTGAATAGGCGAGGATTACCTTTTTCTTGCTCATGTTTAGCTCCTTAGCACAGTGTACAGAATATCGAGGCCCCTATCAATTTCGTCGGTATTTATATTGAGGGGAGGAAGAAACCTAAGTATGTTGGGCCCCGCGGTGGAAACGCACAGGCCCCTTTCGAGGCAGGCGAGCTGGAGCTCGGAAGCGGGCTTAACCGTATCTAAGCCGATCATGAGGCCCCTGCCCCGGATCGAGGCGACGCCGGGAAGCTTCCAGCCGGCGACCTTGCTTCGGATATACTCTCCCTTTTCGGTCACCGCGGCGAGGAAGGCGCCCTTTCCAACCTCGGCGAGCACCGCCAGGGCGGCGGCGCAGGCCAGGGGATTCCCCCCGAAGGTGGACTGATGGTCGCCGGCGACGAAAACCTCCGCCGCCGCTCCCCGGGCGAGGCAAGCCCCCATGGGAACGCCCCCGGCGATTCCCTTGGCCAGGGTCACCACGTCGGGCTCGATGCCGAGGAAGTCGCTGGCGAGGAAGAAGCCGGTCCTTCCGATGCCGGTCTGAACCTCGTCGGCGATGACCAGGGCACCGGCCTTCCGGGCTGCTGCTGCGGCGGCCTTGGCCCAGTCCGGGTCTACCAGGTTCACCCCGCCCTCCCCCTGGACGCACTCGAGCATGAGGGCGCAGGCGCCGTCAAAGGCCCCCTCGAGGGCCCCGTAGTCGTTGGCGGGAATATGGCGAAACCCCGCCGGGTAGGGAGCGAAGGCGGGGTTGTGGAATTTCTCCTGCCCCGTAGCCGCCAGGGTGGCCACCGTCCTTCCGTGGAAGGATTTGAGGAGGGTCACGATGGTCTTCTTCTCCCCCCCGAACTTCCTCGCGATCTTGATGGCCGCCTCGTTGGCCTCGGCGCCGGAGTTGGCGAAAAAGACCCGGTCCATGCCGGTCTTTTCTAGGAGAGCCCCGGAATATTCGAGGCCCCGGTCGGAGTTGTAGTAGTTGGAGATGTGGATCTGCCTCGCCGCCTGATCGGCGATGGCCTTCACCAGGGCGGGGTGGGCGTGCCCTAGGCAGTTCACCCCGATGCCGCTGACGAAATCCACGTACTCCTTACCGTTTACGTCCGTGAGAATGCTTCCCTTTCCGGAAGCGAAAACCACGGGAAGGCTCCCGAGGTTGTTCATGATCTTTCCGCCCATGACTCCCTCCTTACTTCACTTCGTTCCGGGTGATCATGGTGCCGACCCCCCGGTCCGAGAACATCTCGATGAGCAGGGCATGGGGCACCCGGCCGTCGATGATGTGGGTTCTCGGAACGCCCCCGGATATGGCCGCGAGGCAGCATTCAACCTTGGGGATCATTCCCGAGGAGATGACGCCGCTCTCCACCAGGGAGGGGATCTCCGCCTCGGTGATCCTCTTGATGAGACTCCCCGAATCGTTCACGTCCGCGAGCACCCCGGGCACGTTGGTGAGCTGCACGAATTTGACCGCCTTCAGGGCCACCGCGACCTGGGCGGCGGCGGTGTCGGCGTTGATGTTGTACCGGTTCATGTCCCCCTGCTCGCCCACGGCGACGGTGGAGACCACGGGAATGTAGTCCTGGTCCAGGAGGGACTCGAGAATGCCGGGATTAACCTCCGTCACGTCCCCCACGAGGCCCAGGTCCACCCCGTCCTTGTCGATTTTTTTCGCCCTCAGGAGACCCGCGTCCACCCCGCTCACGCCGATGGCCTTGCCCCCCGCCTGGAGGAGGAGTCCCACGATGTCCTTGTTGAGCTTTCCCGTGAGCACCATCTGGACGATCTCCATGGTCTCGGCGTCGGTATAGCGAAGGCCGTTGACGAACTTCGACTCCTTGCCCACCCGGTCGAGCATGGCGTTGATCTCCGGCCCGCCCCCGTGCACGAGGACGGTCCTGATGCCGATGGTGTTGAGGAGCACTATGTCCTGCATCACCGCAGCCTTCAGGTCCTCGTTGAGCATGGCGTTGCCGCCGTACTTGACCACCACGGTCTTGCCGACGAATTCCTTGAAATAAGGCAGGGCCTGCACCAGCACCTGGGCCCAGGTCTTGTTGTCGATTATGTCTTTCACGTTCTGTAGTCTCCGTTGATCTTCACGTAGTCGTAGGTGAGGTCGCAGCCCCAGGCGGTGCCCGTTCCCTTCCCGTCGGAAAGCCTCGCGAGGATCGTCACCTCGCTTTCGGCGAGGATCTTCTTCGCCCGGTCCTCGTCGAATACCAGGGGAACCCCCTTGTGGAACACCTCGATCTCCCCGGCGGCGCTCAGGAAGCTCACGCTGGTGCCCTCCTGGGCGAAGGTTTCCCCGGAATAGCCCATGGCGCAGAGAATTCGGCCCCAGTTGGCGTCCTTCCCGAAGAAGGCGGCCTTCACGAGGCTCGAGGATATGACCGACTTCGCCAGGTTCCGGGCGGTAAGGCCGTCCTTGGCCCCGGTGACCGTGCACTCGATCAGGTGCTCCGCCCCCTCCCCGTCGGCGGCGATCTTCCTCGCCATGGCTACGTTAAGGGCGTTCAGGGCGGCGAGGAAGGCCTCGTAGTCCTTGCCCCTGGAAGCGATGGTCCGGTTGCCCGCCTGACCGTTGGCCAGGACCAGGAGGGTGTCGTTGGTGCTGGTGTCGCCGTCCACGGAAACGCAGTTGTAGGTAACTTCCACGCTTTCCGTGAGGGCCGACTGAAGCATTTCCGCCGAAATGTCGCAGTCCGTGGTGATGAAGCCGAGCATGGTGCCCATGTTGATGTGGATCATGCCGGAGCCCTTGGCCATGGTGCCCAGGGTGACGGTTTTCCCGTCTATCTCCACGGCGACCGCCGCCTCCTTGTGCCGGGTATCGGTGGTCATGATGGCTTC
>QKDA01000025.1 GCA_003246765.1 Spirochaetales bacterium | reverse complement strand
TTCGGCCTCACGGGCCGGCAGGCGGAGGCCGCCATGAGCGAGTGCGGGGTTACCCTCAACCGGAATTCCCTTCCCTTCGACCCGAACGGCGCCTGGTGGACCAGCGGTCTCCGCATCGGTACCCCCGCGGTGACCACCCTCGGCATGGGGGAGGCGGAGATGAAGGAGATCGCCCGGATCATCAAGCTCGTGCTGGACAACTCCAAGCCCGGCCTCACCGACAAGGGAACGCCCAGCAAGGGCAAGGTTCTGGTGGACCCCGCCGCGAAGGCAGAGGCCCAGAAGGCGGTGGACGCCCTCCTCGGTAAGTTCGTCCTGTATCCCGAGCTCGACCTTGGCTTCTTGAAAGAGGCCTTCGTTAAGTAACGCTGCCGTCTGTTGAAAGGGCTCACCCTCCGGGGTGAGCCCTTTTTTTATTTATTTGAGGATTTCCGTGAAGAACTCTTCCGCGCCGATGACGCGCTTGTCCGCCTGGATGGAGCCGCCCACGGGAAGGAAACTGAAGCCCCCGTCGCTCTCGGGCATTTGCTCGAGGCTGGCGTTTTTAAAGACCAGGGACCGGAGGTTAAGCCCTTTATAGGCGAGGCTTCCGTTGATCGAGAAGACCCGCCCGAGGCTCGTGAGGGTAACCTCCCCGTTTATGGTCACCGACGACGCTCCCTCGGGGCGGTAGTCCTTGAAGACCGCGGTAATTTTTGAGGTTTTGTCCGCCTGGTTGATCTCGGTGGTCCTCACGTAGCTCTCGTCGGCGTTCGCGATCGATTCCCGCACGAGAAGCTCGCTGTTTGCGGTGGAGAGCACGTGGTCCAGGGTTTGGGGCGCCTCCACGTAGAAGCCGTAAGCCTGGGCCAGCTCGGCGTCGCTGGCGGGCTTGGCGCAGGACGCGAGGGCGAGGACCGAAGCCGCCAGGGCGAGGGTCAGGAGGGCGCGAGGGAGGTCGCGGCTGTGGGTTTGGTAAGCCTGCATGGTGTTTCCTTTTGGTGGTTTCTCTTTATGCGAACCGGTGGGGGGGGGTCACGACCCAGAGGGCGCGGAAGGTTCCCGATCCGGTGTTGACCAGGGTGTGGGGGGCGGTAGCGGAGAAGGAGATGCTGTCCCCGGTTTTTAGGGGGTAGACCTTCGTCTCGTAGTGGAGCTCGCACTCCCCCTCGGTGACGATGCCGAACTCCCGGCCCAGGTGGCCGTAAGATCCCCGCTGGGTTTCGTGGCCCTCGGGGATGGTGATGTAGTAGGATTCGATGGCGTGGGAGCCGTCGCCTTCCACGGGGCGGGCCACCTCTTCGTAGAGGAGCCCGTTTTCCGTGACCTTCCGCCGTTCCCCCGCGGTTATCACCCTCACGGGGCGGTCCCGCCGGTATTCCTCAAAAAGGTACTCCAGGTCGATCTCCAGAGCGTCCGCCAGGGAAAGGAGGGTGTCGATGGCGGGGGATACGCGGTTTCTCTCGATTTGGGACACGAGGCTTTCGCTTACCCCCGCCGCCTGGGCGACCACCTTGAGGGTATAGCCCTTGCGTTCCCGAACGGTCCTGAGCTTCTCTCCGAAGCGGAAGGGGGTGCTTTTAGTCGACATTTTTCTGCTGCTCCCGTTTTTTCTCGAAGAGAAACTGCATGTAGTGGTCCTCGAGGGTTTTTTTCGGTCCCGTGGACGACAGCCGCTTGCGCGCGTTGGCGTTGAGCCGCCGTTGGGTGTAGGCCCGGTAGAAGATCCGGGGATCCTCATTGGAAAGGGTGGCCTTGTGCCCTACGATCTTGGGAACCTCGTCCCGGCCGATGGCGTTGAGCCCCCGGTTCCTGAGCTCCTTGCGGATAAGGCTGATATCCTCGAAGGAGAGGCCGAAAAGGAATTCCTCCATGGCGGAGGCGACGTCCTGGTCGCCCAAACGGTTCGAGATGAACCGCTGCCAATTCTCGTCCAGGGCGATGGAGAGAAGGAGGAGCTCGCTGGTGCCGATCATGGTGCCGAAGTTGGGGGCGATCTGGTCCCGGACGGTCCAAACGGCGTCGAGAACCGGGGCTACCCTTATCACGTTTTGGTCGAGCCGGTGCTCCCAGAGTTCCGCCAGGGCCTCCGCCACGTCCCGGCGTACCGCGGGACCGAGGTTCGGGTCGTCCAATATCGAGAGGTACACGTCTTCCGCCATGAGGGTAAACATGATATTGAGGGTCGCCTGGCGGAGTTCCTGGATATCGCCCTCGGCAAAGCCCGAATTGGAGGCTACCATGGTAAGGGAGGCGAAGGCGTGGAATTTCGCCACCAGGAAGCCCTGTCCGAGAATGGCCTTGGTGGGGAGCGAGAGAAGCCTCTCCCCCTCGCCGATGGTGCACAGGGTATCGATCAGGGTTTCCGCGCTCCGGGTCTGTCCCGCGAGGTAGCCCCGCTCGTGCATGGAGGGGTACCGGGAAATCGAGACCGAAAGCCGCTCCAGATCCATTATGCGGGTTGCCACACCGACCATGGTCTCCGGGGAGAACACCCGGAGGTTTTCGAAGACACGGTTGACCAGGCTACGCTCCGCGGGATTGAGGACGATGATGTCCGTCGAAATCTCGTTGGTGGGCTGCCGAATCTGGTCGAGAGTACTGTGTGTCTCGTTCAGAAATTGATCGATGTCCATAGAACTTAAGTATAACTTAATATTCAGGGCTCTGACTAGCGGATTTATCGCTGTTCGGTATAATCCAAAAACAGGGCGGGAGCCAACATTGAGCTGCCGCCCCAGGCGGCGCACAATGGTAGCGGGGTGGCGGAATCCTTATCGGGTAACGGTTTCCGCGATTCTTCGAACCAGGGCGAGGGTTTCGTCGACGGTCTCGGGTTTCGTGTTTTCCAGGAGGACGTCGATCCAGGGCTTCCGCTCGGCGAGCATGCGGAAGAGCGCTTCCAGGTCGAGTTCGCCGGTACCCGCGGGGGTGGGCGGCCCCTTGCGCCCGCCGGCCATGCTGAAGTCCTTCACGTGCACCGCCACGATGCGGTCGCCGAAGGCGTCCAGGGCCCGCCTGAAAAAGTCGTGCTGGCTTTCCCCGAGCCCCTCGGCGGGAATGAGGTTCACCGGGTCCCAAATGACCCCCAGGGCGGGGGAGTCCACCCGGCGGAGAAGCTCCGCCATGGCCTCCACGGAACCTACCGTGTGCTGATCCGCCACGGCTTCCAGGCCCACGACGGCCCCGGTCTTTTCCGCGAACCGGGTCAGGCGCTCCACGGAGCGAATCAGGGTTTCGAAGGCCCCGCCCTTCCGGGTGTCCGGGTGAAAGGAACAGTCGGGATTCAGGGACCCCGTTTCGGTGCCCACTACGGCGCATCCAAGGTCCCGGACGAACCGGAGGTGTTCCTCGAAGCGGCGCAGCCCCTTTTCCCTCTCGTCCGCGTCGGGATGAACGGGATTGATATAGCATCCCAGGACGGATACGGCCACCCCCCGGGAGGCGAAGGCGTCCCGGATTCGGCGGGCGGCTCCGGGGCTCAGGCCGCCGTTTCCCGCGTCCGAGAGGGCCTTGGAGAGGGCGAGCTGGATAGAGTCGGGGCGGTGGGACCCGATGAGTCTCGCGAGGGTTTGGGTGTCGTGACGGCCGAAGTCATGGGCCCGAATACCGAATTGCAGCATACGGGGAAGTGTATCGGCGAAGGTGCCGAAAGTAAAGACAGGAGCGTACAGCACATGCTTATTCACTTGAGCGACGTAATCCGGGGACCCCTGGGACCCGATAGGGACGTAAGTTCCGAACTTGAGCGCGCCCTTAGCGGGCTTCGGGATGCGGGAGGGGGCACCCTCGCGGTGGGGGAGGGAAAGTGGCGTACCGGTCCCATTGAGCTTTTTTCCGGCATCGAGCTCCGCCTCGAAGAGGGTGCGACCCTCTCCTTCATTCCGGAACCGCAGCGTTACCGGCCCGTCCCGACCCGCTGGGAAGGGGTGGAGTGCTTCGGCATGCATCCGTGCGTGTACGCCCGGGACGCCCGGGAGGTGGCCATTACCGGGCCCGGAACGATCGACGGGAACGGCGGCGCCTGGTGGTCCCTCTTGCGGGAGAAGCGGGAGCGGGGACAGCGTACCCCCGAAACCCCGCTGGAACTCGAGCTCGCCGCGCTGAATCCTGGGTACCTCGCTCAGCCCGGCGGCGGCGGCGGCCGGGAAATGCAGTTTCTCAGGCCCCCGCTGGTGCAGTTTTTTAACTGCCGCGACGTTCGAATCGAGGGGGTTACCTTGGTGAACTCCCCCTTCTGGACGCTTCACCCCGTCTATTGCGACGGCCTCGCCGTAAGGGGCGTCCGGATACGGAATCCCCACGACGCCCCGAATACCGACGGAATAGACATTGACTCCTGCGTGAAGGTTCTCATCGAGAGGTGCCGGGTCGCCGTCGGCGACGACGGTATCGCCTTGAAGTCAGGCTCCGGTCCCGACGGAATCAGGGTCAACAGGCCCACCGCCGGGGTGACCGTCCGGGACTGCGAGGTGGGAGACGGGCACGGGGGCATCGTGATAGGCAGCGAAACCGCCGCGGGCGTGCGGGATGTGCTCGCCGAGGGATGCAGGTTCAGGTCTACGGACAGGGGCATACGCATCAAGACCCGACGCGGCCGGGGAGGAAGCATCGAGAATCTCGTGTTCCGGGATCTTGTCATGGAAGATAACCTGTGCCCGGTGGTCATCAATATGTACTACCGGTGCGGCGCGGGCCTGGAGGACGGTTTATTCACGGAATGCGGCCAGCCCCGCACCGACACGACCCCCTCGATCCGGGGGGTGCGGATCGAAAACGTGACCGCCACGGGCTGCCGTTCCTCGGCGGGATTCATCGCGGGCCTCCCCGAATCTCCCGTGGAGGGCCTCGAGATCCTGAACTCCCGTTTCGTTACCGACGAGGCGAGCCCGGTTCCCCCCTCGGAGTCGGATATGTATCTCGGCCTCAGGGACGCTTCGGGGAAGGGCTTCCGGGTGCTCAACGCCCTTTCCCCCCGATTCGAGGGGGTGAGCGTCGAGGGGCCCCGGGAGCCCTTCCTGTTCGCCTGAGCCTGGGCTTGGGCCTGGGCTTGGGCCGGGCTTATTTGGCTTTTACGACGTGCAGGGCGAATCCGGCGATTTCAGGTTCTAGGTAGATTACCGAGAGGCTTCCCTTTTCGCGCTTCGCCGTTTCTTCCACTCCCCGGAACCCCTGGGTTTCCAGGTAGGCGAGGGCCCTGTCCGCGTTCCAGCACTTGATTCCTATGTGTCCCATGGAACCCCGGAAGGGTCCCTTCATGACCTCGATCTCGGTACCGCAAAATATGGACGATGTCCCTTCCTTTGGGGGAAAACCGAAAAGGGAGAAGATTCCCGCGGCCTTTCGTGCCGCTTCCTCGTTCTCGCCGTTGATGCCCAGGTGGGCGAAGGTAAAGCCGTGCACCGCCGTGACCGCCTCCCTGCAGAGGCGCTCGATACCCTCCCAATCTCCCCTCTCGATCATGTCCGCCTTCACCATCCAGCTTCCGCCCACCGCGAGTACGTTGGACCGCTTTACGTAGTCAGCGAGGTTGTTCGCCCCGATTCCCCCGGTAGGCATAAACTGCACCTGCGGAAAGGGCCCAGCCAGGGCGTCGAGCATTTCCACGCCCCCGGAAGCCTCCGCGGGGAAGAACTTGAGTACCTCAAGCCCCCTTTCGAGTCCCGCTTCCACGTTGGAGGGGTTATTCACCCCGGGAACCACGGGAATGCCCTCCGCCAGGCACCAGTCCACCACTGCGGGATTAAACCCCGGGGATACGATAAACTTGGCCCCTGCCGCCTGCGCCTTTTTCGCCAGCTCCACGCTGATCACGGTTCCCGCCCCCACGAGCATGTCCGGGAACCCCTCGGTCATGGCCCGTATGGCATCCGCCGCCGCCGCGGTCCGGAAGGTTACCTCCGCGCAGGGAAGTCCCCCGGCAATGAGGGCCTTCCCCAGGGGAAGGGCCTTGGACGCGTCTTCGATCTTGATCACCGGAACCAGGCCGATGGCCCCTAATTTTTTCAGAATCGGATTCATGTTCCGCTCCTTTCCTTCGTTAGTTACTGACTATAGCATACCATACAAAATATAAAAATGAAACAAGGTTTCAAAAAAACTTGACTGATTTAGGACGATGGGATACACTCCATAGTATGGGAGAGAATTATATGGATCGAATAATTACCTTTGGTGAAATCATGCTCCGCTTAACCCCTCCGGGTCACGAACGTATCCTGCAAAGCCCCGTCTTCGGCGCAACCTTCGGCGGAGGCGAGGCAAACGTTGCCGTTTCGGTTACCAAGTTCGGCCGTGAAGGGGTCTTCGTGACAGCCCTTCCCCCCAACGCCGTCGGGGACGCCGCCGTGGGCGAACTTCGCCGTCACGGCGTCGACGTTTCCGCCGTCAAGCGCACGAAGGGCCGGGTGGGCATATATTTCCTCGAGACCGGGGCCAACCAGCGGGCCTCCACCGTGGTGTACGACCGGGAGGGTTCCTGCATCTCCCAGGTAAAGCCCGGCGATTTCGATTGGGCCTCTATCTGTTCGGGCGCCGCGTGGTTCCACGTGACCGGGATAACCCCGGCCCTCTCCCAGACCGCCGCCGACTCCGCCCTGGAAGCGGTCAAGGAAGCGAAAAAGGCAGGGCTCACGGTCTCCATCGACCTAAACTACCGGAAAAAACTCTGGAACTACGGCAAGAAGGCCCCCGAGGTAATGCGGGAACTGACCAAATACGCCGACGTGGTAATCGCGAACGAGGAAGACGTGCAAAAATGCCTGGGAATCGAGGCCGAAGGGGTGGACGTCACCTCGGGAGAGCTCGACCTGGGAGTCTACGAGAGGCTCGCCCAGCGGGTTAAGGCTGAATTCCCGAATCTAGCCGCCGTGGCCATTACCCTCAGGGAATCCCGTTCCGCCGACCGGAACGGCTGGTCCGCGGTTCTCCACGGGAAAACCGGCTTCTACCGCTCCCGGGAGTACGATATCGACGACATAGTCGACCGGGTCGGCGGGGGAGACTCCTTCTCCGCCGCTCTTATCTACGCCCTTTTGGAATGGCCCCACGACGAGGCCTATGCCCTCGAGTACGCCGTGGCGGCCTCGTGCCTGAAGCACTCGGTCTCAGGGGACTTCAACCTCGTTTCCCGCGCCGAGGTGGAGGCCCTTTGCAAGGGCGACGGCTCCGGGCGCGTTCAGCGCTGATGTAACCCGAAAGCCCCGTATACAAGAAAGGAGTAACCCATGACACTAGATATCCGATACGCCGAACACCCGGATGACGCCAAGATGTACGAAACCGAGGACATGCGGGAACATTTCCTCTTCGACCGGGTTTTTGTCCAAGGCGCCATCAGCCTCTGCTATACCCATTCGGACCGGGTGGTTTTCGGCGGGGCCGCCCCCGGAAAGGCTCCCCTTAAGCTTGAGGGAGGCAAGGACTTCGGCAGCGACGTCTTCCTGGACCGCCGGGAACTGGGGGTAATCTGCGTCGCCGGCAACGGAACCGTCACTGCCGACGGCGCCGCGTATGCCCTGAAAAAGGGCGACGGCCTTTACGTAGGCAAGGGCGTGAAGGAGGTCTCCTTCTCCTCGGGTACCGAAGCGCCGAAATTCTACCTCGTGAGCGCCCCCGCCCACGAAAGCCACCCCACCGTATTCATTCCCATGGAGAAGGCGAATCCCCGAAAGCTCGGGACCCCCGAGGGGGTTAACGTGCGCACTATCTACCAGTACGTACACCCCGCGGTATGCAAAAGCTGCCAGCTCGTCATGGGTATGACCGTTCTTGAACCGCTCTCGGTGTGGAATACCATGCCCTGCCATACCCATGAGCGGCGGATGGAGGTTTACTTCTACTTTGACATGAAGCCGGATACCGTGGTCTTCCACATGCACGGACAGCCCAACGAAACCCGTCACCTGGTCGTGAGGAACGAGGAGGCGGTCATTTCCCCCTCCTGGTCCATCCATTCCGGCGTCGGTACCGGTTCCTATACCTTCATTTGGGGCATGGCGGGCGAGAACCAAACCTTCGACGACATGGACGCCGTCCCCATGGACACCCTGGCGTAAGAAGGCGGAGCCGCTCCCCTTGACGTCTGGCGCTTCGGGGGGTAGTATACGTAAACCGGATTCAACAAGAGGTCCGGTAATTCTTTAAGGAGCTGATCCGGCCATGGACACTACCTGGGTTTTTTTGACAGTGCGTTCCTCGGGTACTTTCGCCGTTTACGGGAGAGGTGTGTCCGCGTCAGAATCATGAGACCGTAACGCCATACCGACGCTTTTCCAAGGCGCGGAACTCCCGACGACACGTCCCGGAGGCCGCGCTTTTTTTTGCCCCTCCGGTTTTCCCTTACGTCGTGACCGGCCGGATCGCGAGGAGTAAAAAAGCATGTTGCGAGCGCGCGAAATAACGAAAGACTATACGGGAGTCCCCGTTCTGGAAGGGGTTTCCTTTTCCCTGCCCGCGGGCAGCAAGACCGGCCTCATCGGGCGCAACGGGGCCGGAAAGACCACGCTGCTGCGCATACTCACGGGGCAGGACGACGACTGGTCCGGGAAGGTTACCCTTGAAAGGGCCGGATCCCGGGTGGGGTACGTGAGCCAGCATTTTCCCCCCTTCTCGGGCAGCGCCTTCGACTTCCTCATGGAACCGACCGCGGCGGTCAGGAAACGCTTGGAGGAACTGGAACTCGCCATGGGTAACGGGGACGAGAAGGCCCGCAACCGGGCCATGGAAGCCTGGGGGGAACTTCGCGCCGCCTACGATGCCTCCGACGGAGACGAAACGGAAGACCGGGCGCGAAGGCTCCTCTTTTCCCTCGGCCTTGAACCCGTCGCGGACAACGGCGTGAATACCCTTTCCGGGGGCGAGCGAACGGCCCTGGCGCTCTGCCGGGCCATGCTCGACCGTCCCGAACTGCTCATTCTCGACGAGCCGGGAAACCACCTGGATCTCTGGGGCCTCGCCTGGCTCGAGGCGACGATTCGCGAGTATCCCGGGACCGTGCTGGTGGTTTCCCACAACCGGTATCTCCTGGACCGCACGGTGGGGCGCATTATCGAGCTCGAACGGGGAAGGGCCCGGGAGTTTTCGGGTAACTACTCCGAGTGGCGGGTGGAAAAGCTCAGGGGCGCCGTGGCGGGGGAAATGGCGTGGAAGTCCGACCAAAAGAAGATAGAGCGGCTGGAGGCGCTGGTGAAGCGCTTTCGGGAGATTGCCCGAACCCATCCCGACCCTGCCTGGGGCCGAAGGCTTCACTCCCGGGTGACTCAGCTCGGGAAGGCACGGGAACGGGCGGCGGAACGGCCCGAAACGGAACGGCGGGGACCGGCCTTCTCTTTTTCCTCGGAGGCTTCCCGGGCGCGGCTCGCGCTTCGCATCCAGGACCTAACCCTCGGTTTCGGCGGCCGAATCCTCCTTGACTCGGTTTCCCTGGTGGTGGAAACGGGGGAGCGGATCGGCCTCGTAGGCCCCAACGGCTGCGGCAAAACCACCCTCCTCCGGTGCGTGGGCGACCCCTTGCCCGGGGGTGAGACCGGGAATCCCGCGGTCTGGGTGGGGCCGAGCATGAAGATAGGCCGCTGTTCCCAGCACGGCGAAACCCTGGACCCCGCCAAGACCGTGCTCCAATCCTGCATCGACGCGGGAGCCGCCAACGCCGACGGGGCATGGAAGTCCCTTTCCCGGCTCCTTTTCACCCGGGATTCCCTGGAGCAAACCACGGGCGAGCTTTCCGGGGGCGAGCGGGTCAGGCTTCAGCTGGCCTTGGCTGACATTGCCGGGGCCAACTTTCTCGTGCTCGACGAGCCCACGAACCACCTGGATATCGCCTCCTGCGAGGCCGTCGAGGACGCCCTGGCGGATTTTCCGGGCACCCTTATACTGGTGTCCCACGACCGCCTCCTCTTGGACCGGGTAGTCACGAGGATCATAGAGATAGCCGACGCGGGATTTACGGAATACGACGGGAACTTTTCGGATTTCTGGTTTCGCCGCTACGGGGATTCGGTGCGCCGACTGTCGGGTAACTCGGTGGACCTTAAAAGCCTCCGAAAGGCCGAGCCCCCGGCGGCAGCCCGGGGCCCCGATGACGGGAGCGCCGCCAGACGGCGGGGCGCGGTCGAGGCGCGCATCCTGGCCTTGGAGGGGGAAAGGGGTGAACTGGAGAAACGCCTCGTTTCCGCCCGGTCCGCGGGAGACCTTCCCCGGGCCCGGGACCTGGGCAACCGGCTCGCGGCCCTCTCGGCAAGAATCGAAAAGCTGTACGACGAATGGGAGTGAGAATAAAGGCGGCGGGAAGGAGACCTTCCC
>QKDA01000108.1 GCA_003246765.1 Spirochaetales bacterium | reverse complement strand
TTGACGCCGGGGGCCCACTGAACGGCGGCGCTGATGAAGTCGTTGACGCCGTACTCGAGGGCGAAACCGAGATTGAAGGCCTTGATGGCCCCCTCTTTGGATTCATAAGCCTCGTACTTGCCGTCCTCATCGTAGGTTCCGTTGATCATGGCGTAGGTCGGGGCGGTGGTCAGGCGGATTACTCCCTCGGGAAGGACCTTTGCGTCATCGGCAAAGAGGCTTACTCCCAGGACAGCGCAAACAGAAGCTGCAAGCAAAAGTTTCTTCATAAAAAATCCTCCATAAGTTGGGTCCCGCAAGAGGACCTCCCTGTAGATTATCACCATTTATCTTGATCCGACAAGGACATTCTGACACTTTATGTCACTTTACATGCACCGTGCATATAGTACTCTATTAGTTTCTTTATTGCATGCCTTGTGCATATCACCTTTCTTCAAACCCTCTGCCCGGAGCCGCCAAAGACGCAACCTTGCCCAAGTCGGCGAAAAAAGTTACATTTAGCCTACAAAAAAGTCGCTACAGTCGCCATCCCGCCGATTGCGATATTCGTAAAGGAGATATTCCATGGTTAAAGCGCTCGAAAAGAATCCGAAATGGAAGGGCCGGAAGGGACCGGTCGTCCTCGTCATAATGGACGGCGTGGGCTACGGCAAATATACCGAGGGGGACGCCGTGGCGGACGCCCACATGGAAGCCCTGGCGGCTTTCCAGAAAGACTGGCCCACCGCGAAGCTCAAGGCCCACGGAACCGCCGTCGGCCTTCCCTCGGACGAGGACATGGGCAACAGCGAGGTTGGGCACAACGCCATCGGCTGCGGACGGGTGTTCGCCCAGGGAGCGAAGCTCGTCTCCAGCTCCATCGAAACCAACGCGATGTTCGAGGGCCATACCTGGCAGAAGCTCATCGAAAACGTCCGGAAAAACGACTCCAAACTCCACTTCATCGGACTCTTCTCCGACGGCAACGTCCATTCCCACATCGACCACCTCAAGGCGATGCTGAACAAGGCCCGGGAAGAGGGAGTGAAAACCGCGCGGGTTCATGCCCTCCTGGACGGCCGGGACGTGGGCGAGACCAGCGCCCTCGACTATATCGATCCCTTCGAGGATTACCTCAAGGGGCTCAACGCCCAGGGCGTAGACTACCGCATCGCCTCCGGCGGCGGGCGCATGTACATCACCATGGACCGCTACGGCGCCGACTGGTCCATGGTCGACCGCGGCTGGCAGACCCACGTGCTCGGCAAGGGAAGGCAGTTCGCTTCCGCCCGTGAGGCCATCGAGACGTGGCGCAAGGAAATTCCCGGCATCATCGACCAGGACCTCAAGGAATTCGTGATCGCCGAAAACGGAAAGCCCGTGGGAACCATCGAGGACGGGGACTCGGTCATTTACTTCAATTTCCGGGGCGACCGGGCCTTGGAGATGACCGCCGCCTTCGAGACCGGCGCCGAGTTCGACAAGTTCGACCGCGTCCGGGTGCCCAACGTGGAATACGCGGGAATGATGGAGTACGACGGAGACCTGCACATTCCGGCCCAGTACCTCGTGACCCCTCCCGCCATCGACCGCACCATGGGAGAATACCTGGCCCTCTCGGGAACCCGCACCCTCGCCATCAGCGAAACCCAGAAATACGGCCACGTGACCTATTTCTTCAACGGCAACAAGCTCGGCAAGTTCGACGAGAAGCTCGAGACCTACGTGGAAATCAAGAGCGACGTGCTTCCCTTCGAGCAGAGGCCCTGGATGAAGTGCGCCGAGATCGCGGACTACGTCATCGAGGCCGTCGGTTCAGGCAAGTACGACTTCATCAGGCTCAACTTCCCCAACGGCGACATGGTGGGCCACACGGGCGTGTACCAGGCGGTGCTCTGCTCCATGGAGGGCATGGACCTCCAGCTCGCGCGCATCAAGAAGGCCATTGACGCCGCCGGGGGCGTGATGGTCATGACGGCGGACCACGGCAACGCCGACGACATGTTCGAGCACGAGAAAAAAACCGGCGCGGTATCCCGCAAGGCCGACGGTTCGCCTAAGGCCAAGACCAGCCATTCCCTCAATCCCGTTCCCTGCATCGTGTACGACCCTTCCGGAAAGGGCGAATACAAGAAGGAACTCGTCGAGGGCTTGGGCATTTCCAGCGTGGCGGCCACCTGCATCGAGCTTCTGGGCTTCAAGGCCCCGGAAGACTACGACCGCTCGGTGCTGAACTGGAACTGAGTCGCAAAGCAAAGAAGGCCGGCGGAATCCACCGCCGGCTTTTTTTTCGATCCCGGCGAGGCGGTGAAGGATGACGGAAATCGAGATGAAGGCCCGGGTTTCGGACCCGGAAGCGACGGCCTGCAGAATAGGGGAATTCGCTTTATTCACCGGGGAGACCCGGAAAAGGGACGTGTACTGGACCCAAGGGGAACGGGCCGACGGAACGGCCCTCAAAGTGAGGATCCGCGACGAGGACGGAGCCCTGACGGTGACCTATAAGCGCAAGGAGGTGCGGGGAACCCTGGAAGTGAACGACGAGCGGGAATTCCGCATCGATTGCCGGGAAGCCTTCGAGTGTCTTCTCGCGGACGCGGGCTTCCAGCCCACGGACAAAAAGGAGAAAAGCACCCGGCGATGGTCCCTCGCGCGCCGTGACGCCGCGTCCCCCGAAGAGAAAGCCGAAATCGGCATAGAGCTTTCGCATGTGGCGGGGCTCGGCTGGTTTCTGGAACTGGAAGCCCTCGCCGATGCCCC
>QKDA01000129.1 GCA_003246765.1 Spirochaetales bacterium | reverse complement strand
CTCAGCGAGGAAGTGGTCAAGCAGGTCGCCGAGGTTACCGCCCTCATCAAGGCCGACAAGATCGTCGTGGCCGCCGAGAAGGGCAGCCTGATCAAGTAAGCCTCCGCAGGGCCGTGAGGCCCTGTAAAATAAAAGCCGCCGGGAACCAATCCCGGCGGCTTTTTTTATCGGGAGCCCGGGAGCGTCAGGCTCAGCTCCTCCGTTTCTTCCGGGGTCCTGAGAATGAGAAGCGGGTTTTCGGGATTCATCAAGTCCCGGGAGTCCGCCTCAATCTCGAAGGTCCCGTAGGCGTCCTCCTCCCCGGAATCCAGGGAGCAGGAAAACTCAAGGCCGCTGTCGGAAGCGGGGATCCACCGGTACTCGCCCTCCTCAAGGTCCTTATAGGATACCCATGAGTCCTCGGATTCCTCATCGCCGACGCCGCTCAGGTACCAGGCGAAATCGCCCCGGACCCGCGCGTTCACTATCTCGGGCCGATAGACCGTATCGTGGAGGCGAACCGCCGCCCCGGGGACCGGGACGCCCTCCAGGGACTCCATGCGCAGGGTAAAGCGCTCAATGTCCAGAAAGACCCCTTCCTCGTCCCTTCCCCCGAGAACCGTATCGCTGTCGACCTTGACCCTGAACGCAAGCTCAAGGTAAAGGCTGCAGGGAAGGGCCGTCCATACCTTAACCCCGCTGCCCTCCGTGAGGAAGGAAAGGGGAAGGACGTCGTTTTTCGCGTACTCCAGGACAACGTTGAAAGTAACCGTATCGCCCTCTTCGAAGGCCTCCACGACGGCGAAAACGTCCGCGCTCCCGTCCGAGGCCTTGTCCCGGATAGAATCCTCGATCACGGAGGAGAGCCCTTCGTAGGTGCAGTCCCCGCATCCGTTGAGGTATTCGCCGCTCCGGTTCCGGAAGAGCTCCGGAAGGGTCGCCGACAGCCCCCGGTAGGGAATTTTGGCGGGAGCCTCGGCGCTCAGGGCGCTTGCGAGGATAAGGGCTGCACTTACTGCGATGAGCGCCCTAAATTCCAGGCGCATGGTACTGCCTCCTTGTGGGTCCTACTCGAGCTCGTTGAACTCCGTGGCTAAAAGCATGAGCTCCCGGTTGACCCCCATGACCTGGTAGGTCAGGAGGCACTGGTCTCCCTTATGGATATAGCCCACAAAGGGGTTCTGCAGGTAGCAGAGGTACTGCCTGCCCCGGTAGCCCACGGTCACCTTGTGGGAATAGACGTCCGTGTGCTGTTCCTGGCCCAGATGGCCGAGGTACATATACACCCGTTTCCGGTCGTCCGCGGTTACCGGGACGGGGTCGGAAAGGAACTCCACGAAGGTTCGGGCCTTCCAGAACTTCGCGCTGAAGCTGTAGGCGTCGCCCTTCTCGTTGGGTTCGTAATCCTCGAAGAAAACCTCCTCGAGGTAGGGCAGGGTATAGAAGGGGTAGTTGACCACGAAGGACTTGCCCCCGCTTTTCGCGCGCCGTTCCCCGTCGGAGTACTCAAACTCGTAAATGACGTCGTCGGCGTCCACCCGCTCTATCTGCCACCGTATGCCCCGCATCTTGAAGGCATCCTCGGTCAGTTCCATCCTGAACTCGCTGACTATCCCGCCGGCGTACATCTCGCTCTGGCTCCTGAAGCCGAAGGAGGCCGCCTTTTCCTTGGTGAACTCGTGCCGAATCTCCGCCAGCTCGTCGTTCCCGTCGTAGAAATACAGGGTCTGCCGGATCTGGTCGCCGTACTGGTCCTCAGGCCCCAGGAGGTATTTGACGGTCCTGCCGCCGTACTGGTTGAGTTCGCCGACTACGCTTTTCTCGAGCCCCGCCGCCCCCGCTATGACCCCCAGGAGGAGGGCCGCCGCAATCATCTTTCGTTTCATGGCCTTTTCCTTGAGTCCGTTACCGCGCCTTGCCGGAAAGAGCCCTTTCCAGCCTGTACGCTTCCTTATAAAACCGCCTGTCGTAACGGACGTTGTGTATTTTCATGGACTTTTCGTCGTCCCGGATCCTGTCTATCACCCTTTGGGCCTCGGCGAAGTCCCCGAGCTCCAAGAGGTACGTCAGATAGGGAATCTCAATGGTGTTGTTTCGGATCCTCTCGTTCACCGCGCGGTATTCCTCCTTGACCCGCTCGGGATCCTCGGTCTTCTCGAGAATCTGCAGGTAAAGGAGGCTTTCCCGGCTGCTTTTCAGGAGTTTTTCGTCCTCGCCGAAAAGCCCCCGCACCAGCTCCAGGGCCTTGGGGTAGTCCCCGCAGTAGTAGTTCGCCAAGGCGATCCGGTAGACGAGCTCCCGCTCTCCCTTGAAAATGCCCTCGTTCTGGCTTTCGTAGATCCTGAGGGCCTCGCCGTAATCCTTCCTCTCCAGGAGCATGTCGGCGTAGTCGATCAGGTTTTTGTAGGACGGGGAATAGGAAGCCTTTTGCTTGACCGTCTCGAACTTCTGGTTGGGATTGATGAAGTCGATGAGGGTAGAACGGACCGTATCCATTCCCCCCGCGCCGGTAAAACCGGGCACGATCTCCACCAGGATATAGGCCAGGCCTCCCACGTAGGGCACGAAAAGGACGATCCAGATCCATGAGGTGTTCTTGTTGTTCTTGATCGCGTGGACCACGCATAAAAGCTGCAGGGCGTAGGGGATGAGAAAAAGGGGCATCCGGGGTCTCCTAGGGTAGTCGTTCCAGCCGTATATTCTATCGCGTTTTGGCCGTTTTTCCCATCCGTAATCGACCGGCCCCTCCAAGCGTCGTCAGCCGGGTTCTTCCTGCCTGACCGAGTTTAGGCGGGCGCTTATCTCGCTGATTTGGTCCGATGGGGCCAGGACGTAGAGAATGTCGCCGCCCTTGACGGCAGTCTTGCCCTTGGGCAGGAGCAGTTGCCCCTCCCGGACAATGGAGCTGACGAGGACGTTGTTCCCGAGGTTAAGCTCCGCCAGGGTCGAGTCCACGCAGAGGGACTCGCCGTCGATATGGAGCTCGAACATCTCGATGTCGCTCGTCTTGAGGGAATGGAGCTCGATGATGTGGGCGGAATCGGGCTTCTTTTTCTCGGTGAACCTGAAGAGCTTCGACAGCCTCCCGAGGGTGGTTCCCTGGAGCAGGCACGAGACGAAGACCGCGAAGAAGATGGTGTCGAAAATGAATCCGTTCGCGTCCATGCCGCTCGCGGCGGGGTAGGTGGCGAGAACGATGGGTACCGCCCCCTTCACGCCCCCCCACATCAGGAATATTCTCTCCCTGGCCCCGTACTTGAAGGGGAGGGTGGAAAGCAGGACCGCCAGGGGCCTCGCGACGAACATCATCATGGCGACGATGGCGAGGGCCTCCTTCCAGATATGGATAAAGCGCGTGGGGAACGCCAGCAGTCCCAGCATTATGAAGAGCAGGATGTTGAAGATGGTCGTGACGGTCTCGAGGAAATTGCTCACGCTCCGCTTGGCGGGGAAATTGGAATTGCCGAGCCAGTATCCCATGAAGAAAACCGCGATGATCCCGTTGGCTCCCGCCAGGTCGGCGATGCCGAAGGCGAACAGGATGCATCCCAGCAAAAGGACGTTGTAGTTGCCCCGGTTGAAGGACCGGAGGAGGTTAAAAACCAAAAGGGACGCCTTATAGCAGAGGAAGCCCAGGAGTATACCCCCGGTGAACTGCCAGAGGAGAAGCAAGACCGACATTACCGGCGAGGAGAGGGCCTTCGAGGCGACCTGGATGAACACGACGGTGAGCAGAATGGCCATGGGGTCGTTGGCGGCGGACTCTATGTTGAGGGTAGAGGCGAGCTTCGCGCGAATGGGATTCGACTTGGTTACCATGAACACGGCGGCGGCGTCGGTGGAGGAGATGATGGAGGATATGATCAGGGAGTAGACGAAGTCGAATTTGAAGACCCAATGGATCATGAGCCCCAGGACGAGGGCGGTCACGGCGACCCCAAGGGTGGCCAGGCTCAGGGCGGGAGCCGCGACGCTCTTGAAGGAGTCCTTCGTGACCCGGAAGCCTCCCTCGAAGATGATGAAGATGAGGAGAATGTCGGCGATTCTCTTCGTCAGGCGGGCATCGTCGAAGTAAAATAGGTTAAGCACGTCGCTTCCCGCGACGATGCCGATGAGGATGAACCCTATCAGCAGGGGCAAACCCAGCCGCGAGCTTATCTTGGTGGAGAGCACCGCGAGGATGATCAAAAGTGAAATAAACAGGGGCATGACAGCTAACCTCCTTCAGGAGGTCGATGATACGCCGTCTGGCCGGGTATGTTCAAGCATGTCCGAGGCAGTGAACCTTCATTGGCCGCTTTCCGAGGCCCCCGAGTCGGCGTCGACCGCCTCGATGCCCGCGGGGGGCGCCGTATACTTCAGCTTAATAGGCACCCAGACCGCGGTCCAGTAGGCGGTGCCGATCGCGAGAACCGCGAGGACCGCGACCGGAACGAACAGGGGCCCCGGCCTGCGCCGCACGAGGCGGGCGCGGACCGTGCAGGCGATTCCCGCCAAAAGGGCGCAGCCGAAGGTTGAGGCGGGGGTAAAGGTGCATAGGGAACGGTAGCCGATCAGATTGGGCCAGGAGGCGCTTGCCCAGGGAATAAGGGTCAGTACCGCGCCGAGGGCGCAGAGCTTGGAAACCCAAAGCAAGGCCGTGTAGAGCGGCCCGTAGGGGGACTTCGACATCAGCGTACCCCGGCAAGAAAGCCGTGAAAGCGGTGAAGGCCGCCTCCGAGGGCCATCATGGGACAGGCCACGACGGCCTCGAGACCGAGCTCGGCGCATTTTTCCAGGACCGCGCCGTCGGCGCACATGGAATTGCCGAAGGCCACCCGGGTAATCCCCGCCTTGGCGAGCTCCTCGGCTATGGCGAGGTTCCGCTCCTTTTTCGTCAGCACCACGGCGAAATTCGCCTTGCCCGAAACGGCCTCGACGGACGTAAACACGGGCTCTCCCGCCACGTTTCCCGACGGGTTTACCGGAAGGACCTTCGTGCCGGCGCGCTCGAAGGCCTGGCGCACCATTTTGCTGAAGCCGAGGTTCCTCGACGAATAGCCGACGAAAACCACCTAATCGGCGGTAAAGAACGAGCGGTCAATCCTCTTTTTCATATTCACTCCCTAGGTTTGTATCTCTATTGCCATTGTAACAGGCGCCGCGCCGAAAAGGGTTACCTCGCCGAAAAAAAACCGGGATTTCCCGCGTCAGGGCAAGGGCCTTTTTTTCTTCGTCCCGGCGAGTTCGATCCACGTGAAAAGGAAGGCCAAAAGCAGCGAAACCGCCATGACGAGCAGGGGCTTCAAGCCGCCTTCCATGAGGGAATCGAAGGCCTTAAGGACCATGATATGGACCAGGTAGATGTACAGGGACATTTTCGCCACGAAGGGATTGTGTCCCCGGCCGAAGGAATCCTGCAACAGGGCCATGGCGCAGAAAACGATCGGCAGCAGCGACAGGTACATGTCGAAGCCCTTCGGTCCCCTGGCGGAGACGAAGCGTACCTCGAGGAAATAGGCTGCCCACAGGAGCGCGAAGAGTATGAGCAGGGCCTTCTTGGGGTATCGGGGCTTCCGGTCCTCCAGATAAAACCCGATCAGGAGAAAGGGGAGGCTGTTCAGGGGGCTGTTCCGCACGTTCTCGAAGTAATAGAGCACGGGCTCGAGTACGGTCTCGACGGCAGGGTTGCTGAAGGCAGACCAGGAAACGGCAAACAGGCCCAGCACGTACAGACAGGCCGAGACCAGGAGCATCTTGAGTCGGTTTACGTTCCTGAGGTGGTAAAGGATAATCCCTCCCGCCAGGAGGCTCGGAAGGTACCACAGGTGCAAATAGCCGCGGAGGAGGGAATACGCGACGAAATCGTAGGACCACGCGAGCCATTCCCCCCCCGGGGCGCCTGCGTACTCGAAGAGGGACGCGTAGGCCCAGTAGAGCAGGGTCCAAAGGGCCAGCACCCTGACGAGATTTTGCGCCCACTTCAGGATATAGCGCTCTTTGGTTTTAATGTTCCGGGACAAGACGTATCCCGACAGGGCAAAGAACATGGGAACGGCGATTCGGGCGGCGTAGTTCACGAGCCAGAAATTGAGGCTTTCCGAAACGCCGCGCAGGGGATCCGTGTGTATGAGGACGACGAGCATGGCGAGGGCTATCTTTATACCGTCCACCGGGCCGATGCGGTTCGCCTGATTCCCGATCATTCCGGTATCGGTCCCCCCCCTCACGCTTGCGGCCCGCTGATTCTCGAATTGCTCAGGATGAAGAACTCTTCCTGGCGGCCGTTGGTTTCCTTTACCATCTGCGGGAAGCCGCGGTCGAAGCTCTCGGCTTCCCCGGGGTCAACCGAATAGACGCCGCTGCCCAGGTATTCCCATTCCCCGTCCCCCAGGGGCGTCGCCCCGATCTGCTTTACCAGCAGGGCCGCCGGGTACTCCCGGTCGCCCACGTAGACCTTGAACCGGGCGCAGCTTTTAAAGCCAAGGCCCGTATAGTTGCCGGGGTTGCCGAAGATAACCGCGTGCTCAAAGCCCGTCTTCCGGGCCTTTTCGAGGGTAAACTCGATCAGCTTCTTTCCGTATCCCTTTCTTTGGTGCGCAGGATCGACGCATACGGGGCCAAAGGTGACTACGTTCGTAAGTTCTTGCCCCTGATTCCGGAGCTTGGCCCTCGTGTAGAATATGCTGCCGATGACGGTTCCGTCCAACTCAAGGACGTAGGCCAGTTCCGGAATATAATCCTCGTGGCCCCGCATCCTGTGGACGAGATAGTGCTCGTCGCAGCCGGGTACGTAGAGGTTCCAAAAGGCCCTTTTGGTCAGTTCCTCTACCGCGCGATAATCCCTTTCTTCTTCTTGCCTGATAACCACCATTTCTGCAGGAGACCACAGGAGACTCAAGATGTCAAGCGGGCCGATCCGGGCACCCTTGACAGTCCCCGGGGCTTTCGCGTAGGATGCCGCCAGCAGCAGGGGTGGCGTAAAAGCCTGAGATTATACCCTTTGAACCTGATCCGGATAATGCCGGCGCAGGGAGCTTCAAGGAAAACCATGCCGCTGTCCCCTGTCGGGGACGGCGTTTTTTTTTCCCGGGGTCCGTCTTGCCTCCTGCCGCGCATTTTTTGTCAGGAGGCTTTTTCTATGCTGAACGAGGCGGTTATTTCCCGGGGGATCATCGAATCCTGGTCGCGCAAAATCACGGACAGTCTGGAACTCGACGTTGCCATCGTCGGCGGGGGGCCCTCGGGACTCGTCGCCGGGTACTACCTCGCGAAGGGGGGCTTTAAGGTCGCCCTTTTCGAGAGCAAGCTTTCCGTCGGCGGGGGCGTATGGGGCGGCGGGATGATGTTCAACGAGATCGTCGTGCAGGAAGCGGGCTTGTCGGTGCTCTCCGAGTTCGGCCTCCAGGCGCGGCCCTGGGACGGAGAGCATTACCTTCTCGACTCCGTCGACGTGACCTCGACGCTGATCCACAAGGCGGTTCGCGCGGGGCTGCGCGTATTCAACCTCGTCTCCATGGAAGACGTGATTCTCAAGCAGGGCCGCGTGCGCGGCCTCGTGCTGAACTGGAGCGCGGTCCGCAAGCTCGGTCTGCACGTGGATCCCCTGGCGGTTCATGCCCGCTGCGTGCTGGACGGGACCGGCCACCCCGCCGAGGTCGTCTCGGTCCTCGCCCGCAAGCCGGGGATCGCCCTCGATACGCCTACGGGAACCGTAGTTGGCGAGGGGCCCATGGACGCGGAGCGCGGCGAGGCCGACACGGTGGCGAACACGGGGCGCGTTTTCCCCGGGCTCTACGCGAGCGGCATGGCGGCGAACGCGGTGCGGGGGGGATACCGCATGGGACCGGTCTTCGGCGGGATGCTGCTGTCCGGGAAGAAGGCGGCGGAGCTCATCGCCGCGGAATTGGGCGCCCCGGCCTATGCCGCGGGAGTCAGGCCGTGAGCGTGGACCGCATCGTTGACGCCAACCTGAACCGCGCCGCCGAGGGGATTCGCGTCCTGGAAGACATCTGCCGCTTCAGTCTGGGGAACGGCCCCCTGCAGGAGCGGTGCAAGTCCCTTCGCCACGGCCTCCATGGCCTGACGCCGGGTGGCCTCAGCCTGGGCGGAAGCCTCCTCTCCGGGCGGGACGCGCTTTCCGACGTCGGTTCCGAAACGGTAGGAAAAAACGAGCGGCGGCGTAGCTCCCTAGCGGACATCGCCCAGGCGAACGCCAAACGGGCCCAGGAAGCGCTCCGGGTGCTAGAGGAGACCGCCAAGCTCACGGACGCCGACGCCTCGCGCTCCTTCAAGCGGCTCCGCTACCGGCTTTACGACCTTCACCGGGACGTTGAGTCCCTGTGCCGCAGGCGAACCCTCGGCCCGGGGCTTTACCTCGTCATGACCCTGGACGCCGCGCGCTATCAGCCCATGGCGGCCCTTGCCGTGGAGGCGGGGCTCCCCGCGGTCCAGCTGAGGCACAAGGGCGGAAGCGACCGGGAACTGCTGGCCATCGCGCGGGCCGTGCGCTCGGTCACGGCGGGAACCGAAACCCTTTTCATCGTAAACGACCGGCCCGATATAGCCTACGGATCGTCCGCCGACGGGGTGCATCTCGGCCAGGACGACCTGGAACCCAAGGCCGCAAGGCGCCTGCTCGGCGAGCGTTACGTGATCGGGCTTTCGACCCACAACCTCGACCAGGTCCGCTCCTCGACGGGCGAATGGGTCGACTACATCGGCTTCGGTCCCGTATACCCGACTTCGACCAAGGAAAAAGCGGACCCCGTAACGGGAGTCGAGGCCCTCGCCGACGCCGCGGCCCTCGCCGGAAGGCCCGTCGTCGCCATCGGCGGGCTCACCTTGGAAAGGATTCTCTCGCTTCCGCCGAAAGCCTCGAGAAACGCCGCGGCGGTGCGCGCGGTCACGGAAGCGGAAAATCCCCTGGCCGCCATGAAGGCCATGAACGCCGCCCTGAAGGAGAGAGCATGACCCATAAGCAAAAAGCCGAGGCGGGGCTGTTAACCGCCGCCATGGAACGCTGCGCCGCGGACGAGGGGGTGCAGCCGGAGTTTATCCGGTCGGCAATGGCCGCGGGCGCCATCGTCATCCCCGGGAATCCCCTTCGGAGAACCCGGCCGGTGGCGATCGGTGACGGGGTCTCCATCAAGGTGAACGCGAACATCGGATCGTCGCCGGTAATTCCCGAGGGAGGCTTCGCCGACGGGGGCGACGCCCTGATCGAGGCGGAAATCCTGAAGCTTGAGGCGGCGGTGTCCGCCGGCGCCGACGCGGTGATGGACCTCTCCCTCGGCCCGAGGCAGGCGGAGATCCGCAAGGCCGTGCTCGCCCGGTCGCCGGTCATCGTCGGGACAGTCCCGATCTACCAGACTGCCTTCGAGCTGGCCAGGAGCGGGCGCGACCTGTCCTCCCTAACCCTCGACGATTTTCTCTCCGCGGTGGAGCGGCAGGCCCGGGACGGGGTCGACTTCATGACCATCCACGCGGGAGTCAACAGAACCGCCATGGAGGCCTATTCCTCCCAGGGCCGTTCGCTGGACATCGTAAGCCGCGGAGGCTCTATGCTCGCCGCCATCATGCGGGCGACCGGCAGGGAGTCTCCCCTTTACGAGGGCTTCGACGAAATACTGAAGGTCCTCGCGAGATACGACGTGACCCTGAGCCTGGGGGACGGCATGCGCCCCGGGGCCACCGCGGACGCCACCGACCGCGCCCAGCTTTCGGAACTCATCGTCCTGGGCGAACTGGCGGACCGGGCCCGGTCCCGGGGCGTGCAGGTCATGATCGAGGGACCCGGCCACGTTCCCCTGGACGCGGTTACTGAAAACGTGAGAATAGCGAAACGCCTCTGCGGCGGCGCGCCCCTTTACGTGCTCGGCCCGCTGGTTACCGACATAGCCGGGGGCCACGATCACGTCGCGGGGGCGATAGGCGGCGCCGTGGCGGCGATGAGCGGCGCCAACTTCCTGTGCTACGTGACCCCCGCGGAGCATCTGTGCCTGCCTGACCTCGCCGACGTGCGCGAAGGGGTTATCGCCTCGAGAATAGCGGCCCACGCCGCCGATCTCGCCCTCCGAAACCCGCGCGCCGCGAGGCTGGAGCTAGAAATGGCCCGGGCCCGAAAGACCCTCGACTGGGACGCCCAGTTCCGGCTCTACCTGGACAGCGAAACCCCGGCGCGAAGGAGGGCCCAAAGCGGCATCGGGGGCGGAAAGGAATGTACCATGTGCGGCGAGTTTTGCGCGATAAAGCGGATGAACGAGCCTTTGTGAGGCGGGGGGCGGGCAGTATTCCCCTTTCCAAAAAATCAAAGACCCATTTTGTCATAGCATCATCCGGGGAATCTCGAACGCCGGCGTCCTTCCGTCGAGGATGTCCTCCATTCTCCTGCGGACCCCCTCGTAGGTTCCCGGGTCGGTGATGACGTAGAAGCGTCCCTCCCGCACGGCTTTCAGCGTTTCCGAGGCTACCTC
>QKDA01000217.1 GCA_003246765.1 Spirochaetales bacterium | reverse complement strand
GACATTGAGCCGCCGCCCAAGATCGGCATAGCCATCGACACGGATTTCATCGTGGGGATGGGACACGTGGACAGCGAGTTCATCATCATCTTGGACATCAACAAGATCTTGACCGGCCGGGACTTCAGGGCCCTGCAGGACGGGGCCCTGTCCGCCGGGGACGGCGAAAGCGAAGCCGAGGCGGAGGAGCCCGCCGAGGCCGTAGGGGCGGGAACTGCCGCCGACGGCGAGTGAGAGGGGGGCTTCATGCAGACTCATTCTTCGGAAAACGTGCGGCAGTATCTTACCTTCCTTCTGGGGGCCGAGGTGTACGGGCTCGAGGTGATCCATATCAAGGAGGTTCTCGGGGTTCCCCGCATAACCCGGGTTCCCCGCATGCCCGAGTACATGAGCCGGGTAATAAACCTCCGGGGCAACGTCGTTCCAGTGCTCGACGTACGGCAAAAATTCGGCCTTGGGGTGACCAAGATGACCGAAAACACGAGCATTATCGTTACTGAGGTGGCGAACGCCTTTCACGACGACGAGTCCGGGACCCTTACGATCGGCCTGTTCAGCGACGGGGTGCAGGAGGTCGTGGACATAACCGAGGGCAACATAGAGCCCCCTCCCCGAATCGGCGTGAGCATCGATACCTCCTTTATCGACGGTATGGGAAAGATCGGGGACTCCTTCGTCATCCTGCTTAACATTGACAAACTGCTTTCGGGGCAGGAACTGCTCGCCGGGGCGGAAGGGGAGGAAAAACAGAATGCTTGAGCCCGTAATCGAAAACGCGGAGGCCCTCAAGAAGGAGCTTCTCCTTTCCCTCGACAAGGGGAAATCCGACATTGACGTAACCGGGGTAGAGGCCCTGGATTTTGCGGGATTTCAGGTGCTGGCGGCTTTCTGGAAGGAGGCCGCGGCCCGGGGCAAGGGCGCGGCCTTCACCGGCACCGTAAGCGAGGCCCTTGCCAAGCGGCTGCAGTCGCTGGGTCTCGTTGAGATCCCCATGGAAACGGGAGCCCAGCTGTCGGACCTTTTTTCCCGTTTAGGCATTTGAGGAGGCTCCCATGAAAAACGATCAATTCATAGAAACCTTTCGCGAGGAAGCCCTGGAGCTCTTGGGAAAACTGGAAGACAATCTCCTGGAACTGGAGGAATCTCCCGCCGACAAGGAGCTCCTCTCGGCGGTATTCAGGGTAATGCATACCATAAAGGGGTCCGCGGCCATGTTCGGCCTGGAACGGATCTCCGAATTCGCCCATGAGGTGGAATCCATCCTGGCTGCCCTCCGGGACGGCAAGATCGGCCTGTCGCCCGCGCTTATCAGCCACACCCTTCTCTCCAGGGACATCATCAAGGACATGATCGAGTCCGGGGAGCCCGAGGGAGACAGCCTTTCTCCGGAGTTGTCGGCATTTCTCGCGAATTTCCGCAAGGCCGTGGGCTTCGACTCAGGGGAGGGCGGGGCGGAGGTCCGCGAGGCGCCGCCGGAACCCAAAAAGGAGAATCCCGAACGGACCTGGCTCATCCGTTTCGCGCCGGACAAGGATATTTTCCTTCGGGGAACGAACCCCTTCGCCATAGTGCAGGAGCTTTCGGGGCTGGGAACCGTAACCTGCATTCCCGACACGGATCGCCTTCCCCCGCTTTCCAAGCACGATCCGGCCCAGTGCCTGACGGAGCTCAATATCTTCGTTACCACCCGCGCGGACGAAAACGCCCTTCGGGACGTGTTCATCTTCGTGCAGGATTTCGCGAAGCTTACCGTGGAGCCCCTGCCGGAGCTGCCGGAGGACGAGGCCTACAACCCGAGAAAGCTGGGGGAGATCCTGGTGGACCGGGGCTTTATCGCGGCGGAACACGTGGAGCGGGCCGTGTCCCGGCAAAAAAGGCTGGGAGAGATACTCGTGGACGAGAAGCTCGTTTCCAAGGCGGGTCTCAAGGTCGCCCTGGAGGAACAGAAACTCATTCAGAAGGTTCAAAAGAACAAGCAGATGGCGGCGGACATGAGCACTATCCGGGTCAAGTCCGAAAAGCTCGATCAGCTCATGGCCCTCGTGGGGGAGCTGGTTACGATCCACGCCCGGATTCTCCAGACCACCCGCCTGTACAACGACAACGACGAGGTGCTTTCGGTAATCGAGCAGTTCGGCCGGCTTACGGACGAGCTGCGGAGCAATACCATGAGCATCCGCATGGTCCCCATCGGGACCACCTTCTCGAGTTTTAAGCGCCTGGTTCGGGACCTCTCTGCGGAGCTCGGAAAGAACGTGAACCTCGAGACCGAGGGAGGGGAGACGGAGCTCGACAAGACGGTCATAGAAAAGCTGGGGGATCCCCTTATCCACATAATCCGGAACAGCCTGGACCACGGCATCGAGCTTCCGGAGGTCCGCGCCTCCCGGGGCAAGAGCGAGGCCGGTACCATCCGGCTTACGGCGTCCCAGACCGGCGCCTCGGTGTACATCGTCATCGAGGACGACGGCAACGGCCTCGATACCGAGGCCATCCGCAAGAAGGCGATTTCCAAGGGACTGATCCGCCCCGACGACGCGCTGACGGAGCAGGAACTTTTCTCCCTGATCTTCGCGCCGGGGTTCTCGACGAAGGAAACCGTGTCATCCGTGTCCGGGCGGGGCGTCGGGATGGACGTGGTAAACCGCCAGATGGAGATGATCAACGGGACTATCTCGGTCGAGAGCAAGGCCCGGGAATACACCCGGATCATCCTCAAGATTCCCCTCACCCTGGCGATTATCGACGGGCTTCTCGTCCG
>QKDA01000190.1 GCA_003246765.1 Spirochaetales bacterium | reverse complement strand
GCGCTCTTCACGGACGCCGATTCGGCCTTCGCGGGGACTGCCTCGGGCGCGCTTTCGGATACCTCGAACAGGGCTATGAGCTCCTGCATGCGCCCGGATTGGGCGGCAAGCTGGGCGGACATGTCCGAAGAAATTTCCGAAGATGAGGCGTTTTGCTGAACCACCGTATCGAGCCGCTGGATGGCCCCGTTGATCTGCTCGAGGCCGGAGCGCTGCTCGTTGAGGGCCGCGCTGATTTCCTGAACCAAATCCGCGGTTCTCTTAATCTCGGGAACCAGGTCCGCTATGATCTTCCCGGCGGTCTCCGCTATTTCCACGCTGGATAGGGAAAGGGCCCCGATCTCGCCGGCTTCCTTCTGGCTGCGCTCCGCGAGCTTTCCGACCTCCGAGGCCACCACGGCGAAGCCCTTGCCGTACTCGCCGGCCCGGGCCGCCTCGATGGACGCGTTGAGGGATAGCATGTTCGTGGACCGCGCGATCTCCTCGATTATGCCGATTTTCGAGGCGATCTCGCGCATGGCTTCCAGGGTGGCGAGAACGGACTTGCCCCCCTCGGCGGCCGATTGGGAAGACATCCGGGCGATCCGTTCGGTTTGCTGGGCGTTGTCGGCGCTCTGGCGGATATTGGCGGACATTTGCTCCATCGAGGAGGAAACCTCCTCCACGGAAGCCGCCTGCTCCGAGGCGCCGGCGGCGATTTGTGACGCGGTCTCTCTCAGCTGCCTGCTGCCTTCGGCGACCCCCGTAGAGACCGTCCGCATATCCATTACGAAACGCTTAAATCTCGAGGAAAGGTTCGACATTCCCTGAGCCAGGGATCCGACCTCGTCGCGCCGGCGCAGGAGAGTACGGTCAAAATGGAGGGCAAGGTCGCCCGAGGCGATGGTCTCGGTGTCGCGAACCAGCTGCTTCACCGGAACGGTTATGCTGCGGGTTAGCGTCAGGGTAAGGATCAAGGCCGCCGCGGCCGACAGCAGCCCCGCCAGGATGATCGCGAGGGCCGAGGAGTCCAGGGCGGACGCGGCATGGGCGGCGACGTCCCTGTTTACGGCGGACAGGGCACCGACGGCGTCCCGGAGAGCGCCCGAGAAGCGAACCTTCAGGTCCGCTTGCCGGCGGCTGATATCCGCGAGGCCCTTCATCCCCGAGATCCAGGCGTCATTGTCCGAGGCGATTCGCCCCAAGAGGGCGGCGGCCCTGGGAGAGGAGGAGCGCGAGCGGAGGCCTTTCGCCAGGGCTCCGATCGTTTCCGCTTCCCCGGTGAAGACCGAAACCGAGGCGTCGCTCAGGGTAACCCCGTAATTCGAAGCCGCCATCTGCATTCTGTAATAGGACGCGAGCATTCTGTCGGCGTCCCGGAGTAAGTTCCTGGAATCCGCCGCCAGGAGCTCGGCCAGGGACAGGATGCCGCTCTCCAGGGAGGCCGAAGCGGCCTGTACCGAGGTCGTTAAGGGCTTTTTTTCCTCCTGAAGGGAAGCGACCGAGTCGAACCAGGGCCCGGCTTCCTCCAGGGAGCGAATCACGCCGCCAAGGGCATCCGTTTCCCCCGCGGCACCTACGGAGGCCAGTTCCCGCAGCCGGTCCTGCACTGTCTTGAGAAGGGCCTTCGCGCTTTCCCCGTCCGGCCCGTTTCCAAGCTGAAAGTAACGCCCGCTGTCGTCCGCCGCCTTTTGCAGGTCCCCAAGGATAAACGAAACCTCCTGGCTGGACTTCAGGGCGCGCTTCACGCCGCCTGAGTTCACTAGACTGAGGGTAGAAATAGCGGCGGTGAGGGCAACGACGAGCATAAAACCCCCGCCGATCTTAACCACCAGTTTTAAATCCTTGAGCATCGCCTTCTCCTTGCGGACGGGAATACACTGAAAGTGTAGTTCCGCCGACCGGCGGGTGTCAAACCGAGCCGGCTTTACGGAGGGGCTTTTTTGCCGCTACTATGGCCTATGCTCAGCTATCAGCACGGCTACCACGCGGGCAATCACGCGGACATGCTCAAACACGCCCTCCTGGCAAGGCTTATCGCCCGGCTAAAGGAAAAGGACAAGCCCTTCACGTTTATCGACACCCATGCGGGGGCGGGGATTTATCCCCTGGCTGGGGAGGCCGCGGAGCGGACCGGCGAGGCCCTCGGGGGGGTACGCCGGGTTCTGGAGGGAAAGAATCCCCCGGAGATCGCGCGCGAATGGCTTGAGCTTTTAGAGTCGACGGTTTCCGGTCGGGCCCTGTACCCGGGCTCCCCCGAAACGGCCCGAGCCCTTTGCAGAGCGTCCGATTCCCTTCATCTCATGGAGCTCCACCCCGGGGAATTCGAGAAACTGAGGGGAGCCATGGGGGGCGACCCGCGGGTGCACCTCCATCGGCGGGACGGCTATGCCGGGCTCCTCGGCCTAGCCCCCCCGGAGCCCCGGCGGGGCTTATGCCTCATGGACCCGAGCTACGAGCTCCCCTCGGATTACCTGCGAACCCGGGAGACGCTAACGGCTGCGAGGCGGCGCTGGCCCGCGGGGATCCTGGCGCTCTGGTATCCCGTGGTGGCGCGGAAGGGGGACGCCCTTGCGGGACTGCTGGGTTCCCTCGCGGAAGCGGGTATTCCGGGGACCCTTCAGGCGGAGCTCCATGTCGCCAAGGCCGACCGCGAGGGCGAGGGCTTCGGCATGACGGGGTCCGGACTCATCGTGCTTAACGCGCCCTGGCGTTTCGACGAGGACGCGGGAACCCTCCTCGGATGGCTTGAACCCCTCCTCGCCGCGGGCCCGGGGGCGTCTACGCGC
>QKDA01000065.1 GCA_003246765.1 Spirochaetales bacterium | reverse complement strand
GTAAAAGGATCTGCGCTTTATGTTATAGACACCCCCCCTGGGGGGGGTGGAGTTGCCATGAAAACGGAAAAATTCGAGATAACCGGCATGTCCTGCTCAGCCTGTTCGGCCCATATCGAGAAGCGGGTTTCATCCCTGCCGGGGATAAGCGCCGTACAGGTAAATCTGTTAACGAACAGCATGACCGCTACCTTTGATGAGGGAGAGCTTTCTCCTGAAACTATCGCCTCTGCCGTGGAGGGCGAGGGTTATGGAGCCCGGCCCGTCTCGCAGGCGCGGTCGCAGTCGCAGGCGCATTCGCAGTCGCAATCGGCCCCGGCCCGGGAAAACGGGGAGCCTCCCAAGGCCGCATCGGCCAAAGCGGCCGTAAGCGACGACTCTCCCTTCAGGCTGGCCCTGTCCGTCGCTTTCAGCCTGCCCCTCATGTACCTGGCCATGGGCCATATGTTTCACTGGCCCTTGCCTGCGTTTGTCCTGGGCATGCAAAACGCCCTGGTCTTCGTTCTTGCGCAGTTTTTCCTCGCCCTTCCCGTGGCCCTGGTCAACAGGGTTTACTTCATCAGGGGCTTCCGCAATCTTTTCAGGCTCTCCCCGAACATGGACAGCCTGATAGCCATCGGTTCCGGGGCCGCCCTGGCTTACGGAACCTACATCCTCTTTGCCGTCGCCGCGGCGCAGGGCCGCGGGGACATGACGACGGTCCACGACCTTCTGGAGAGCCTTTACTTCGAGTCCGCGGCGATGATCCTCACCCTTATCACCCTGGGAAAGTTTCTGGAAGACCGCGCCAAGAGGCGGACTACCGACGCCATTTCACGCCTGCTGGACCTGCGTCCCGAAACGGCAACGATACTCCGGGAGGGCCTCGAGGTTACCGTGCCGGTTTCCGAGATTCGTGTAGGGGATTTCGTGACCCTCCGGCCAGGCAACGCGGTGCCCGTGGACGGGACCATATCGGAAGGACAGACCACGGTGGACGTGTCGGCGATCACCGGCGAGAGCATCCCCTTGGACAAAGGTCCCGGGGATCAGCTCTGGAGCGCCTCCATAAACCTGTCAGGGTACGCGGTCCTTCGGGCGGACAGGGTAGGCAGCGACACGACCCTCGCGCGAATCATTGACTTGGTAAACGAGGCGGCCTCGTCAAAAGCCCCTGTATCAAAGCTTGCGGACAGGCTGAGCGCTTTTTTCGTACCCGTTGTCATGGCTCTGGCGGTCCTCACGGGGATCTTCTGGCTTGCGGCGGGAGAATCCGCCGGATTTGCCCTGTCCCTGGCCATTTCGGTCCTGGTGATCTCCTGTCCCTGCGCCCTCGGTCTGGCTACCCCCACGGCGATTATGGTGGGTACGGGCCGGGGCGCCCGGAACGGGGTCCTGGTCAAGTCGGCGGAAGCCCTGGAAATAACCCACGCCGTGGACACGGTCGTCCTCGATAAAACCGGGACCGTGACCACCGGAAAACCCTCGGTTACCGACGTGGTGTCGATATCGGAGCTCGACGACAACGAGCTGTTGACCCTCGCCGCGTCGGTGGAGGCCCTTTCGGAACATCCCCTGGGAATCGCCATCGTCAAGGAGGCGCAGCGGTCGGGCCTCAATCTGAAGGGGGTGGAAAACTTCCGTGCCCACGTGGGCAAGGGCGTCGAGGGAACCGTGGGCGGCGTCGTTTACGTTGCCGGAGGGCCCGCCCTCCTGCAGGAGAGGGGGATCGACGTATCGGACCTCATGAAGGTGCTCATTCCCATAGCGGAGCAGGGCAAGACTCCCTTTTGCTTCGGAGGGGGAGGCCGGGCCCTCGGCATCGTGGCCGTGGCGGACACAATCAAGGGCGAAAGCCGGGAGGCCGTGGCGGGCATGAAGGCCCTGGGCCTGAAAACGGTCATGCTCACCGGAGACAACCGCCAGACGGCGGAGGGAATTCGCGCCGCCGCGGGCATTGATAAGGCCTACTCGGAACTCCTGCCTGAACATAAGGTAGACGTGATTCGTTCCCTTCAGGCGGAGGGCCGAACCGTGGCTATGATAGGCGACGGCATCAACGACGCACCCGCACTCACCGCCGCGGACGTGGGCATAGCCATAGGCGCCGGCACGGACATAGCGGTGGAGGCCGCGGACGTCGTTCTCATGAGGAGCGACCTCCGGGACGCGGTAACCGCCCTCAGGCTCGGCCGGTCGACCCTCAGGAACGTCAAGCAAAACCTCTTTTGGGCCCTTATCTACAACGCCTTGGGCATACCCGTCGCCGCGGGAATCCTCTATCCCTTCTTCGGCATAACCCTCAATCCGATGATAGCCGCCGCCGCCATGAGCTTCAGCTCCGTGTCGGTGGTGCTCAACGCCTTACGTTTGAATTTTTTCAGGAAAGGAGCGCTAAAATGATAAAGACCGTGCGTATTACGGGAATGAGTTGCAAGCATTGCGCCATGCGGGTCGAGAAGGCCCTCAACGCCCTGGAGGGGGTTGCCGCCACGGTAAACCTCGAGAAGGGGGAGGCTGCGGTTGAATCCGCCGCCGAGGTCGACGACGCGGTTCTCGCGGAAGCGGTTTCCCGGGCGGGATACGCCCTCGTGCCGTGATCGCGGACCATGAGAGGGTTTCCCGGCTTCTCCGCACCGCCCGAGGCCAGATAGACGGAATCCTGCGCATGATAGAGGAGGACCGTTACTGCGTGGACGTTTCTACGCAGATTCATGCGGCTTCCTCGATCCTACGGAAGGCCAACGCGGAGGTGATGAAGGCCCATCTCAGGCATTGCGTTCGGGAGTCCTTCAGCGCGGGTTCCGAATCCGACCGGGACGTGAAAATTGAGGAGCTTATCGGGCTCTTGGAACGGGGCGACCGTTAGGTAGGATTCCCGGCGTTTTCCGTTTCCCTGGAAAGGTCCGCGGTCTCGATCCTGTTGCGGCCCGAGTTCTTCGCGCGGTACATGACGCCGTCTACCATATCCACCAGGGAAAGGGGCTTTTCCGCCCGGAAGGGAACCGCCGTGACGACGCCTACGCTGACGGTAACGTATCCGTTGGTCTCCGACGTGGCGTGGGGTATCTTAAGGGCCAGAACCCCCTCGTGAATCCGCCGGGCCACCTTCAGGGCCCCGTCCATTCCCGTCTCGGGCAGCACTGCGATGAATTCCTCCCCCCCAAAGCGGGCGGCGAGGTCATAGGGACGGCGTACCGCGTCGGCCACTACCGCCGCTACCTTGATGAGGCACTCGTCTCCCTCCAGGTGTCCGTAGGTATCGTTGAACCGCTTGAAGTGGTCAATGTCGAGCATGATCAGGGAAAAGAGCCCCCCGGCCCTCTTTTGCCGCGCGAATTCCTGGTCGAGCTTCCTGCTGAAGGCCCTTCGGTTCGCCAGGGCCGTAAGGGGGTCGGTCTCGCTGGCTATCTTGAGCCTCTCGTTGGCGGCGGTCAGCTCCGCCATTCGTTCCTCCGCCCGCTTTTCCAGGGCTATCCTCTTTTCCTCCGCTTCCGCCAGCTCCCTTCGCCTGCGGCTCACTATCCTCAACAGCATGAGGATGGCCGCGGTTTGGGAAAGGATCAGGAGCGCCATGCCCCCCACCTGCAGGGGCCACACCGCCCAGGGGGAACGAGGCTGGTTCAGGATGACGCTGCCCGCGGGAAGGGTACTTTCCCTGATCCGGAAATGGACAAGTCTTTCCCAGTCGAAGGTTACCGTTACCGGGGTCTTCATGAGTACCGGAATCGATGAAGCGGGCTTTCCCGCCAGGATCTGCAGCGCCAGGTCTCCCGCGGCAGCGCCCTGGTCATACCCCGTTATCAGGGTCCCTCCGAGGGCTCCGTTGCCCAAATGGAAATCCCAAAAGGTATAGCAGGGAAAGTCGCCCATTTGGGTAATGAGGGACGCGCTCTGCTCCGAGGTGAGGGGCCGCCCGTTCTCGGTGTCCACGGTCTGTCCCGTCAGGAATACCGCGGTGGTTCGAGGCAACAGCTCGAGCCTGGAACGGATTTCCTCCGCGGTCTCGTCCTTCAGCACCACGAGGTTGTAGCCCGTCCTATAGGTAGGGAACACGTCCCGGACCACCGAGTCGTAGAGCCGGCGGTTGGTTTCGTCCGCCGTGGAGGCGATAAAGGCAAGGGTTGTAAGCTCCGGCTGGATGCGGAGGGCAAGGGCGACCAGGGCTCGTACGTCGTTTTCTTCGTTTACCCCGGTAACGTTGCCCGTTTCTTTTAAAATGTCCGGGGAGAAGTTGTTGTATCCGCAAAAGACGACGGGAACGCCCGGAAAAAGGCGGTTTCGGTAGGCCGCGATGAAGTCATAGGCCCTGTTGTCCGCGGTGACGATTACCTGGGGGCGGTACAGGGCATACTTGATGCTCAGGGATTCCGCGAGAGAGGGCGCGAGCTTTTCGAAGTCGAACCGCATGCTGTCCAGGTATTCAAAGGAAACTTCCGCATCCTTCGAGCCCTCGCGAATTCGCGCGAGGAACCCGCGCTCCTCTTCATCGCTCCAGCGGTACCCCTTGTGGTAGGAATTAAGGTAGAGAACCCGTTTGGGCTGGGGGACCGCATCCTCTGCGGGAAAGGCCGGGCGGGAGAATAGCGCGACGAGCGCCGCCGTGGCCAGCAAAAAGCGGATCCGGGTGCGTGAATGGAGGAGAAAGGCTCGAGTCGCTTTCTGCATGGGGGATGTTCTCCTCATACAAGGGTAAGGGAATCTTCTTGGGGGGTCAAGTTGCCGGGGACGCTGATTTTACTCGACTTTTAGCGAAAAGGGCTCTACAATACCCCAAAAGTTTAGTTACGGGGTATGCGATGAGAGTGAAGGTATACGGCGATTTACGCGCCGCCGTGTTGGAAGCGGTTTCTCGGGACGGGCTCGTTTCCCGGGAAATAGGGGCGGAGAACGGCCTTTCGGCGATCCTCGCCCAGTACGTGCATATTGAATGCCCCGAATACGAGGCGGCCCGCCATTGGGGGGCAATCCTTGACCGGCACGAAGAGTTGAGCCGGGCCGCGGAACGGCCCGTGACCCTGTACGCCGCGGTGGCGGATTATTTCGCGTCCCAGGGGACTCTCCTGCCCACCCCCTATATCGTGGACGCCCCGGTATTCCGCTCCACCCTTCAGCTTGCCATGGTCGACTCCCTTACCGGGGCCTACAACCGCCGCTATATGGACACTACCCTCCGGAAGGAATACAACCGCTGCGAGCGGTGGGGGAAAAGCCTCTCCCTTTGCATGATCGACATAGACAATTTCAAGAGGATCAACGATACCAAGGGCCATCCCTTCGGTGATCAGGTTCTGCAGCGGGTCGCGGCGATGCTCTCTCAGACGATCCGCGACGAGGACATACTCTGCAGGTTCGGCGGAGAGGAGTTTCTCGTGGCCCTTCCCGAAACCGACGCGGAGGGGGCCATGGCGCTTTCCTCGCGCCTGCGCGCGGCGGTTAAGCAGGATCCCTTCCTGGCGAGGCACGGGGTGACCTTCTCGGGGGGAACCGCGACGTATCCCGAGATCAAGGGCGTGGAAGAGCTTATCGCCGCCTCCGACCGGGCCCTCTATCAGGCCAAGTACAGCGGCAAGGACTGCATCTTTCAAGCCCAGCCCGAGCGCCGCCAGTTTGGCCGGTTTCCCTATTCCTGGACCGTATCCGTTCAAAATGAGCATACCCGGGAGGAACTCTCCGACGTGACGACCCTGAACGTTTCCCTCGGCGGGATCCAGTTCGCCTGCGGGGTTCCCTACCATGCGGATATGCCCATCCATCTCGTATTCAGGAGCGAGGACCCGGAAACCCCGGAATTCGAGACCCGAAGCAGGATTAGCTGGGTGCGGAAAACCCGGTCCCAGTTCCTGTACGGCGCCCGATTCGAGGAATCGCCCATCCCGCTCATGGTCCGTTTGCAGCCCTCAACCCAGGGTTGACCCCTTCCCTCAAGGGGCATCCATTAGGTACTATCCTCTCCTATGACTGTGAATATCGGTGAGGCGGCCGCGCTCGGAACCGCCCTGTCCTGGACCCTGGCGGCCCTCCTCATGGAAAACGCGGTTTCCAAGGTCGGTGTCATGGCAGTGAATACCCTCAAGGTGGGTTTCGGAAGCCTGTATCTTGCCCTGCTCGCGCTCCTCCTCAACGGGGCTCCCTTCGCCTCGGGCCTTCCCCCCGCATCCGTTTTGTTCCTTACGCTGTCGGGGCTCATCGGTTTCGTGGCGGGAGACTACTTTCTCCTCCACGCTTACGTCTTTTTGGGTTCCGCCCTGGCCATGCTCCTCATGTCCGCTTCGGTCCCCCTCACGGCCCTCGCGGCCTACTTCATCTTCGGCGAGGAACTCGGTTCCTGGGCCCTGGCCGGGATGAGCCTGTGCGTGGCGGGGATCTCCCTGACCGTGTGGCGCGGGGGCAAGAAAAGGGGCGGTTCGGGGAAAGGCCCGGGCGCGGTCTCTCCGGGGGTATACGTTAAGGGAGTCGTCTTCGGCCTTCTCTCGGCCCTGACCACCGCGGTAGCGACCCTTTTTACCAAGGCCGGCGCCGCGTCTTTGGATTCGGTGACCGCCACCCAGATCCGGATCGGGAGCGCCTTTATCGGGTTCCTGCTCTTTGCCCTCGCCACCGGGAAGCTTCCCGAGGTTCACTCCGCCCTCAAGGACCGAAAGGCCCTTCCGACCATCGCCCTGGGAGCTGTCTTCGGGCCCTTCGTCGGGGTGGGGCTTCTCCTCTTCGCCATACAGCACGCCCCTGCGGGCATCGTGTCTACCCTCAGCTCCCTCTCGCCGGTTTTCCTGCTTCCCCCCACGGCTCTCATCCTCAAACGCAGGGTAACCCTGGCTGAAACCTCGGGCGCCCTCCTGGCCATGGCGGGGCTTGCCCTGATTTTCCGCTAAGCCCGAGGTACGACTACACCTTGGTCCGGACGTAGGGGGCGATGTCGTCCAGGGCCATCACCCTGTCCGCCGCCCCGAGATCGATCGCCTCCTTGGGCATTCCCCACACGATGGAGCTGGCCTCGTCCTGGGCGATGGTGTGGCCTCCCGCCTGGCGGATCTTCAGGAGCCCCGCGGCCCCGTCCCTGCCCATGCCGGTAAGCAGGATGCCCAGGCAGTTGCGGCCCACCTGTTCGGCCACGGAATCGAACAGGGGATCCACCGCGGGCCGCTGGTTGCAGACCTTCGGCCCCGAGGCGATCCTGAGAATCCGCTCGGTACCGCTGGTCCTTAAGACCATGTGGTAGTTTCCCGGGGCGATGTACACCGTTCCCGGGAGTATCCTCTCCCCGTTTTCGGCTTCTTTGACGGTTACCCGGCACAGCTCGTTGAGCCTGGCGGCGAAGGTGGCGGTGAAGCGCTCGGGCATGTGAATGACCGCCAGGGTAGGGGGAAAGTCCGGTTCCCAGCCCAGGAAGAGGGTTTCCAGGGCGATGGTCCCGCCGGTGGAGGCGCCGACGGCGATCAGCTGGTTCGTGGTCTTGATGCCCGCGAGGATTTTTTTCGGCACCGCCGAGCGTGGAAGGGCGTTGAGCTTCCTGGAGCATTCCTCCAGCCGCCCGAGATCTGCCCCCGCGGCGGCGATGATCCTGTCCGCCAGGAGGTCCACCACCTCTTCCACGCTAAAGGGCCCCCCGGGTTTGGGAACCACGTCGACGGCGCCGAGCTCCAGGGCCTGCATGGCCGCGGAATTCCCGTCCCTGGCCAGGGAGGAGACCACGATCACCGGTTTGGGATAATGCTTCATGAGCTGCCTGAGGAAGGTAAGCCCGTCCATCCGGGGCATTTCGATATCCAGGGTAATCACGTCCACGTCGATCTTCTCGAGCTTGTCCCGGGCTATGTAGGGGTCCATGGCGGAGCCCACCACCTCGATGCGGGGATTCTTTGAAAGACGCTCCGTGAGAATCTCCCGCACGATGGCGGAATCGTCAACGATGAATACCCGCAGCTTTCCTCCTGTCATAGATTCCTCCTGAAGACCGACTGGGCCGCTTTTTTCATGGTGGGCGGAAGGTCGAGAAGGGCCTCGGTATGCCCCACGAAAAGAAGCCCCCCGGGGGAAAGGTTCCTCGCCAGGTTATCCATCACCCGGTTGCGGGCAGCCTCGTCGAAATAGATCATCACGTTCCTGCAGAAAACGTAATCGAAGGGACGCTCGAAGACGATAGGTTCCATCAGGTTTAGCCGCTTGATGCGGAGGTAACCCCTCAGCTCCCGGCTGATCTTCCAGGTCATGGGGTCGACGCGCCGAAAATACTTGAGGAGTATGTGCCGGGGGGTACTCTGGAGCTTTCCCTGGTTGTAAACTCCCCGGTTCATGGCCGACAGGGATTCCCGGTTAAGGTCCGAGGCGACGATGAGAAAATTGCTGATTCCCGCCTCCAGGAGGGTTATCACGATGGACCAGGGTTCCTCGCCGGTGGAACTGGCGGCGCACCAGATGACGGGGCAGGGGAGGCGCCGCGCGGCTATGTCCCGGACCAGGGTCTCCAGGTGCTTTTCCTCCCGGAAAAAGAAGGTATGCCCTACGGTAACCTCCCTGAGGAGGGCCCGTTCCGCCTCGGGATCCCCCGCGAGGAGCCCCGCGTAGATCTCCTCCAGATCCCCGGAACGCTCCGCGAGCTTATGGAGCTTCGCCTCCAGGTTCTCGAGTTTCGTCGGGTGGTAGTGGATGCCGTAGCGCTCGTAAATGAGTTCCCGATAGCGGTGAAGCAGGTCCCGGGTGATTTTCTGCATCGAGGTTTCCTGATTTAAGGTATCGGGTCGGGCCGGGCTCGACCGGACCCGATACCCCGGGACTTAAAGGTTTTCGTCCTGGGCGAACTCGGGGTCGTCCTCGAGGGGTATGCGCCGCTGCGCGCCCGCCTCGAGCCGGGGAACGGAGCCGCCCTTGGCGGAGGCGGCCGCCCCGGGTCCCGAAACGCCCTGAGCGCCGGGAGCCCTCGCGGAGGAGTAATGCGCCACCTGGGGCTTGCGGGCCTTGGCCTGGGCCGTTCTGGGCGTCCCTTGAGCGGGTTGGGAAGTGCCGAGCACCAGGGCCGAAAGGCTCCCCACCACGTCGTTGAGGGACTCTACCTGGCTCTGGAGCTCCTCCGCGGAACTCGCGGTCTCTTCCGAGGCGGCGGCGTTCTGCTGCACTACCGTGTCCAGCTGGACGATGGCCTTGTTAACCTGCCCGATGCCCTCGTCTTGCTGGCGGCTCGCGGTCTCCACCTCCAGGGTCATCTCGTTGGATTTCCGGGAGTTCGCGGTAATGTCCTTGAAGATCTCCGCGAGCTGGTTCGTGAGCTGTTGGCCTTCCTCGGTTTTTTGGAGGGCGGTCTTTATCATGGCGGCGGTTTCCTTGGCGCTGGAGGCGCTCCGGTTGGCGAGGTTCTTCACCTCGTCCGCCACCACCGCGAAGCCCATGCCCGCTTCCCCCGCCCGGGCGGCTTCCACCGCGGCGTTCAGGGCGAGCATGTTCGTCTGGAAGGCGATGTCGTCGATCACGTCGATGACCGAGCGGATGTCGTCGGCGGCCTTGCCGATATCGGTCATGGCCACGAGCATCCTCTCCATGTGGGTGGAACCCTGGGCCGCGGCGTCGGCGGTCTTCGCGGCGAGGAGGCTCGCCTCCTTGGCGTTTTCCACGTTCTGCTTGACCATGGAGGCAAGTTCCTCCATGGAACTGGTGGTTTCCTCGATTCCCGAGGCCTGTTCCGAGGCCCCCGAGGCGATCTGCTGGGCGCTCACCGAAAGCTGGCTCGAGGCGTTGCCGATCTGTTCCGCCCCCGACGAGAGGGAGTTGACGATGCCGATGACGGGCTTCGTCACGGACCGGGAGAGGAAGACTCCCAGGAACATGGCAATGAAGAAGCCCGCGATTACCGCGGTGATGATGACGCTGATCATTCGGTCCGCGGTCTTCATGTCTTCCTGAGGCAGCTCTGTTCCGTAGTAATCCTTTACGTAGGTTATGAGTGCCTGAAGCGACGCGACGGTCTCGTCGAAGGCGAGCCGCCCGTCTCCCGAGATGGCGAGATTCGTGAGGGTTTGGCCGTACGTTATTTTGTCGACCCCTTCGGCCTTTAAGCGCTTGACCATGTCGAGGGCCTCGTTGTCGTATTTTTTCGAGTTCGTCAGGTGTTCCAGAAAGGTATCGTAGAGTTTCCTTTCTTCCGTGGTAAACGACATGGTCTCATAACGGGCGAGGGCCGCGTCCCGCTCGCTCCTGAGCTTGTCGATGTTCGTGATCTGCCGCTTATAGTCGTCCTCGGTGATGAAAGGCGATATGACCGTGCGGAGGGCGGCCTTGAGGGCTTGCTGGCGCACCAGCACGACTTCAAGGTCGATGATTGTCGGGATGCTCGTCTCGGTGATTTGCGAGAGGCCCTCGTCGATGGTCTTCATTCCGCTATAGCCTACGAGACCTACCGCGAGGGTTACCAGGGCCACGCCGAGGAAGCCGGCGATGAGCTTGACCGAAAGGCTGATCTTCATGATTGTTCTCCTTCATTGGGTGAGCCCGCGGGGGCCATGGTTTTTAGCTGCACGAATTCCTCGTCGCTTAATATTTTCAGTACGTCGAGCACGATCTTCA
>QKDA01000257.1 GCA_003246765.1 Spirochaetales bacterium | reverse complement strand
CCGGAGGGCCTCGCAGTAGTTGGTCATGTCCGTGAGAACCACGAGGACGTGCATCCCCTTCTCGTAGGCGAGGTATTCCGCCGCCGTGAGGGCGCACCGGGGGGTGATGATGCGCTCGATGGAGGGGGCGTCCGCCAGGGAGAGGAACATGACCACTCGGGAGAGAACACCCGAGCTCTCGAAGGTATCGATGAAGAAACGGGCCACGTCGTACTTGATGCCCATGCCCGCGAATACCATCACGAAGCTCTCGTCCGCGGAGAGGATCTTTGCCTGCCTGATGATCTGGGCGGTGAGCCGGTTGTGGGGCAGACCGTTACCGGAGAAAACCGGAAGCTTTTGGCCCCGGATGAGGGTATTCATGCCGTCGATGGCGGAGATGCCCGTCTGGATGAAGTCCCGGGGATAGACCCGGGCGTAGGGGTTGATGGGATACCCGTTGACGTTCAGCTTCTTGGACGAGTACATCTCCGGATAGCCGTCGATGGGCTTTCCGAGGCCGTTGAATACGCGGCCCATGATGCCCTCGGAAACCCGAAGCTCCATGGGGGTCTCCAGGAATTCAACAGTGGTGTTCTCCAGGCTTAGGCCTGAGGTTGACCCGAAGATCTGGACCACGCAGTATTCCTCGGACATGTCGATAACCCGTCCTGTCCGCACCTGCCCGGTAGAGTCCCGGACCGCCGCGATCTCCCCGAAGGAAACCCCTTCCCGGCGCCTTACTATCACGATGGGGCCGTCGACCTGGGCGACGCCCCTGTATTCAACTCCCTTCATTCGCGGACCTCCCCGGCGCGGTAAAGGCGCTCGAGCTCGTCGAGCTGCTGGTTCATGCGGAGCACCGCGGACGCGACCCCCTCGGTGTCGCCGTTGGCGCAGGTGGTCTTTATGCGCACGATCTCTTCCCTGCACGGCAGGGCTATGATCTTCATGAGGGGAGCGCCCTTCCTGATAATGACGGAGGCACGCTCATGGAAACGCATGATCGCCGAGAGGATCGCGATCTGCTTAGGGGGATCCGAGAACATGTCGACGTCGTCGAAGGCGCTCTGTTGGAGAAAGCCGTTCTTGATCATCTCCGCGGTCACCAGTATGATCCGCTCCGTGTCGGGCAGGGCATCGGGGCCGATGAGCCGGACGATCTGCTGGAGGCGCTGTTCCCGCTTGAGAAGCTCCAGGGCCTTGGTGCGCACCGCATTCCACTCGGGGTCCAGGCGGTCCCACCAGGGGCGTACCTCGTCGGCGTATTCCGAGTAGGATTCGATCCAGCCTATGGCCGGATAGTGGCGGGCGTTCGCGAGTTCCCGGTCCAGGGCCCAAAAGCACCGGATAAAGCGCTTGGTATGCTGGGTGACGGGCTCGGAGAAGTCGCCCCCCGGGGGGGAAACCGCCCCGATGATCGAGACGGAGCCTTCTTTCCCTGCCAGGGCCGTGACCCGGCCGGCGCGTTCGTAAAATTCGGCGAGCCTGGTGGGCAGGTAAGCGGGAAAACCCTCCTCGGCGGGCATTTCCTCCATGCGCCCCGAAAGCTCCCGAAGGGCCTCCGCCCAGCGGCTGGTGGAGTCCGCCATGATGGCTACCCCGTAGCCCATGTCGCGGTAATATTCCGCCAAGGTGACCCCGGAATAGAGGGAAACCTCCCGGGCGGCCACGGGCATGTTCGAGGTATTGGCGATGAGGATGGTCCTTTCCATGAGGGAGCGGCCGGTACGGGGGTCGATGAGTTCGGGGAATTCCGAGAGCACGTCGGTCATCTCGTTGCCCCGTTCCCCGCAGCCGATGTAGACGATGATGTCCGCGTCGCACCACTTGGCTATGGCGTGCTGGGTCATGGTCTTTCCGGTGCCGAAGCCCCCGGGAATTGCCGCGGTTCCTCCCTTGGAAAGGGGGAAGAATACGTCGATGACCCGCTGCCCCGTGATGAGGGGCTCCGTGACGGTCATCTTCGACGCGTAGGGCCGGGGCTTCCGCACGGGCCACCAGTGGGATAAGGCGACGGGTTCCCCAAGGTCCGTCTCGGCCACGATATCGTCCACGGTATACTCCCCTTCGGGGGCAAGGCGAGCCAGGCGCGTACCGCGGGTATCCGGGGGAACCATGATTCGGTGGGGAACCGAGGGGGTTTCCTGGACCGTACCGAGAACGGTGCCCGGGGCGACGGGAGAGCCCGGCCCCAGGGCAGCCTCGGGGACGAAACGCCATTTCTTTTGGCGGTCCACCGGCTCGCTCCGCTCGCCGGGGGTTAAAAAGGCCCCGGAAGAGGCGAAAAGTTTTTCCAAGGGCCGCTGAATACCGTCATAAATAGTGCCGATGAGGCCCGGGCCGAGGCGTACCGAGAGGGGGCGGCGGCGGGATACGACCTTTTCGCCTATTTTCATGCCCGTATCGTCTTCATATACCTGAATGGTGGCGACGCCGTTTTTCAGCCGGATGATCTCGCCGATTAAGGCGGCGTCACCCACGTCTACCACGTCGTAAAGGCCGCAGGAACCGAGTCCCTCGGCGTACACGATGGGGCCCGAAATGCGGGTAACCTTCCCGCGTACCGGTTCTTGTTCGATCATTCGGGCAGCCTCCCCCCAAAGAGCGATTCCGCGAGCTCCTGCCGCCGATCGCAGAGAAGTTCCTCGAATAGTTCCCGCTTTGTCACCCGGCACAGGGTTGACCGGTCAGGGTTGTCGAGAAGCAAGCCGTCGACGAAGCCCGCGAGCCGGGCTTCGCCTTCGGAAAGCACCGAAAGCTCCGCTATTCGGTTCTTTCCGAAAACCCCCGCCAAGAGCCCGGTGGCCTCTTCGACGGTATAGCCCGCGACCCGGGCCCTCACCGGCTGGGT
>QKDA01000215.1 GCA_003246765.1 Spirochaetales bacterium | reverse complement strand
GATTTCAGCCACAGTACCTGATAGGGACCAAGCTCGCATTCGTCCCCTTCGCGTACGGGCCCTCCCCCGATAAGGTCCCGCAGGTCCGAACCGATCCTTCTCCGGCACCTCAGGGTCCGCTCGGTAAAATTCGCGAGCACCGCAACCCTGCCAGAATCCCGCTCAAAGCCGAGGACCCCCTCGTCTCCGGCGTCAAAGAAGGAAATGTCCCCCGTACCGAAAGAGCTCTCGCCCCGTCTCAGGGCAAGGAGGCTTTTCAGGCCCGAGAATACCCGGCGCTGACGCGTTTCAAGCCAGGATCCGTCCCCTTCCGCCGCCGCCGGGAAAGTCTCCTTCCTCGAGGGGGAAAGGGCGATACGGTGTATCCACCGGGAATCGAGCCGCTTCACGGGGTCCCGCTCCCAGGATGAATCGTTAAGCAGGGCCGACTCGTCCCCGGCATAGAGAAGGGGAAGGCCGGGAAGCGCGAGGAGAACGGCGTACATCATGAGCATCCGGGCAGCGGCCATATCCCCGTATAGCTCGGCCCGGGAATCCCCGCCGAGCGCGAGCTCCGCCGCTTCCTCGAGGCCGCACAGGGAGGCCATGGTGCCGCAAACCCGGCAGTCGCCGGTCTCGGGGTTGAGCTGGAAGGCGGCGCCCCGGGCGAAAGTCCCCGGGAACCGGCCGGTGTAAAAAAGGTTGAGGAAATGCCTGTGGCCGTACCCGTCGATCCCGAGCTCCCGGGCGTCCTCGTCGGAAAAGGTCCAGCCGATATCGTCATGGCACCGAATATAGTTAACCCAGCCCGTTCCCCCGGCAATACGCCAGCGGCGGGCTAGCGAATGCCTGAGAAGCCGGGTGTTCCTCGTGGCGAGGGCTTCCCAAAAGAGGGCCATCTGCAGCGGATTGTAGGAGAGCCGGCATTCGTCCCGGCGGATATATTTAACCACCTCGTCGGGGTGCACGATGGCCTCGCTCTTGAATTCGAGGGAGGGCGCCGCGATGGCCGCCACGTACTGGAAGGCCTGGATAAGGAGATGCGCCTCCTCCAGGTTCTCGCAGGAGGTTCCCATCCTCTTCCACACGAAGGCCAGGGCATCGAGCCTCAAGACGTCTACCCCGAGATTCGCCAAAAAGAGCATTTCCCCGCACATCGCGAGAAATACCTCGGGATTTCCGTAGTTTAGGTCCCATTGGAAGGAGTTGAAGGTCGTCCATACCCATCCCCCCGCCTCTTCCACGTAGGTGAAGGAGCCCCGCCTCGTGTCCGGGAATATCTCCCTGAGGCTTCGGTTCCATTCCTCGGCGTCCGCCTTGTCGGGATAGATAAAATAAAAGTCCCGGAACTTCGCCTCGCCGCGCTTGGCCCCCAGGGCCCACAAATGCTCGTCGCTGGTGTGGTTGAACACGAAATCCAGCACCACCGCGATGCCCGCCTCGTGAAACCGCCGTATCAGGGAACCGAGTCCCTCTATGGTGCCCAGCCGGGGATCCGTCTCCCGATAGCTCGACACGGCGTAGCCGCCGTCATTGTGGGCTTTAGGGGCCCTGAAAAGGGGCATCAGGTGCACGTAGTTTATCCCCAGCCCGGCAATTTCCGGAATTCTGGCTTCCAATCCCGCGAAATCCCCGGCAAAGAGGTCCACGTACAGCATCATCCCCGCCCCGCTTTCCCGGAGAAACCATTCGGGATCCCTCTCGGAATGGCGGTCCCGGTCCAGGAGGTCCGCGGAACGGGCCTCGGAGGATTTCTCCATCAGGGCCGCGAGTCCCGAAAGAAGGGCGTGAAAGTCCGCCCTCCCCCCATACAGCCGGTAGAGCCGCTCGTTGAGCGCCGGCATGAGCGATGCGAATCTGGAATGAAACATCTTTACCCCTTTTTTCATGAGCCCCCTCGGTTTGTGTTAGCCGATACGGGGCGTCCCGACCGAGTTTCGCTCCTTGACCTGCAGGGGGGCGATCACCTTCCGGGTCGGACGCTGGGGCTCCCTCAGCCGGTCAAGTATCATTTCCGCCGCAAGCCGTCCCGACTCGTCGAGACCTTGGCTCACCGTCGACAAATTCAGGTATTCCGCGATATCCAGGTCATCGAATCCGATCACCCCCAGGTCTTCCGGTATCTTTATGCCCTCCAAGGCGGCATGGCGCATGATCCTCACCGCGAGCATGTCGCTCGAGGCGAATACGCAGTCCGGTCCGTTGCCCTCTCCGAGGGAGAGGCAAAGGTCCCTGTCCGCGGCGGAGTCCTCCGCCTCGCCAACCCACACGAAGCGGTTGTCCAGGAGTACTCCGCGTTCCGAGAAAAAGTCGGAAAACCCGCGAAACCTCAGGTCCGTAGAGGGAACCGCATAGGGCCTGCTCGAGGCGTCCCCCACGAAACCGGGATTCCGGTATCCCCTGTCCCAGAGGCACTGGGCGGCCTTCCGCCCGCCTTCGTAGTTATCCACCACCACGGAATCGAAACCGGGGATATCCGTCTCCACGAAACACGCCGGAAGGCCCGAAGCTCGCAGGGTTTCGACGGATGATTCGGCCATGGTAAGGCAGAGCACCACCAGCCCGTCCAGGCGCCGGCTCGAGGCGAGCATATCCACGTATTCCTCCAGCTCCAGCTCGCTTTCTATGGCGTACACCACCAGTTCATAATGATGCCCCGAAAGAACCGAAGAAATCCCGCGAAGGCGCTGCATAAAGGAGGGTTGGGTAAAGAAGGGGGCGATGACTCCGATTTTTTTATATTGCTTGCGGGCATTGGCCACCGCGTCGGCCTTAGGAACGAAATTGAGTTCCGCGATGGCTTCTACTACCCGTTTACGTTTCTCGACCTGTACCCGGGAAGGCTCGTTCAACACCCGTGAGACCGTAGCCGGACTAACCCCCGCCGCGCGGGCCACGTCATAGATAGTAGGCGAACGCCTGGACATCACTACCTCTCTTCGCATGAAACCGCTTTCATGAGACTGGTTTCAGTATACCCCAAAAAAATGACCTGTCAAGCCAAAAAAAATTACGCCTCAAAACCGATGCATTTCTTGAGGCCCCCGGCGTCAATCAGCTTGAGCTTGCCCCGGGCCAACTCGATATAGCCGTTCTTCTCAAAGTACTTCAGCATGCGGCTTACCACCTCCCGGGCAGTGCCGAGCTCCGCGGCGATTTCCTCGTGGGTGGAATAGATAATGGGGCTCGGCCGAGTCAGGAGGAATTCCCCTATGCGGCGGTCCATCCCCTTGAAGGCGACCTGTTCCACCACCCACATCACGTCGTTAAGCCGGGCGTTCATGGTGGAAAGCATGAGCTTTTGAATTTCGGGGCTCTTCTCGTGAAGCTCCGAGAAGATGTCGTTGGAGAGCGACGCGATCCTGCAGTCCGTATCTGCCTTTATCATGGCCTGCATGGGCATGGTTCCCATGATGCACGAAATGGAAAGGGTGCAGACGTCGTGCTCAAAGAGCCTGTACAGGGTAATTTCCCGACCGCTTTCGGACATTATATACACCCTCACGACTCCGGAAATCACCACCAGGACCCCTTTGCAGGAAGTGGAGTCAAAAAGCACCGTTCCCGCCTCAACGTCCTGAAAGCGGATATTCCTCCGGACCCGGTCCGCGTCCTCCGGAGAGAGGTACTTATTCAGGGGAAACTCGAAATCCTCGCCGCTGCGTTCATCCATAACGGTATTTTCCCCGAATTTTGGGCGCTGTGCAAGCGCTAACCCCGTTCCGCCGGGACTATCATTGCCGAGGACGAGGAGGGGGTGTATCATACCCTCATGTATTCCCCATTGTAAGGAGTCCCTATGAAGGAAAGGTTTCTTTCTGATCTCACCGGCAAGAAATGGTGGGCACCCTTTCTTGCGATGATCGTCATTATGGTTGCGAGCATCGGAGCCTATGAATTCGCCCTGTTTCGCCTCGATTCCAACTCTGATCCGGCCTTCGCCGCCGTTTCGGTTCTCTTTGCCCTGGTGATGCTCCTGATCTTCATCCTCACTGAAGCGGGCTTCGGCATTGTTCTCATGAGAATCGCCGTCCCAAGCATCAGCTATAAGGATCAAAGGTTTTCATTCGACGGCGACCCCTGGGCCTTTATACGCCTCGTGCTCAAGGGAGTGGGCCTTACCCTGATTACCCTCGGGTTCTACGGTCCCTGGTTTGCGCGCCGGTGCTTTGCCTACCTGACCGCCCATGTGGAATATGAAGGCGAACGCCCGAAATTCCTCGGCACCGGGGGTAAACTGCTGAAATATGCCCTGTTGTCCCTCATCCTTCCCCTTATCGCGCTGCTGCTCCTATACACTGTCGCCGTAGGGCTAAAGGCCGCTTCCGGCGCCTCGGGACCGGAGTTCACCTCCTGGCTCATGGTATCCACCCTTCTTTTTGAGCTGGTCCTTTTCTTCGCCCTGATCCCGTACGTCTATCTGGTCTACCGCTGGTACGTGAACGTAAGCTGGAAGGGCAGGCTTATCGCGTGGAATACCGAATTTTGGCCCTCCGTGCTTTACATCGCGGGACAGCTCGCCCTCACTATCGTTACCCTTGGAATTTACTGGCCCGCCCTCGTGATCAAAACCTACCGGTATTTCGCGGCCCGAACCCAGGTAACCGAGGACGGCAAGGTATTCGCCCGGTTCTCCTTCGAGGGGTCCGTCGGCAAGGGCTTCCTCCTGCTCTGGGGGCAAACCCTCCTCTCGGTCATCACGGTGGGCATTTACGTACCCTGGGCCTACGCCTCGGTCCTCCGCTACTTCGTCAACGGCACCGCCTGCGACAAGGAGTAAAAAAAAGGCCCCCGGATAGGATTCCGGGGGCTTCGTCCGCGCTTTCCGGGGCGGCTCAGTCGTTAATGACCTCGCTCTTGTTCGGAAGAACGAAGGCGCACACGAGGTAAAGAAGGATTCCCGTTCCATAGAGCAAGCCGAGCACGCCCCACAGGATCCTTACCACCACTACGTCCACGTTGAGGTACTCCGCGACCCCCCCGCATACGCCGAATATCTTTCTTCCATATTCAATCTTATAGAGCCGTTTAGCCATAGGCCCTCCTTTTACTACCGGATAGTCCCAAGGATCTCAACGGGGGAGAATGGCGAGACTGAAGTAGAGATTGTCGTCGGGGTCGTACCACCGCCGGGCAATGAAGGCCCCGTGCAGGGTCTTCGCGTAGGTTTTCGTCGATCCGGACACCGTCGGCTCGGTAATCGCCGGCAGCAGGGCTCCGATGGCGTTCATGTCTGCGTACCCCGGGGCCGCGGCGGGGGAAGAGGCGACGCGCACGCTTCCCACGGCGGCCACGAAACCGCCCCCCTTCGGGGGATTTGCGACCCAGCGGGGACGACCGTCCTTCCCAACGCCGTCGTCGATGGATACCCAAGGAACCTTGAAGGCGGACTTTCCGGTGACGCGGATGACCGCGGAGGTCCCGTTCCCCGTTTGGGACACGTCGAGCACCTTCATACGGTCGATGAGGGACACGCTGTAATCCTGGTCATACCCCAGTTCGGAACGGACCATGGCGCCTGAGCTTCCCTCGGTTACGGAATAGCGGACTTCTACCCGCTCCCGCATGGACACCTGCCCGGCCACCCGGAACATGCAGTCCGACAGCTCCTTCTCCCGAGACGCCCCCGAAGGGGCGCTCGCGAAATAGGTATCCGCGGAAAGGGTGTCCTTGGGGCTGGAAATGTCAGCCGCGGGGTGGCGCCCGGCGGAAAGGCAGCTGCCCAGGAAGAGCGCGAAGACCACTGATCCAAGCGCAACGGAATATGCCCGTATCTTTTTCATGGCGTTCGCCCTCCTTCCCCGGCCGGAGCCTTATTCCTTGGAGGTCTCGGCGTCCAGGAACTTCAGGGCTTCCTTGGCCTTGAAATCCGCGAAGGCCGCCGCTTCGTTACGCACGAAGTTGCCGGTTACGTTCTCGAAGCTCTTGCCCACGTTCTCCTTGGGCATGGATACCAGGGCGTACACGCCGCCTTCCTTGTCTACCCAAGACTCCTCGATCTCGGAACCCACCAGGGACTGGTCGGAAACCTGCTTCGAAATGTTCTCGAAATAGGAAAGGGCCTGTACGTTCTCGCCTTCGCCGGCCTCGTTGTAGTAGTTGGTCAGGGCGTTCTTGACGTTGGTGCCGACCCAGCGGGAAATCTCGTCGCGGGCGGACTGGGCGGCGGCGGTCTTGGCCATCTGGCGGTTCTGGAGCTTGGAGTAGCCTACCGCGTAGAAGGTCTCGGTGCTCTTGGGAACCTTGTTGACCCAATCGGGCATCTCAATTCCGTCGGCGCCGACGACCTTCTTGACCGCGGGCTTGTCCTCGGGGGCGTCTTTCGGGGCGGACGCGCAGGAGACGAACACTGCGGACACCAGGGATACGACGGCAATGGCGGAAACGATTTTCTTGAACATACAATCCTCCTAAAATACTTCTTCGCTATGTTCCTCCGCCGGGGTACGCCCGCGACGGAAGCCGACTTCAAGTCTAGCACACGAATACATACATAACAAATTCCGCGGCAGGAAGTGTCACTCCCGACGCGATTCAGCCCGATAAACCCGCTTCCTCCGCGAAATGGCCCCGGGTAAGCCGTTCCGCGTCGTAGAGCATCGCCTCGGGAACGCCGTAGGCTTTCTCCAGGGACTCCTTGGTCAACACCTCCGCCGGAGTTCCCATATCGATGGAACGGTCGGGGTAGAAGAGCATGGCGGTTTCGGCGTATTTCCGGGTCAGGGCGAGTTCATGGAGGGAAACGAACACCGATACGCCCGTATCCCTGGAGAGAGAACGGTAAAAGTCCAGGGCTTTTTCCTTTTGGCGCATCTCCATGGCAAAGACCGGTTCGTCCATCATGACGGCCTTGGAGCCGTACAAGGCCGAAAAGGCGAGAAGGAGCCGCTGCTGCTCCCCCTTGGAGAGGGCGCTAATGGACCGGTCCCTCAGGGACCTTAGCTCAAAGGCGTCTATAACGGCGTCGAGAAAGCCTTGGGTCTTCCGGCTTTCATCATGCCCCCCGCTAAAGAGAACCTGCTCGAGAAGGGCCCCCGCCTGGGGGCTCGCCTCGCCCTCCGCGTCCAGCTCCATGTTTTGGTATATAAAGGAACAAACGAGATTCCTCGCGTGCTCCCTCTCCTCGGTCAATCCCGGCCCGGGCATCCCCCCCTCGTCCGCCCAAGCCCCGCTTAAAATCCGGGTATTGTGGCCTACGACCTCGATCCTTCCCCGCTGGGGGAGGATTCTTCCCCCAGCCAGGAGCATGAAGGTGGATTTCCCCACCCCGTTCGGCCCCGTGAGGCTTACCACCCCCCCGGGAATATCCGCCGTAAAGGCGTCAAACACCGGAACCGCCGAGGGAACGCCCGTTTCCGGATCGGGCCAGGCAAAGCGTACGTCCATAAACCGTACCGCCGGAATGGTGTGAATGTCGTTCATGGACAGGAGTATAGCATAAAAGCCCCGGGGTTTATGGAACGGGGTTCCGGTCCAGGCCTTGAAAAAAAACGGGTATAAAGGTATTTTTAGATGTTGGATAAGTATTTTTTTACTTATTGGTTCGCTTCTCACTTCATTTCTTTATAAGGACGGAAATATGTCTGAGAAAAAGCTCGTAATGATCGACGGCAATACCGCGGCCGGTCACGTGGCGCACGCGTTGAGCGAGGTTATCGCGATCTACCCGATTACCCCCTCCAGCCCGATGGGCGAGGTTGCCGACGAATACTCGGCAAAAGGCAAAAAAAACATTTGGGGAACCGTTCCCGAAGTAGTTGAGCTCCAGTCCGAAGCGGGCGCCGCCGGCGCCGTGCACGGAGCCCTCACTACCGGAGCCCTTTCATCCACCTTTACGGCCTCTCAGGGTCTTCTCCTGATGATCCCGAATATGTACAAGATCGCCGGCGAGCTCACCAGCACCGTCTTCCACATCGCCGCCCGCGCCGTGGCCGCCAGCTCCCTCTCCATCTTCGGCGACCACCAGGACGTCATGGCCTGCCGCCAGACCGGCTGGGCCATGCTCTCCTCCAACAACGTGCAGGAAGTGATGGACCTCGCGGTCATCTCCCACGCCGCGACCCTCGAGTCCCGGGTGCCCTTCCTCCACTTCTTCGACGGTTTCCGCACCTCCCACGAAATCCAGAAGATCGAGGAAGTTTCCTACGACGTGATGCAGAAGATGATCGACGACGAGCTCGTGCGCGCCCACCGCGCCCGCGGACTCACCCCCGAGAATCCCGCCATCCGCGGAACCGCCCAGAACCCCGACGTCTACTTCCAGGGCCGCGAGGCGGTCAACGAGTACTACCTCAAGGTTCCCGCCGTCGTCCAGAAGGCGATGGACAAGTACGCCAAGCTCACCGGCCGCCAGTACAAGCTCTACGAGTACTACGGAGCCAAGGACGCCGAGCGCGTGATTATCGCCATGGGCTCCGGCTGCGACACCATCGAGGAAACCGTGGATGCCCTCGTCGCCAAGGGCGAGAAGGTCGGTCTCCTCAAGGTCCGCCTCTACCGCCCCTTCAGCGCCGAGCTCTTCGTGGCGGCCCTCCCCGCGACCGTGAAGGCCATCGCCGTTCTCGACCGCACCAAGGAGCCCGGCTCCCTCGGCGAGCCCCTCTACGAAGACGTGCGCACCGCCATCGGCGAAATGCACGGCAAGACCCCCTTCGCGGGCTATCCCGTGGTCGTCGGCGGCCGCTACGGCCTCGGCTCCAAGGAATTCACCCCCGCCATGGTCAAGTCCGTCTTCGACAACCTTTCCGGCGAGAAGAAGAACAAGTTCACCGTGGGCATTGAGGACGACATCACCCACTCGAGCCTCAAGTACGACGATTCCTGGTTCGTGGAAGACGACACCATGACCGAAGCCATGTTCTACGGCCTCGGTTCCGACGGTACCGTCGGCGCGAACAAGAACTCCATCAAGATCATCGGCGAGGCGACGGACAACAAGGCCCAGGCCTACTTCGTCTACGACTCCAAGAAGTCCGGCGTCATCACCACCAGCCACCTCCGCTTCGGCATGAACGCCATCCGCAAGCCCTACCTCGTCAGCAAGGCCGACTTCATCGCCTGCCACAAGTTCGCCTTCCTCGAGAAGTACGACATCCTGGCCAACGCGAAGAAGGGCTCCGTGTTCCTCCTCACCAGCCCCTACCACAAGGACCAGGTGTGGGACCACCTCCCCGTGGAGGTGCAGAAGCACATCATCGACAAAGAACTCAAGTTCTACGTCATCGACGCGGTAACCATCGCGGAGAAGGCCGGCATGGGCGAGCGCATCAACGTCGTCATGCAGACCGCCTTCTTTAAGATCTCCGGCATCCTCCCCGAGGCCGAGGCCGTCGCCCTCATCAAGAAGTTCATCGAGAAGTCCTACAGCAAGAAGGGCGCCGACGTCGTCAAGAAGAACATCGACACCATCGACATGGCCCTCGCGGGCGTCGAAGAGGTCAAGTATCCCAAGACCGCGTCCTCCAAGCTCAAGATGCTCCCCGCCATGACCGCCGACGCTCCCGAGTTCGTCAAGAAGACCCTCGGAACCATCGCCGTGAACAAGGGCGACTCCGTGAAGGTTTCCGAAGTACCCAACGACGGAACCTTCCCCACCGGCACCACCCAGTACGAGAAGCGCGCCATCGCCGAGCGCATGCCCATCTGGAACCCCGACGCGTGTATCCAGTGCGGACAGTGCACGGTAGTCTGCCCCCACGCGGTCATCCGCGCCAAGGCCTACGACCCGAAGTACCTCGCCAAGGCCCCCGCGGGCTTCAAGAGCGCCGATTACAAGACCAAGGAATTCGAGGGCTGGAAGTACACCATCCAGCCTTCCGCCGAGGACTGCACCGGCTGCGGACTCTGCGTCCAGCAGTGTCCGGCCAAGGACAAGGCCAATCCCGAGGTCAAGGCGATCAACATGATGAACTTCGCCGAGCACCGCGCCGTGGAAGCCGCCTCCTGGAACTACTTCTTCAAGGACATCCCGGATCCGGACCAGTCCAAGCTCAACCTCGGCAACGCCAAGTTCCTCGCCATGAAGCGCCCCCTCTTCGAGTTCTCCGGCACCTGCGCGGGCTGCGGCGAAACCCCGTACGTGAAGCTCCTCTCCCAGCTCTTCGGCGACCGGGCGGTCATCGCGAACGCGACCGGATGTTCCTCCATTTACGGCGGTAACCTCCCCACCACCCCCTACGCCAAGAACGCAGCCGGCAAGGGCCCCGCGTGGTCCAACTCCCTCTTCGAGGACGCCGCCGAATTCGGTTACGGCATGCGCCTGACGAGCGACAAGCTCGCCGTCTATGCCCGCGAAGTGGCCGAGACCGTGAAGGGCAAGGGCATCGCCGCCGCGACCATCGACAAGATCCTGGCCAATACCCAGGAAGACGACGCCGCGATCGAGGCCCAGCGCGCCGCCATCGAGACCCTCAAGAAGGAGCTCGCAGGCAGCAAGGACGAGGCCGCCAAGGAGCTCGCCTCCCTCACCGACCACCTCATCAAGCGCTCCGTGTGGGTAATCGGCGGCGACGGATGGGCCTACGACATCGGCTTCGGCGGCCTTGACCACGTCATCGCTTCCGGCCGCAACATCAACCTCCTGGTGCTCGATACCGAAGTGTACTCCAACACCGGCGGACAGATGTCCAAGGCCACCCCGATCGGCGCGGTCGCGAAGTTCGCCGCCGGCGGAAAGTCCATCTCCAAGAAAGACCTCGGCATGATCGCCATGAGCTACGGCTACGT
>QKDA01000055.1 GCA_003246765.1 Spirochaetales bacterium | reverse complement strand
CGACGACGGCGAGACCGGTGACGCAAACCGCGGAGGTCGCGGTGAACAGGGCGTCCAGAACGGATACGGATTTCCCGGGAGCCGCCGCGGGCTCCATGGAAAGAAGAAGCGCCCCCGCGAAGATCACCAGCAGGAAGCTTGTGACGAAGGTTTGGGCGGGAGTCGTCACGAGGCTCTTGAGGAAATCAGTCAGTTTCCTAAACCGCGAGAAAATCTTCAGGAGGAGGAACGAGTTACGGAAGACTATCAGGCCCGCGACACCGCCGAAAGAGGCCCCCCTCCCGGTGAAAAACAGCCACTTGCTTATGCCGAAGAAAACCGTGAAGAGGCCGAGGAACAGGATGGAAAACCAGTTCCTGCGAATATAGATGAAACGGTACGAGGCGCGCCGCAGGTCGAGGGCCAGGTCGAGGAGGGACAATCCCAAAATGAGAAAATCGATGGCATTCGTTACAGCCGAAAGCCACGGAACCAACGACGGCAACTGTTCGAGAAAGAGCGCGGCTACGCCGAGTATTAAAACCGAAAGGGTGATCGGTTTATGCATTCACGAGCCTCTTCTCGACGTACAGGGAACTCAACGCGCGTAGGGCGCCCATATAGTCCATCGAAAAGGCCACATAGTCCCCCACTTTCAATCCATGGGTGTTGTTCCCGAGGTCGAGGACGCACATATCCGAGGTAACCCCCGCGATGGAAATGTCACCGAGGAGGGGCTTCACGTGGGCCGCCTCCAAATCAAGCACACCCGCGTCCACGATCGCCCGGGTAGTCCGGGTGTCCTTTAAGTCATGATCGAAGGAAAATTCCTTCCCCTCGAGGTTTTTGGCCAGATTTCCCTCCGGAACAGGGGATTTCTCGGAGAGCTCGATAATCTGGGTAAACAGTAAAAAGGCGTCGGTCCTGAGGTTTGGCAGGAAGGAACCGTTGTAAACGTCGGAACCCAAAAAAAGGGAATCACCGACGCGGAAGTGGTTTACCCCCTCCGGGAGCGCCCCAGCGCGCATCAGGGGAATCGTGACCGAAGTACCTCCGGAAACAAGGGGGATCGAAATGCCGAGTTCACGCTCAAGGTCACGGCGGGCCGTAATAAGCTTCAGGAGCTTCTCCCTGCTCGGAAGGACGCCGTACAGGCAGGAAAGATTCGTTCCGATGCCCACCAGTTCGATATTGGGCAAAGGCATAAGCGCGGAAACGAAGGGCTCGAGTTCCTCGAGATGGACTCCTTCCCGTCTTTCTCCTAGCTCAAGCATAACGATAACCTTATGGCATCTCCCCTGCCGGGAGGCCTCCTCCGAAAGGAGACGCACCGTGGAGATCTGGGTATTCAGGCTTATGTCGGCGTACCGCACGACATTGGGGATGGTCTTTTTTGCCGGTGGCTTGATGAAAACCGTCTCCACCGAGGGATCGAGACCCTTGATCGCCTTGAGGTTGAGAACCCTGGAGTCGCATACCTGTCGAACCCCTAGGGAAAGCACCGCCTGAAGGTAATCCCGGTTGCCGCAAAGTAGCTTGGTCACGATGGCCCAGGATATGCCCCGCCGCCCGAATTCCCCAGACAGTATCTCGTAATTCTCGCGAACCTTCCCGAGGTCCATTGTCATGTAGGGCATAGCTCAATGCTCCTTGACTAGGCGCATCTCGAGATATTTGGACGTAAACCCGTTCCGCTCATAGAGACGGCGGGCGGGATTATCCGGTTCAACGTGAAGCGCCAGGTTTCCCTCGGCGCGGTTCACCGTCTCCCTGAGGAGGGCCGAGCCGTACCCTTTACCCCGGGAGCCGGGACGTACGGCGATGTACACCAGGATATTCTCGGGAATGTACTCGGACATCCCCGTGCGGTTGACTACCGAAACGCCGACTATTCCCGACTCGTCGCCCATCTCGAGCACGAAACCGCCGAAAGACTCGTATTCCCGCAGGGCAAAACCGAGGCACTTGCGTATCTGCTCCTCCGGATCGCCGAAGCGTCCGAGGGCTTCATGAAGGAAACGGACAAGTTCGTCAGATTTTGCCCTGTCCGGGGGACAAGTATGGTCGTAAAGGGTGAAAAGCATAGAGTACCTCACGTGTATCGGAAGCTTAGTGGCGCGTTGCGGAGCCTCGCGAGCTTCCGATACCGACTCACAAGTTTATGCAACTTAAAAAAAACGATCGCGAAGGCTTCCCAGAGAAACACCCAGCTCCCGATGGCAATTCCTTCCCTGGCGGTTTCCAGCACCAATCCGTCTGTAGGCATCTGGCGGATAAAGAAGGAGAGCCCGATGAGAAAAAAAAAGGCGATCACGTAATGGGATGCCCGCTTGAGGGACTCGAGGACGAAATTTCTAGCTTGGGCGGCGGTAAAGCCGAACCAGGTGGAAAGGCCCATTCTCACGCGGCCTTCACGGTCGTCGTCGCGAATCGATTCGGGAGCGACGAAACAAAGCTCGATTTTATGCTTTACCGGAATATCGGAGGAGCATTCCTCGAGGTAATCGACCACCGAAGCGTCAAGATCCCTTCTCCGCAGCGGCGCGGGGTCCAGATCGTTAAAGAGATCGGAGTACTGCTTTATGAGTACCTGGATAACGAAGGCCCCCGTTGAGGGGTTCACGTCGTAAAGCTTTCTAAGGTGCGAAATTCCAGCGCTCATGGCACGCTCCAATGACCTTCATTATACCCGAAAGAATCCTCTTCCCGCAAGAAAACCGTGCTATACTGCCCGAACGCATCCCCTGGAGGAACACCCATGCCCCTTAGCCTGCGCGAAGCCCGCCGTCCCGCGGATTACCGAAAAGCCCTGAAGTTCACCTTCCGCCTCTATAAGGACAATCCCAACTGGGTTCCG
>QKDA01000132.1 GCA_003246765.1 Spirochaetales bacterium | reverse complement strand
CTCGAAACCGAAGGAAAGCGCGCCCCCCGCGCCGGTAATCATGGGTTCCGTTACCGGGTATCCAAGATTCACGAGGGCGTTCATCATCGCGGAGCTTTCGCAGTGTTTCCCCGGAATGGTCCGGGCATCCGCTATCATGGCCGTTCCCTCTCTCCCGGTACATTTCCATGGTTCCGCGCATCCCGTCGCCGTAAAAAAGGCGCAGGTCAGCAGGGCAAATTCGTTTTTCATAGGTATGCCTCCTGACCCAAGTTAAAGGGGCAGTCTGGTAAGTATTCCAGACTGCCCTTTTTATTTTACTACTTCGTGCAGAAACCCAGTTATTAGTGATTGAATAAAGGGGAGCCCCCCGTTTCCTCAGCTTCCAACCCTCATTAACCGCCTCATATTGAAGCCGAGGACCAATAATCCCCATTCAACCGACACTTTTTCCGTCCCCCGTAGCCTGAAGCGCCGAAAGCCCTGATTTGCTTTCAGTTGACCAAAGACCGTTTCATCTTCAAATGCCCGACGCCGCATAAGGCGTTTCCCCTCATCACTTGCAAGCCGGTCTCGTGCCTTGTCTTTCAATCTTGTTAACGCCTCATTCCGTTGAATGCTTTTCCCCCCTTGAGCTTTCGTACACTGATTTCGAAATTCACACCCCTCGCAATCGTGACAGGTATATATTCGTAGATTCTGCTTATAGCCCGTCACGGTTCTGTGCGTACTGTTATGCGAATAAGTAAGCGGCTTCCCCGCAGGACATTCGTAGACATCGGTTTTATCATCGTATTTCCAGTTATCCGTATTCCAGACATTCTTCGTCCACGATCGTGACTGCTCTTTCTGCCACATCGTGTATTTGACCGTCGCACCGACTTTTTCGTTTTCAAGGTATGCGTAATTTTCCTCGCTCCCATAGCCCGCGTCCGCAATAACCTCGTTCGGTAGTTTCCCCAACCTAGTTTTCATGTTCTCCAAGTGCGGGATAAGAGTTCTCGTGTCCGTAGGATTCGGGAATATGTCGTACCCGACCACGAAACCATTCTCACAGCCTATCTGCACGTTGTATCCCGGTTTGAGCTGACCGTTGAGCATGTGATCTTCCTTCATCCTCATGAAAGTCGCGTCTGGATCTGTTTTGGAAAAGCTGTTTCGTCCCTTGAACTGGGCACGGTGGCACTCGTATTTCTCTTTCCTGACAAGGAAATCCTTCTCAACGAGCTTGATGTCCTTTTTCAGTTTTTTTTTACTGGTTTATTATCCGGTGTTTCATCGAGCGTCGCGAGCCGCTCGTTCAATGTCGAAACCAAGGTCTTCAAGTCCTCGCTCGTGAAGGTCGCCTGTTCGCCGAGCTCTTCCAGGTCCCGATCTCCGTACTCGGCGTTTTCCTCCGCCGACACGTGGTTGATCGCCGTTACGAAGGCACGAATTTTGTCGTCCATTTTGCGCTCATTCTTTTCCGTCGCCTTTTTCCAGACGAAGGTGTATTTCCCCGCCGCCGATTCAATCTTCGTCCCATCGACGAAGTAGTTTTCCAGCTTGATATAGCCCTTGGCCTCCAGCATCTTTGCCGTCGCGATGAGCACTTCCTGGATTACGCCATTGAGCTTTTCGCTTCGAAACGAATTGATGGTTCGGAAGTCAGGTTTCTGTCCTCCGGTGAGCCACATGAACAATACGTTTTCCCGGCAGGCACGGGCGAGGTGTCGGGCCGAGTACACACTGCTCATGTACCCGAAGATGAGCACTTTGAGCATCATGACCGGGTGGTATCGGCTTGCGCCGCCTCCCTTCGTATACTTTTTTAGGATCTCTTCGAGATCGAGCTCATCGATTGTTTCGCTTACCACTCTCACCAGATGTGGGTTCGGTACCAGTTCATCGATACTGGGTGGTATGAGCCATTGCTGGGTTTGGTCGTAAGGTTTGAAGGTTATTTTGTCACTAATTCCTCTAGGCATAGAGGAATTTTATCATTCATTCGCTTGAACGTACATTTAAAAATCAAGAGGGGCTGCCTACTTATTAGACAGCCCCTTTTACGTTTATAAGCTTCGTTAAGCCTGTCCGGCGCTTCCGAGGACTTCTTTGTTCTTGTGCATGTAGAGCTTCTTGAGCTCGTCCCGGGCGGGACCGAGGTACTTGCGGGGATCGAACTCGGAGGGCTTCTCGGCGAAAACCTTGCGGATCATGGCGGTCATGGCAAGGCGGCCGTCGGAGTCGATATTGATCTTGCAGACGGCGCTCTTGGCAGCCTTGCGGAGCTGGGATTCGGGGATACCCACGGTGTCCTTCATGACGCCGCCGAACTGCTCGATGATCTTGGTGTATTCGACCGGCACAGAAGAAGACCCGTGAAGCACGATGGGGAACCCGGGGATGCGCTTTTCGATCTCCGCGAGGATGTCAAAGCGAAGCTCCGGGGGAATGAGAACGCCGTCAGCGTTTCTGGTGCACTGCTCGGGTTTGAACTTGGTGGCGCCGTGGCTGGTTCCGATGGAGATGGCAAGAGAATCAACGCCGGTCTTCTTGACGAAATCTTCTACTTCCTCGGGCTGGGTGTAATTGCTGTGCTCGTGGGAAACTTCGTCTTCGACGCCGGCGAGAACACCAAGCTCACCCTCGACGGTTACGCCGTGCTTATGGGCATAATCGCAAACCTTCTTGGTGAGGGCCACATTCTCGTCGTAGGGAAGGTGGGATCCGTCGATCATTACGGACGAGAAACCGTTCTCGATGCAGTCCACGCAAAGTTCGTAGCTGTCGCCGTGATCGAGGTGAAGGACGATCGGAATGTCGTAGCCGAGCTCATGGGCATATTCAACGGCGCCGCGGGCCATGTTCCGCAGGAGGTTCGAATTCGCGTACTTGCGGGCTCCGGAAGAAACCTGGAGGATAACCGGCGATTTGGTCTCAACGCAAGCCTGAATGATAGCCTGCATCTGTTCCATGTTGTTGAAGTTGTAAGCGGGAATCGCATATCCGCCCTTCATTGCCTTGGCGAACATATCCTTAGTATTCACAAGGCCGAGTTCTTTATAGCTGGTCATTAAGAGCTCCTTTTTCACTGAAAAATGGTTATTTAAATATAGATAGATCCTGTCTTTTGGTCAATACGCGAAAATAAACGGTTTGACAAAGATATTTCTTCCCCCTATAATAATGTTTGACTGTAGATTGTCCGATGATTGAGCTATAAAAGGAGTTTGGGATGAAACAAGGCGGTTTTTTCATCGCGGTCGTGGTCCTTGTATTTTCGGTATTCCTGATGCCCGTCGCGGCACAGTCGAAATCCGTAAATTACGAGACCTACATAGTGGACGATTTCGATAATTCCGATGCAACCGGTTGGACCTGGAAAGCTTTTGGAAGTAAATTTGTCACCGATGGGTATCCTGTGATTAAGGACTTCGACGGCATGCCCAACGCGATTCGCGTGATGCAGGCAAAGCAGGACAAGACATATAAAATCAAGGGTCTTGAGGTCAAATTTGACCGAAAGGGAGATAACTGGGTCGATATCGTAGCCATGAAGCAGGATTCATCGGGCAACGATGCCCTGCATGAGATTCCCTTCAAGGGCAGGGTAACGAGACTTGACCTCTGGGTTTGGGGCGCAAACTATAATTACGAACTCGAGATTCTACTGAGGGATTGCAACGGCAGGGTTCACACGCTCTCATTCGGACCCGTAAATCATGAAGGCTGGCGGAACATGTCCGTGAATATACCTTCCTCAATTCAACAGGCCTCGCCTTATCTGAACGGGCTGCAGCAGATGTCTTTCGTAGCATTCCGCCTAAGAACCGCTCCGACCGAGCGGGTTGATAATTTCTTCATCTTCTTTGATCAGTTCAAGGCCTTGACCGATACGTACTCCCCTTCGTATGACGGGTTCGAGCTGGTCGGTGCGGACTTTTCCGACGGTCAGAAAAAATAAGGAGCGCGATCGATGAAAAAGCTTGCTTTCGGTGCTGTAATGTGTATTCTCTCCGGGGTCGTGTTCGCTCAGGCGTCGAACGGAGCCCCTAACCTCGATGCGGCCAATCCCGCTCTCATCGGTGCTGACTCTGCTATACAAAAGCTCAAGGAAGTATCGGTCGATAAATATGAGAACGAGGGTTCTTGGGTTGCGGCAATGTCCGCAGATGAAGGCGTAATCAAGGCCCGTCTCTTTGAAGGTTCTCCGGCCGGAAAGAAACCGATTCCCGAGGAAGAGGGCCTTGATCTTCCCGATTCCAAGGTTCTCGGTGTACGTGTCGATTTTTTCAGGAGAGGCTATAACTCTTTCACCGTTTCCACGGTTAAACCCCTTCCTATCGAAGGTATCACCAAGACCGTAAGCGTGTGGGTGGTGGGAAGAAATTACAATCATACCCTGAAATTACTTCTTGAAGACTATTGGGGACATCAGTTTGAGCTCTATGTCGGTAAGTTGAACCATTCCGGCTGGAAGCTCATGACTGTCGCCATTCCCCCCCAGAATCCTGACGGAAAGTCGGGCATTATCCAAAAGGATTATCATTACAGTACGCAGATGGGTCTGCGGGTAGTTGGTTTCCGGGTGGATTGCGATCCTGAAGACGCTTATGGCAATTACTATATCTACTTCGACGATCTTCGCGCCGTAACCGATCTTTACGAAATGGAATCCCGCGATACTGACGATATGTACGATAACTGGTAATCTTTGAGTTTTTGAAACTGAAGCCACCAGGAATGGTGGCTTTTTTTTTCTGATTTGTGCAGCTAACTAAACAAGGGGATACCGTTGAGCGATACGGACCTGATGCCCTCTGACAGACTCGAATATCTCAGGAATATCTACTTCTTTCATGCTATGCCCCTGGCTTCCCTGAAAGAAATACTAGCTCTCTGTACCGAAAGGAACTACAGCGCGGGGTCGATACTTTTTTTCGAAGATATGCCGGGGGATTGTTTTTTTATCGTCCTAGAGGGCGAAGTCGAGATATGGAAGAGATTTGGTCAACCGGATTCAATCCTTTTGGGTGTTAGCGGTAAGGGGCAGCCGGTCGGCGAGATGGCGTTGATTGACAATAGGCCCCGCAGCGCGACGGTCAGGGCAAAAACCGCTATCCGGGCGCTTGTGGTTCAAGCTTCAGATTTTAACGAACTGTTGGCCAATAACAATTCGATCTGCCTAAGCCTTCTAAAGGCCGTTACCTTGATGGTCCGCAAGTCAAATGAAGCCCATGTGAACGATCTGGATCGTCAAAACCGTGAACTGGCCCGGGCAAATATGGAGCTTAGGGATGCCCAAGAGGAATTGATCAGCAGGGAAAGGCTTTCTGTTTTGGGAAAGTTTTCTTCCTTAATTCTCCATGATATCCGAAACCCCTTGTCAGCATTAAAAACCCGAGTCGAGCTTTTGAAAGCCAATCGCGATGATCCTGAGTACTTTTCCCAATCCATAGAGAAGATCGAAGGGGATCTTAACAGGATGGAAACCCTCGCCGCGGAGTTTCTTGACTACGCCCGCGGAGACATTCGTCTTCATATGACGGTTTGTACGATTGACCGCCTCTTTGACAGGTTTCGAGACGTTCTTTCTCTGAAACGATGCCCGGGATTCGCGGAGGTCCGGCTTATCAATGAGGTTACGCGGCCTATAATCATAGACGAGGAGCGAATGCTGCGGGTATTAATAAACGCCGGAGAAAACGCATGTAAGGCAATGCGGGACGCAGGGGTTCTCACGGTGCATGCTTCAATGGAAGGCGACTCCTTTCTTCTTTCCATTTCCGACACCGGATCGGGAATGCCTCCGGACGTTCTAGAACACATTTTTGAGCCCTTTTACTCAAAGTCTTCCGCGGGCGGAACGGGATTGGGAATGATCATCATTAAAAACATCGTGGAAGCCCATCGGGGAACTGTCAATGTGGTCTCGGAGGTAGGTAAGGGAACCTCCGTGAATATCCGTTTGCCCGTCTTTGTCTGAATTTCCCTACGATATCCTGTACACGTAACGACGGGATCTGGTTCCGATCTTCTCGATTAGCCCCAGTTTTCTGAGTACCCAAACCATGTGACCCGCATGTTTTCCTGTTCCCCGCGCCTCCAGATCTGCAGTGGTGAATTCTGAAGGAAGGTTTTCCGGCAGGATACTCAAGAGATCCCGCGGCGAGGTTATACTGAGAATACGGTTTATCGAGTCGAGTTTTCGATTTTCGATACGGACACCCTTCCTTCTCCAGGAACCCGTGCCGTCGGCGATGCGAAATTCCGTAATATTTGCAAAAACTATATCCAATGTAAGTCTTTCATTGGGTATAAGGTGATAGATACCCGTTAATTCCCGGAAAACCTGGTAAATTGTTCCCTTTTTTGGGCTTTTTCGCGACGATATGAGGCTGCCGTCGACGGTTTTGGTTTCCAGTACCAGTCGTTCGGCAATGGGGTATACAAGCCTTACCTTGCGATCTTCAAGAAGCCGTTCCAGTTTTAGTCTTAGTTTTCCCAAACTTGTGGTCTGAATTTCCGTTATCGAGCCGTCCTGATGAAGGATATCGCATATGGCTGTTCCCACAGGGGCTTCGGCCTCATCGCCTTCTCCTCGATAGTGCTCTTTGAGCTCCTCATGCAGGTAGCTCTCATTCCAGGTATTGATCATATATAAGCAAGAAGATCATCGGAAGACAGCTGTTCCAGAGAATAAAAAGTCGTGACAGTCCCTCGCTCTTCTCTTGTTCTCCGGGAGGCAATCCTATATGCAAGCATTCGGTTAGAGGGGAGGGGCAGCGTTAAGGGTACGGCATTAACGTCGAACAGGTCTGCCATGGATAGGGGGGTATCGATCTCCCGAGTATCGCCGTCGGGAAAAGAGACGTAAAACTCATAGAGGGTCATGGTCAGACTATATCCCGAAAGGGGTGAATGCGTAAACCGCAAGGGGTGGTAGAGATTTTCGGCATATTTTTCCAAAACCTGTTGACATTCGGAATTTTGGTGGTAAAATGAAGTAATCGTGGTAAAAAGTGGGAGAAAGTAGTAAAAAGTGGATGCTAACCTGTTGACCGGAGAGTATCGCAACACCTTAGACGAAAAGGGACGGATCATGTTCCCTGTCAAGTTGCGGTCGGAACTACCGGAGGCATCGCTTATCCTGACGCGCGGAATAGACCGCTGTCTGTGGCTCTTTCCCCCTGATCAGTGGAAGATTCTGTCCGATAAGGTCATGGAATCGGCATCCCTGTTTCAGTCCCAATCACGGTCGGTTCTCAGACGTCTGATCGCGCCAGCCCAGACAGTCGAGATCGATAAAACGGGCCGCATCTCCATCCCGCAGAGCCTTCGCGAGTTTGCGGGCCTCGGGAAGGAATGCATTTTTTTGGGAATAAACAAGTATTTCGAGCTTTGGGACTCGGAAGAATATGATAAGTACTTGGGGGAGAGCGAGGCGGATTTTCGCGAGGCCACAGAGGGCTTGGGAAGTATCTGTCTCTAGGGAAACATGGAAATAGTTCATACTTCTGTCCTGTTGAACGAATGCCTCGAATATCTCGCCCCCGACGCCGAGAACTCGCTCATGGTTGACGGTACCCTGGGAGAGGGCGGGCATTCGGAGGCTTTCCTTTCGGCATACCCAAACCTCAGGATTATCGGAATTGACGCGGACGTGCGCATACAGGCCAGGGCCCGTGAACGTCTCGCCCCATTCGGGGATCGGATGGTCTTTTATCCCGGTTGGTCTGACGTTTTTTTTCGCGAATATCCCGAAAACGAGAAGAGGCCAGACCGAATCCTCATCGATCTGGGAATATCCCTGTTCCATTACGAGAAATCCGGGAGGGGATTCAGCTTCCGCTCGGACGAGCCCTTGGACATGCGCCTTGACCCCTCTTCGGGAGAAAGCGCCGCGGATCTTGTCAATCGTATGCGCGAGGCTGAGTTGGCCGACCTAATCTATCAATACGGGGAGGAGCAGTACTCCCGGCGCATAGCGAGGGCAATCTGCGAATCGCGCCGAAACGCCCCCTTCGCCACGGCAAAATCCCTGGCGGACTGCGTTTTTTCAGCCGTGCCGGCTCAGTACCGGCATGGAAGGATCCATCCTGCCACAAAAACCTTTCAAGCCTTGAGGATAGCCGTCAACGAAGAGCTTGACCGCCTGCCAAGGCTGCTCTCTTTGGCTTTGTCCGTACTCGCCCCCGGCGGCCGCCTGGGGGTCATAACCTTTCATTCCCTCGAAGACCGAATCGTGAAAAACTTTTTCCGGGACAAAAGCAAGGCCTGTACTTGCCCGCCCGAAGTGCCGATATGTAAGTGCGGGGGTAAGCCCGAGGTGGAGTTATTGACCCGGAAGGCCGTTTCCGCCACGCAGGATGAAATTGACCGAAACTCGCCTTCCAGAAGCGCCCATCTACGGGTGGTTCGGAAGATACCCTATGGGGAGAATGCAGCGCAATGAAAAATCTGGTATCCGCCTTGGCCGTAGTATCCATACCCCTCATGCTTTTTTTTGCCACGGTCCAGGCTTCCCGCTATGCCTCCCTAGAGCGGGAAATCTACAGGGTTGAAAAAAGTCAGGATGACGTCATTAAGGCCAATAAGCATCTTATTTCCAGTATTTCACTTTTAAGTACCCCGGAGAGGATCGAGCGGGTTGCCCAGTCGGAACTTTCCATGCGCAAGGCAAGGAAGGATGAAATTCTCAGAATTGCCTTGAAGAAGGGGGGCCTCGGTGGGTGATTCGAGCGTCCTTTTGACATTTGATGAACTCGCCTCTGCGGTGGAGGGCTCGATTCTCGCGAACGGGTCTTCCGCCGTGGGTATTTCTGCGGTAGCCACGGATAGCAGGGCTGTAGTCGCGGGCTCTCTTTTTGTGCCCCTGATCGGAGAATTCCAGGACGGTCACGCTTACGTTCGTACCGCCCTCGAATCAGGCGCCTCAGCCGTATTTATCGATAACCTGCACGCGAAGAAAGATGGAGGGCTCTACCGCGAACTTGCGGCTCGTCATTCAGCGTGCGTTATCGCCGTTGAGAATACCCTAAGGGCCCTGCAGGACGCCGCCAGGTTCTATAGGGCAAAATTTCCTAATCTCCTCCGCATTGGCGTAACCGGTTCCAGCGGAAAGACCACATGCAAGGAGATCCTTGCCTCGCTGTTTCAGCAGCGTTATAAGGTCGTGATGAACGAGGGCAACCTTAATTCGGAGACGGGCCTTCCCTTGTCGGTTTTTTCAATTAGAGACCATCATGAGGTCGGTATTTTTGAGCTTGGAATGAACCGCCGGGGAGAGATAAGGGAAATAGCGCAGGTGCTTTCTCCGGATCTCGCCTTGATCACAAACATCGGCACTGCCCATATCGGAATTCTCGGCTCAAAGGCAGCGATTGCTGAGGAAAAAAAATCCATATTTGGTTTTTTTTCCGATACCTGCGTGGGTTTTGTGCCTGAAAGAGACGAGTGGACCGCATTCCTCTCTCAGGTTCACTCGGGCCGGGTGGAAACCTACGGCAGGTTTTCCACTCAGGGTTTCGAAGGTTCTGAGGATTTAGGAATTGACGGAACCCTTATCGCGTATCGCGGATTAAAAATTCGGTTCCCCCTGCCGGGACCCTATAATTTGATGAATGCCCTGGGCGCGATCTCCGTTTCGGAGCATGCGGGCCTTGAGCCGGATGAAATCAAGAAGGGCTTGGAAGGCGTAACCCCCCTGTTCGGAAGGGCTCAAGTTCTCCGCGAACAGGGACGTACCGTAATCGTGGATTGCTATAACGCGAACCCCGATTCCATGGAAAAGGCCCTGGAGTTCTATTCATCCCTTCCGTGGCGCGGGAAAAAGGTGCTGGTCCTAGGTTCCATGCTTGAGCTTGGGGACGAATCGGAGCGTGAACATGATCGAATCTGCGCCCTCGTATCCCGTTCCGACGCGGATCAGGTGCTTCTTTTTGGGGACGACATGTTATCCGCGGGGCGCCGTTGCGACTGGGCCGGCATGGACGTGGAACTTTGCGGTTCCATGGAAGAGCTAAATCGAATCCTGTTAGCCGTAATCGAAGAAGGAGACTTGGTATTCCTTAAGGGATCGCGGGGTATGGCCCTTGAAAGGACGCTGCCCTCGATTGTTCCGGGGTACTCAGGAGGCTCCTCCCATGCGTAACAGGGTCCTGTCGGCGGAACGAAACCGCTATGGGGAAAGGGCCGACGTCCCCCTGATCCTGCTTATTCTCTTCTTTTGCGGCTTGGGATTGACGACGCTCTATTCAGGAAGCTTGGGCTACGCGGAACGGGTCTTCGGGGATCCTCTCTATTTCGTCGTAAGGCAAGCTATAAACCTAGGTGTCGCTCTCGTGGTCATGACCCTCTTCGCCTCCATTAGCCTGGATTGGATCCGTAAACAGCTTCCTCTCATGGTGGCGGTCACGATTGTCTTTTTGCTCCTTCCGTTCTTTCCGGTGGTGGGGATTACGAAAAACGGGGCTTCCCGCTGGTTCGGCATTGGCTCCTATACCTTCCAGCCCTCGGAATTGGTAAAGCTCACCCTGGTTTTATTCCTGGCCAATCTATTCGCGAAAAAATACGACCGGTTGGACGATCCGAGGGTATCGGTTTATCCAGCCTCGTTTATGACCGCCCTTTTTCTCATGCTTATTTACCTGGAGAATGATTTTTCCACGACCTTTTTTATCCTTGTCATAGCCCTCTCGATGTTCTTCTTAGGGGGGGTAGGGTTGCGTTGGTTTGGTATGTTCCTCATTCTCACGCTTCCAATGGCGGCCCTTATGGTTTTGACCCGGGAATACCGAATGGAACGAATAATGGCTTTCCTTCACCCTGACCGGGATCCCTTAGGGTCCGGATATCAGGTGAAAGCCTCTCTCGATGCCCTTTCTGGCGGGGGATTTTGGGGTTTGGGCCTGGGTAACGGTATACGTAAGCTTACGGGCATTCCCGAAGTTCAGTCGGACTTCATCTTTGCCGCGTGGGCGGAGGAGATGGGGTTTATGGGGGTGCTCTTGTATTTTTCCGCGTTAATCGCCCTGTTCGCGCGCTCCGTAATGGTTAGCCTTTCCAGTTCTGATCGCTTTCGGACCCTCGCGGGACTTGGGGCCTCCCTCGTCATATTCTTGCAGTCGATACTGAATTGCGGGGTCGTGGTTCGTGCCTTTCCCGCGACGGGAATCCCGCTTCCGTTTTTTTCATCCGGCGGGTCGTCTTTGTTGGTGACGCTGAGCCTGTGCGGGCTAGTAATAAACGTTTCACGGAAACCTTCCGGGGAGGAGATTGGATATGCATGAGGCTGTATACGGCGGAAGCCTGACGGGTAACGAGGCAGTCGACGGCAAATCTTTGCTGCTGAAGGTTTTGGCAGGCGTGCTCATGGCCTTTCTCGCTCTCGAAATGGCCTTTTACCTTGTAGTGGTTCCTTCGGGAGCGGACGTTCGGGTGGAGGTTAGGGGCGCTCGATCCGTGGGAATGGATGAGTTGTGCGCCTTGGCGGGCATCACGGGCACGGAAAAATGGCTTCGATTCAATACGGCGCAAGCGGCGTCGAAGCTGGCCGCCTGTCCGCTCTTCGAATCCGTCACGGTGCAGAAGCGATTCCCCGATAAGGTCCTTTTCACGGTTGTTGAACGGGTTCCCGTGGCGCTCACCTATGGCACCAGGGACGGCCGTACCGTTCCCGTTGAAATCGACCGGAACGGCGTCGCATTCCGCATCGGAGCGGTCTCTGAAGAATCCTCTAATCTTCCTCTCCTGACCGGTCCCAGGTTTGACAATCCCGTGGCGGGGCAACGCCTCAATCCCGCCCTTAAGCCGCTGCTCGCCCAGATCGAGGCGCTGGAACAGGATCGTCCGGTGCTTCTCTCGTCTCTCTCCGAGATCAAGGTCGTGGAAAAACCCTACGGCGGCTACGATCTCATGCTGTATCCCGTACATGCCCCCGTAAGGGTTCTCACGGATAAGGCGTTGAATGAAGACGCGATTCAGTATATGATGCTTGTACTTGACGTGATCGGCGATTTAAGCCTTGACATCGACGAAATTGATATTCGGGCGGGAACGGTCGCGTACAAGGTGAAGGGGGCGTGATTTGAGCGACGTCGTCGTCGGTCTCGATATTGGAACCAGCCGCGTAAGGGCCGTCATCGGCGACGTTACCGATGCGGGCGTCTTTCAGGTTACCGGCGTGGGCACCAGCCCTTCCACTGGTCTCCGGAAGGGCGTGGTAGTAAATATCGAGAATACCGTCAGGGCAATCTCCCAGGCCGTTGAGGCCGCGGAGCTTATGTCCGGCACCGAGGTCTCGCGGTGCATGGTAGGCGTCGGCGGAACCCATATCGACGGTATTAATTCCCGCGGGGTAGTCGCGGTCACCGCTAAGGGACGCGATAACAGGATCATCGGTTCGGACGATATTACCCGGGTTATCGATGCCGCTAAGGCGGTGGTCATTCCCATGGATCGGCAGGTGCTTCACGTCATCCCCCAATCCTATATAGTAGACGACGAACGGGGCATTAAGGACCCGCGGAACATGATCGGCGTACGGCTAGAGGCGGAGGTCCATATCGTCACGGCCTCGGTTACCTCTATACAAAACGTCGTAAAATGCGTCAACCGCGCCTCCCTTTCCGTAGACGAGTATATGCTTCATTCCCTAGCAGCCGCGAAGGCGGTAATGAGCCCGGAGGAACGGGAGCTCGGCTCCGTCCTGATCGATCTTGGCGGCGGGAGCACCGATGTCCTCGTGATTTCCGGCGGGGCGCCGCTTATGACCTCGGTGATCCCTGTCGGCGGCATTCAGGTCACCAACGATATTTCGGTGGTGAAGGGCATTTCCCTGGAAACCGCCGAAAGGATTAAGCTCGAGGCTGGCTGCTGCTGGATGGACTTGATCGAGGACCATGAGGAAGTGATTCTGCCCGGCGTAGGCGGCCGCCCCCCCGTCGTTATTCCCCGTTCCGAGATATGCGAGATCGTGCAGCCCCGGATGGAAGAGATATTCCGTATCATCAAGAGCAAGATTGACCCGATCCTCAAGTCGCGCCCCCTTTCAGGCAACGTGATCATTACCGGAGGAGGCGCCCAGCTTTCGGGCGTCGTGGAATTGGCGTCCACCATCTTCAATACCCAGGCGGTAAGAATAGGCATTCCGGGGAATTTTGGGGGGCTTATCGGCGAATATCGGGGGCCTGATTACGCGACCGTCCTCGGCCTTGTCTTATCGGCCCACGAGAGGTCGGTTAGCGAGATGAGGGAACCCGAGCCCGCGGAAACCCCAGCCCAGCCCTGGATGGGCCGGATTAAGGGCTGGCTGAAGGAATTTTTCTAAAAGCGCGATAGTATAATCTTGAGGTACTGGTTTTTTCTGGGAGGGGAAGACTGATGAACTTTGAAGTGGTAGAAAAGCGGGAGCTCTGTCCCACCGTAATCAAGGTGGTCGGCGCGGGCGGCGGCGGTTCCAACGCCGTTAACCGCATGATGGCCTGCGGCTTGCAAAATGTGGACTTCCTCGTGGCGAATACGGATTTGCAGGCCCTTAATTACTCTAATGCTCCGACGAAACTCGCGATCGGAACCAAGTTAACCGGCGGTCTCGGCGCCGGCGGCAAGCCCGAGGTGGGGGAAAAGGCGGCTGTGGAGGATACGGAAACCATTGCCAATGCCCTCAGAGGGTCGGATATGGTATTCGTTACCGCCGGTATGGGCGGGGGCACCGGGACAGGCGCCGTTCCCATCATCGCCCGCATAGCCCGGGAGCAAAAGGCCCTGACCGTCGGAATCGTGACAAAGCCCTTCAACTTTGAGGGTAAGGCTAAGCAGAAACTTGCCGAGGAAGGAATCGCGAAGCTTCGTGAATCCGTAGATACCCTTATCGTCATTCCCAACGAACACCTATTGAAACTCGTGGACCGCAAGACTCCCATCCGGGAGGCTTTTGTTATGGCCGACGACGTTCTCAGACAGGCCGTTCAAGGAATATCGGATCTCATAACCGTCCCCGGCATTATTAATATCGACTTTGCGGACGTAAAGACGACCATGGAAGGGCAGGGCGACGCGATTATGGGAATCGGGCTGGGCGAGGGCGACAACCGGGCGGTGGACGCCGCTACGGACGCGATCAATAACCCCCTTCTTGAAGACTCCCATATCGAAGGCGCCAATCATATACTTATCAACATAACCGGTAACGAGGATATGACCCTCATGGAGGTTGAAGAGATCGTCAAGATCGTCACCGCCAATGCGGATCCCGACGCCCTCATTATCTACGGGACGGCCATTGATAATTCGATGGGAGACCGTATAAGCGTGACCGTCATCGCTACGGGATTCGTGGCGAATGCATACCAAACCTCCTTCGACCGCGTTCCCCAAAAGGCCTCAGCGGAACGCACCGCTACGGCGGATTTCGGCGATTTTATGTCCAATGAGGAATGGAAGCGGGTTCATAAGAGCAACCCCAAACCCGCCGCCGGACTCGGTACCCGAAGCGGTATCGGCAACGGATCCGTGGGGCTGCCCGGGGCGAACGACGATCTCGATACGCCGACGGTGGTTCGGATCCAGCAGAAGGTACAAAGCTGACGAACCCCCTGCCGCGGCTTCATGCAGCGTGGCTCGTCTCCGGAAGGGGACGGGCCCCGTTAACCGCCGCTACCTATCGTCAGGTAACGGAATCTTTGGTTTCTTGGCTCAGCGAGCGGGGAAGGGATCCCTTGTCCGCCCAGGATTCGGATTGCGTAGCCTTCATGGAAACCCGCGCCAACTCAGGAATTTCCGGTAAGACCCTGGCCCGCGATACGGCGGCGGTTCGTTCCTTTTTCAGGTGGCTTAAGGTTTCCGGATATCGTAAGGAAGACCCCTCCGCGGCGCTTGAAAGCCCTCGGCGGGAGTTCACTATTCCGCGCGTACTCTCCCCCGACCAGGTTGATTCGCTTCTCTCCTCCATTGACACGACGGGTCCCCTCGGTATCCGGGATCGTTGCCTGTTTGAGCTTATCTATTCATGCGGTCTCCGCTCGAGCGAGGCCGTGAGCCTTTCGTTGTCCGACATTCGCATGGAAGAAAGGTTTGTTTTCGTGCGGGGCAAGGGCGGAAAAGAACGGATGCTGCCATTCGGCGCCGCCGCCGCCGAATGGCTGAAGCGGTACCTTTCGGATTCCCGACAGGTGATTTTGGGCCGAAAACGGTCTCAGGCACTCTTCGTAAACGCCAGGGGCGGCAGGCTGTCCAGGAAGGGAATATGGTACCTGCTACAGGAACTGGAGGCAAAAACCGGTATCACGTCGAAGGTTCATACCCTGCGGCACTCCTACGCAACCCATCTCCTGTCGGGCGGGGCGGACCTCCGCTCGGTTCAGGAACTTCTTGGCCACGCGGACCTGGCCACGACCCAGATCTACACCCATCTTGAGAACGATACCCTGGAACTCTATCATCGGGACATTTTCGATTCTTTTCAGGCACCCCGCCAATTGGGGGACATAAATGATTCGGAGGAAAAACCATGAAGAAAAGCGCTCCCTATACCCTTTTCGCAGTAGCCGCTGTAGCTGCCGTGACAGCCTTTCTAACGTTCACTTCCTGCGGGCCGAACTCAAATCAGATCCGGCGAATGCAGGCCTTGGAGGAGGGTGTCTCCAATCCTTCCACTAAAGAAGAGCTTGAGGAAGCCATCAAGAAGTATCAATCCCGCGTTGAGGACATTATCAATGCGGACATTCGCGTCGGGGTATGGTATAAGCTTCTGGGAATCCGGTACCTCGACACGAAGATGTACGGAAAAGCCCTGGAAAATTTTAGGCTCGCCGCGGAATTCTATCCCGAGAATCAAAATCTCTATTACTATATCGGTTTATGCGCAGGCTTTATGTCGAAATCGGCCTTTGACTACGATCTTACCGGAACCGAACGGGATCGACTGCGCTATCTTGATCTTTCCGAGTCGGCATATCGCCGGGCTATCGAACTGGAACCCCGGTTTGTCCGCGCCCTCTATGGTCTGTCGGTGCTCTACGTATTTGAACGGGATGAACCCTCGAAAGCCATACCCCTGTTGGAAACCGTTCTGGATGTGGAAAAAAAGAATACCGACGGGATGATGATTCTCGCCCGGGCTTATTATTCCGTCGGAAGGGCGGAAGACGCGGTCGCCATGTACGACCGGGTTCTGGAGACCACGAAGAGCGACGGGAAACGGCAGGAAGCCCAAGACAATAAGGCCTTCGTCCTGGAACAATCCTATGGCCAGCCTTGAGTTGCTGCTTGGTCTCGTCCGCTCTTCGCTGCGGATGCCGCAGAAAGTGGAACTTCTGAAAAAACTTGACAATCTTCGAGCGCTTACAGTACTTTCAATAGATGATATTCGGCAATTGACCTGTTCTCCGGTAAGGCGTTCGGAATGGCTGCCTTCTGATATCGAAGCGGTTGTCGAGCGGGACCTTTCCCTCATGGAACGGTATTCAATCGGAACGGTGGGATACCTTTCTTCATGGTACCCTCCCTTGTTGCGCGAGATACCGGATCCGCCCTTTGCCCTCTTTTACCGAGGGACGTTACCGGACCCGGAAAAACCCCTCATAGGGGTGGTCGGAACCCGAAGTCCCTCAGGGGACGGAGCTCTCGCCGCCGCTAGGTTCGGCGCCGAGCTCGCTCAAGCGGGAGTTGCCGTCGTTTCAGGGCTCGCGAGGGGTATCGATGCCCTTGCGCACCGGGGCAACGTAGACGGCGGAGCGCCTTCGGTGGCGGTTCTCGCGTGCGGCCCCGATCGGCTTTATCCCCGAAGCAACCAACGCTTGGCCGGGGCGCTGCTGGCCCGGGGCGGCTGCGTGATTTCAGAGTATCCTCCGGGAGAGGCTCCTCTGAAATACCGGTTCCCCCAGCGGAACAGGATAATTGCGGGGCTGTCCCGGGCCCTTTTGGTGGTTGAGGCCCCTGAAAGGTCCGGCGCGCTCATAACGGCGGATTTCGCCCTGGAACAGGGGCGCGACGTGTTCGTGTGTACCGCAGCCCTGTCGAGCAGGAGGGGCGCCGGCACCGCGGGCCTCCATAAACAGGGCGCGCAAGCGGTGTCGGGGGCATCGGAGTTGCTCGCGGCTTTGGAAAGACCCCGAAACCGCGTCGATGTAGACTCCTATGCCGGGATCGGACAGAATCAGCTCCTTCTCGATTTGAGCGATTCTGCCGGGACAGGAAGCTGCTTCGGGAGTCTTCTCAAACCTGAATCGATAGAAAGTAAACCAATGGAATCGTTGCCTTCGAGTCAACAGGACTCAGAGGTCAGGGTTCCCAGGAGTTATGCGTATGGCGGTAAAAAAGCCGGCTCAAAAGAAGAAACCCGCGGCAAAGACCCTCGTTATCGTGGAGTCCCCGGCAAAGGCAAAAACAATCGAGAAATATCTCGGTTCGGGATATGTGGTAAAAGCGTCCATGGGGCATCTGATCGACTTGCCGAAGTCCCGCATAGCCATAAATATCGATAACGGCTTTCAGCCCGAGTACATTACCGTGAGGGGAAGGGCGAAACTTCTTAAGGAACTGCAGGGGGACGCAAAGAAGTCTAAGGAAGTGCTTCTCGCAAGTGATAATGACCGCGAAGGGGAGGCTATAGCCTGGCATTTGCGGAATTCGATCTCGGCTAAAAACGACGTGCCCATCCACAGGATCGTCTTTAACGAAATAACCCCTCAGGCAATAAAGGACGCGGTGCGGCATCCCATGGACATAGACGAGTCCAAGGTGAATGCCCAGAAAGCCCGTCGGGTTTTGGACCGCCTGGTGGGATACAACCTCTCTCCCCTGTTGTGGAAGAAAGTGAAAAACGGCCTATCCGCGGGGAGAGTCCAGTCGGTAGCCCTCAGGCTTATCTGCGAGCGGGAAGCGGAGGTCGAGAATTTCATTCCCGAGGAGTACTGGACCCTGGACGCGGAGTTCCACAAAGGGCGCCATAACTTTACCTCCCAGTTAGTGCTCTACCGCGGCGAAAAGCCGGAACTGGCCAACGAGAAATCCGTGCTTGCCATCATCGAGGAGATCAGGCACAGCGACTGCATCGTGACGGACATAAAGACCAGCGAGAAAACCATACGCCCCAAGGCGCCCTTTACCACGTCCAAACTTCAGCAGATGGCCGCGAACCGCCTGGGTTTCACCTCCAAGAAAACCATGCAAATCGCCCAACAGCTTTATGAGGGCATCAATATCGGATCAACCCGGGTGGGACTCATTACTTACATGCGAACGGACTCGGTGCGAATCTCGACGGTGGCCCTGGAGGAAGTTCGAAAGTGGATCGGGGAGAAATTCCCCGCCGAACTCCCTCCCGAGGCGATTGAATACTCCGTGGAAAAGAAGGCCCAGGACGCCCATGAGGCGATACGACCTACCTACGTAAATTATACCCCGGAGTACGTGAAAGAGTATCTCACCCGGGATCAGCTGAGGCTTTACACCATCATTTGGGAACGCTTCGTTTCCAGTCAGATGGCAAACGCCCGCAGCCGAACCTCCAGCATAGACATCGCCGCGGGGGAGGCGGTATTCAGGATTTCCAGTACCCGGGTCTTCGAGAAGGGGTTCTATAAGGTTCTGAAGACCTTGATTTCCAAGGAAGAGAAGGAACATACCCTCCCGGAAATTTCGGTGGGCGAGACCCTGGAAGTCAGGGATTTCCAGCCGGAACAGCATTTTACCCAGGGTCCTGCCCGATACACCGATGCCTCCATAGTAAAAACCTTGGAAGAAAAGGGGATCGGTCGGCCTTCCACCTATGCGCCCATCATCTCCGTACTGCTGGAGCGGTATTACATAACCCGCTCGAATAAGCAGCTCGTTCCTACCCAGCTTGGCAGGATCATCAACGAGATCCTGGTAGAGTATTTCCCGTCGGTGGTGAACGTCAATTTTACCGCCCGTATCGAGGGGGACCTCGACGAGGTGGAGGAGGACCGCATTGAATGGCCCAGCATGATCGGCACCTTCTACGGTCCCTTCAAGGACCGGGTGGATGAGGTCATGAATAACCTTGGGAGCCTGAAAGGACGCCTTGACGAGTCCACCGAGTACGTTTGCGAGGTATGCGGAAAGCCCATGCTGAAAAAACTCGGCCGCTTCGGCTTCTTTCTCGCCTGCTCAGGATTTCCCGAGTGCCGCAATACGCGCTCAATCCCCTTGGCAAAATGTCCCCGGCCGGGATGCGGCGGGGAGATCGTGGCCCGTCGCACCAAGGGAAGGGGCAAGGAATTCTACGGATGCACCAAGTATCCCGAATGCGATTTTATTTCCCATTTCAAGCCCATCAATGCGACATGCCCGAAGTGCGGTCACTTTCTCGTGGAAAAATTCGACAAGAAGAACGGTTCCTTTAAGTCGTGCATAAACCCGGAGTGCGATTATCTCCACACCAGCGACGAGGTTCCCGATACCTCCCAGGACACGGACGGAGAGGAATGAAAGCCCGGGTCGAGGAGTACCTTTCCTACCTCGCAGGGGTGAGGAACCTCTCGCCCCGAACCCTATCGGCCTACCGGAGGGATCTAAGGCTCTTTGAGGATTTTTGCGGGAGCGACGATCCCGCCGATGCGGACGGGAGGAACGTCATGCTTTTCGTGGCGAGCCTAAGCGAATCCGGCTACGACCCCGGAAGCGTCAATCGAACCCTTGCGGCGGTACGCGGCTTCTTTCGCTACCTGGTTAGGTTCGGGGTCCGCAAGGACAACCCCGCATTGGACGTGGGAAACCTTAAAACCGACCGTAAACTGCCGAGCTTCCTGTTTCCCGAGGAGGCTAACCGGCTCTGCAGCCTCCCGGAAAACCTAAGCGATCGGGTGCCGTCATCCGACGTTAAGGCCTCTTCATGGCCTTCCCGCGATAAGGCCCTCTTCCTCGTCATGTATACCTCGGGGTGCCGCGTGTCAGAGGTAGCGTCGCTAAAGCTTGCCGATTTGAGTCCCGATTACCGTTCCGCGGTCGTTATGGGAAAGGGAAAGAAGGAGCGGCGGGTCTTTTTTTCCTCTCAGGCGGCGATAGCCCTTCGGGACTATTTGGCGGAGCGCGCCTCCGTGGCGCGCAAGCATTCGGAAAACGACAGGGTCAGCAGGGCTCTCTTCCTTTCCGCCAGGGGACGGCCCCTTTCGGTACGCGGTATTCAGTACATTCTGGCCTCCTATACCCAGGGGGATCCCTCCCTTCGCGCTATTACCCCCCATTCACTCAGGCACAGCTTCGCAACGACCCTCCTCGCGGGGGGAGCGGATATCAGGGTGGTTCAGGAAATGCTCGGGCACTCCAGCGTCTCCACAACCCAACGATACACCCATGTCTCCCGGGAACGGCTTCGCAAGCTGTATCACCGGGCCCATCCCCACGGATAAAGGAGCGACCCATGAAGGGCATTGAGATTCGAAGCACCACGGTTCTCGCGGTCCGCAAGAACGGCAAGGTTGCCATGGCCGGCGACGGACAGGTAACAATGGGTGAAACCGTCGTGAAACCCAACGCGAAAAAAATACGCAAGATTTACGACGGGAGAATTCTCACGGGCTTTGCCGGAGCGACTGCCGACGCATTTACCCTCCTTGAGCGGTTCGAGTCGCGTATCAAGGAATATGCGGGTGACCTAACGAGGGCATCGGTAGAGCTCGCCAAGGATTGGAGAACCGACAAGGCCCTGAGGAACCTTCAGGCCCTTCTGCTGGTGGCGGACAAGGATAAAACCCTGCTGATTTCCGGTACCGGCGACGTCATTGAGCCCGCGGAAAGCGTGCTTGCCATAGGTTCCGGGGGGAATTACGCCTACGCAGCGTCCCTGGCCTATCTTGAGGACTCCGAGTTAAGCGCCGCGGATATTGCCCGCAAAAGCCTGGAAATCGCCGCGAGAATCTGCATTTACACGAACGACTCAATCATGGTGGAGGAACTGTAATCCATGGAAGCTCTGGAAGGAATGACGCCGAGGGAGATCGTGGCCGAGCTGGACCGGTATATTATCGGTCAGGGCAAGGCTAAAAGGGCAGTGGCCATCGCCTTGCGGAATAGAACCCGAAGGCTTAGGCTGAGCGAGGACGTTCGGGACGAGATTGCCCCGAAAAACATCCTCATGATCGGTCCTACCGGCGTGGGGAAGACCGAGATTGCCCGGCGTCTCGCAAAGCTTTGCGGAGCTCCCTTTCTGAAGGTCGAGGCTACCAAGTATACCGAGGTCGGATATGTCGGCAGGGACGTGGAGTCCATGATTAGGGACCTCATGGCGGTCGGATACGGCATGGTCAAGACCGAGATGCAGGCCAATTTAAAGGATGAAGCCGAACGCCGGGCGGAGGAACAGCTTCTGGATCTGCTTCTTCCGGGCCTCAGAAAGGCGCCCGGCAGTTCCGATACGGGGGATTCCCCGGCGATAAAACTCCCCGTCGGCGTTCAAGGCAGCGGGACCGAGGGGGACCATACCCGCGAGAAATTCAGGGCCATGCTTCGGGAAGGGAAGCTCGAGGACAGAACCGTCGAAATCACGGTGCAGAAGGGCGGCATGCCGTCGTTCGAGGTATTCGCCGGATCCTCCAACCTGGAAGACCTGGAAATGAGCGTAGCCAATATAACCAACCTCATTACGGGGGGGAAATCGAAGCGGAGATCCGCGACGGTCAGGGAAGCACGGGAGATACTGATAGCGGAACAGCTGGACCGTATCGTTGACCATGAAACGGTTGCCGCCGAGGCGAAGAACCGGGTTGAGCAGTCAGGCATCGTCTTTATAGACGAAATAGACAAGATAGCGGGGAAGAGCGACCGGGGAGGTGGCCAAGACGTGTCCCGGGAGGGCGTGCAGCGTGATATCCTCCCGATTATCGAAGGGTCCGCCGTAAACACAAAATGGGGCGTTGTAGACACCACCCATATCCTCTTTATCGCCGCCGGGGCCTTTAACGTGTCGAAGCCAAGCGATCTCATACCCGAACTCCAGGGACGCTTTCCCCTTCGGGTGGAGCTGGAATCCCTTTCCGAAGATGACTTCCGGAGAATACTCACGGAACCGAAAAACGCGCTCATACGCCAATATTCGGAACTTCTTTCAACCGAGGGCGTAACCCTGGATTTTTCGGAGGATGCCATCCGCCGGATGAGCTTCCTCGCGGCGGAGGTGAACTCCCGCATGGAGAACATCGGCGCCCGGAGGCTCCACACGATCATGGAAACCCTTTTGGAGGAGGTTTCCTTCGAGGCGAATGAGCTTTCGGGTCAGACGATACGGGTATCCGTGGACTACGTGGACGAAAAACTCAAGGGTGTCGTGCAGGATCAAGACCTTTCCCGCTATATCCTGTAGTCTTTTGCTAAATCCCCCCCTCGCGGCAGCCGACAATAATAACGGGAGAAAGCCATGATCAACGGATTTACCAAGACCACCGATCTCTTGCACCGAGCCCTGGACGTGAATACCCTCCGGTATACAGTGTCGGCCAACAATCTGGCCAATTCGGAAGTGCCGAACTTCAAGCGCACCTCGGTCAATTTCGAGAGCGAACTCAAGCGCGCCCTCGACTCGGAGGTTAACGCCAGGGGGCAGTTTGAGCTTGCCACCGCGGACGAAAGGCACATTAAATCCGACGGGGTCATCGATTACCGCTCGGTGGAGCCCCGCCGGGTTCTCGATTACCTGACCACGGCAAAAGCGAACGGCAACAACGTGGATCCCGAGGAAGAAGCCATGAATCTCCTCAAGATCCAGATGAACTATCAGCTTATGACCCAGATCGAGAGCTTTGAGTTCTCCCAGGTCAATTCAGTGCTCAAGTAAGCGGAGGTAACCGAGGATGGGACTTTTTACCAGCATAAACATAGCCGCCACGGGAATGTCCGCCGAACGGCTGCGGACCGACGTCATATCCGACAACATTGCCAACGCTTCCACCACGCGCACCCAGGAAGGCGGGGCCTTCCGAAGGGCACGGGTGGTGCTATCCCAGCGCGACGAGGGCATAGACTGGAGAACCCCCTTCACCCCTTCGGAGCTCGAGCGGGGTTTGGGTTCCGGGGTAAAGGTCGCGGCGGTGGAAAAGGACAATTCCGAGCTTAGGCTCGTCTACGATCCTACCCATCCCGACGCCATTAAAAGCGGTCCCAAGGCGGGTTACGTCGAGTATCCCAACGTGAATATCGTGACCGAAATGGTGGATCTCATTTCCGCCTCTAGGTCCTATGAAGCCAATTCATCGGTCATTCAGGGTTCCAAGGAGATGTTCTCCCGGGCCCTCGAGATCGGAAGGTAGTCATAAATGGAAATCACCCCCGTAAAGGTCGACAATTTCCGCAGCCGCATGGTTTCTAACACCGACATGGTCGACACGGCGGTACGCGGCGAAACCGCGAGCTTTGAGCAAACCCTCCTCGGCGCCTTCGACGCCATGAACGCGAAGCAGACCAAGAGCGAGGAAATCGCGCAGCAGTTGATTGTCGACCCGGAATCGGTGGACGTGCATGACGTTACGATCGCCATGGCCGAGGCCAATCTTTCCCTCAAGATTGCCCAGACCGTGATCGACCGCGTAATCAAAGGCTGGAACGAAATTACCACAACCCGGTAAAACGTGCTATAATAATGCGTTATAGTATGATAGTATAACGCATTAATATAGCGACAGGTTCGTTCTGTAACGGGAGGGTAACATGAACGAATGGGTGAAACGCATAGTTTCGCAAATTACCGGATTATGGGGAAAGTGGACGCTCGTCCAGAAGCTGATTCTCGGCGGCGTAGCGGCTGCCGCGATCGTCGGCATCGTCGTCCTCCTATCCGTTTCATCGGCGCCCGCCATGGTGCCCCTTATCGACACGCCCATCACCGATGAGACCAAACGCGACGCGATAATCGTCCGGCTCAACGAAGAAAACGTGCACAGCTCCGTATCCGCCACCGGAATCATTTCCGTTCCCGACGAGGCCACCGCCCGGCGGATGCGCTCCATTCTTATACGGGAAGACCTCATTCCCCAGAACGTCGATCCCTGGGCATTGTTCGACATTGAGCGGTGGACCGTTACTGACTTTGAGCGGAACGTGAATAAACGGCGCGCGATCATTGAGGAAGTACGGCAGCACATCAAGGCCCTGGAAGACGTGGACGACGCGAGCGTGGTCGTAAACATGCCCGAAACCACCCTGTTCACGGAAGACCAGAATCCCGTAACCGCCAGCGTCGTTCTCTATCCGAAGCCGGGCAGCGACATAACCGCAAACCGGAAAAAGGTCGAAGGAATCCAGAAAATACTCAAATTCGCGGTTGAAGGCCTTCAGGATTCCAATATCACCATTGCCGACAGCTCGGGAAACGTGCTCAACGATTTCGAGGGCATGAAGGAATGGGACCGGCTTACCAGGATCGAGAAGGAGCAAAAGCTCATTGCCCAGCTTGAGGCGCAGTACCGCGCGAAGATTCTCGGGGCCCTTCAGCAGATCTACGGAATCGACCGCGTTCGGGACCTCAACATCAAGATCGACATGGACATGTCCGACAAGTCCGTGCAGCAGCGGGATTACCTTCCCACTACCATAAAACCGGACAATCCGGAAACCCCCTATGACGATTCCCAGATCGTTCCCTCCGTTACCCTCTCCTCGGAAACCTCTACCACCCGGTGGCAAGGGTCCGGCTTCAATCCCGAGGGACCTGCGGGGGTGGAAGGGCAAACCGCCCCGGCCTACAAGGACATGTCAAATCTCTACGGCCTTTCAGAGCAGTCCATCGTCAAACAGAACGAGCTTGTGGGTCAAAGGGATACTACCGAAACCGTCAGCCCCTCCATGGGAAGAAGGACAGTTTCGGTGAATATTGACGGAACCTGGATTAAAAAACGGGACGAAAACGGCCAATTTATCGTTAAGAACGGTTCCATCGAGCGGGAATACCAGTCCATTGAGGCTGAGGAGCTTCAAGCGGCGGCAAAGGCCGTTCAGGACGCCATCGGCTATCAGCGCGCCCGGGGCGATTCCGTTAGCGTACTCAATATAAGGTTTGACCGAAGCGCCCAGTTCGAGAAGGAAGACGCCGCATACCTGCAAAAGAAGCAGACGGAACAGACGATCCTCTATTCCCTTATCGCCCTGGCGGTCATTCTCGTCGCCTTCATCATCTATCGCATGATTACCCGGGAACTCGAGAGGAGACGCCGGCTTAAGGAAGAAGAACTTCTGCGGAAGCACCAGATGGAACGCGAAAAAACCCTCTGGGAAGCGGAACAGGCGGGCATGGAGGTTTCCATGTCCGTGGAGGAGCGTAAGCGCCTCGAATTGCAGGAGAACGCCATCAATATGGCTAAGGAGCACCCGGAAGACGTGGCGCTTCTCATCCGTACCTGGCTGATGGAGGAATAAACCCATGGCACCCGCAGCAGCATCGTCTAAAGACAAGGGTTCGTCGACGGGGAAGAAGGCGAAGGACGTTAAATCCCTCACTGGCCGGCAAAAGGCGGCAATCTTTCTCGTATCCCTCGGTTCAGAGATATCCTCGGAAATTTTCAAGCACCTGAGGGAAGACGAAATAGAGACCCTAACCTTCGAGATCGCCCGCCTTGAGACGGTTGAACCCGAATTCAAGGACGCGATCCTTCAGGAGTTCCAGGACCTCATGATGGCCCAGAACTTCATAACCACCGGCGGTATAGACTATGCCCGGGAGCTCCTGGAAAAGTCCGTGGGCAGCCAGAAAGCCATCGACATCATAAACCGGCTTACCAGCTCCCTCCAGGTACGCCCCTTCGACTTCATACGCCGCACCGATCCCGCGCACCTTCTGAACTTCATCCAGCAGGAGCATCCCCAAACTATCGCCCTTATCCTGGCGTATCTGGAACCCGCCAAGGCCTCCATTATCCTCCAGAACCTTCCCGACGAGATTCAGAGCGAGGTGGCCCGGCGTATAGCCACCATGGACCGCACCTCTCCCGACGTTCTTCGCGAGGTTGAGCGGGTGCTCGAGAAAAAGCTTTCCACCCTCTCCAGCGAGGACTACACCGCGGCGGGAGGCGTCGAGAGCATCGTCGAGATCCTCAACCTCGTAGACCGTTCCTCCGAGAAATCTATCATCGAGGCCCTGGAAGACGAGGATCCCGACCTGGCCGAGGAAATCAAGAAGAGAATGTTCGTGTTCGAGGACATCGTCATGCTCGACGACCGGGCGATCCAGAAGGTTCTCCGGGAGGTGGACACCCAGGAATTGGCCAAGGCTCTCAAGGCGGTGGATACGGAGGTTCAGGACAAGATTTTCAGGAACATGTCCAAGCGCGCCGCCGGCATGCTCAAGGAAGATATGGAATACATGGGCCCCGTGCGGCTTAAAGACGTGGAAGAGGCCCAGCAAAAAATCGTTTCCATCATACGTCACCTCGAGGACACCGGCGAGATCGTCATCGCCCGGTCCGGCGAGGACGAGCTCGTCGTGTAATGGGTAGGTAAGGGATGGCAAAAACCGTTTTCAGGCCGAATGAAGTCAAGCAGTCCGAAAACCTCGTGCTTCTTCAGCTCTCGAAGAAATTCGTGGAGGATGAGCCCGTAGAGGAGATCATCGAGGAGCCCGTGTATGAAGGGCCTACGGTGGACGACTTACGCCTTGAGGCGCAGCGCTGGCAGGAGGACTGGGAACGGGACAAGGAAGAAAAGCTTGACCAGGCTCGGGAGGAGGCGGAACGGATTCTCAAGGACGCGGAGAAAGCCGCCTTTGACGAGGTCAAGAGAAAGACCGACCAGGCCCAGGTTATTCGGCAGCAGGCGCTGGACGAGGCGGTTCGGATCAAGGCCGACGCCCAGGCGGAAGCCAAGCGAATCGTGGAGGAAGCCCAGGCTTCCATGGACGACAAGCTAAAGACAGGCTATACCGACGGATTCAAAAAGGGCCAGGAAGACGGCTTTAAGGAAGGAAACCTTGAGGCCCAGCGGCTTACGGACCGTCTTCATACGATCATCGAGAGGATGATGGACAAGCGCCAAGAGATACTCTCCGAGACCGAGCAGCAAATCGTCGATCTCGTGCTCCTCATGACCCGCAAGATCGTAAAGGTTATTTCAGAGAACCAGCGCAACGTAGTGGTCTCCAACGTGGTGCAGGCCCTCAGGAAGGTTAAGGGTAGGGGCGACGTTATCATCAGGGTCAATCTCTCCGACGTGGCCATGACGACCCAGCATATCAAGGATTTCCTCTCGTCCGCGGAAAACGTAAAGAACATTACCGTCGTCGAGGATTCCACCGTAGACCGCGGTGGCTGCGTCATTGAGACCGACTTCGGAGCCATCGACGCGAGAATATCCAGCCAGCTCAACGAGATCGAACAGAGGATACTCGAGGTTTCGCCCATCCGATCCCGGGTGAAAACGGCCAATCCTGTGACCCAGGAATGAGGCCATGATCGATATTTTCAATAAGTACGTTAACGCGGTTTCCCAGACGGATCCAATAAAGTATACCGGCGTAGTCTCCCGGGTTCGGGGCATGCTCATCGAGAGCAACGGCCCACAGGCGGTTATTGGGGAGGTTTGCCAGATAATCCTTTCCAGGGGCGCTGCTCCGGTCTTCGCCGAGGTCGTTGGCCTTTCCGGTTCCACGGTACAGCTCATGAGCTTTTCGGACATTCAGGGAATAGAGATAGGCTGTCTTGTCATCGCCAGCGGCGACGTGCTGTCGGTCCCGGTGGGGAACATGCTTCTCGGCAGGGTTCTCGACGGATTGGGAAGGGCCGCGGACCAGGGGGAGGAGATTCATTCCTCGGTGCATTATCCCGCCTTGGCCTCCCCGCCCGACCCGCTCAAGCGCAAGCCCATCAGCGACCGCATCGTGACGGGCATTCGAGCCATCGACGGACTTCTAGCGGTGGGAAAGGGGCAGCGTCTGGGGATCTTCGCGGGCTCAGGCGTCGGTAAGTCTACGCTTTTGGGAATGATAGCCCGCAATACCAATGCCGACGTAAACGTTATCGCCCTGATCGGCGAACGCGGACGCGAGGTGGTAGACTTCATCGAAAATGACCTGGGCCCCGAGGGGCTCAAGCGTTCAGTCGTCGTCGTGGCTACGTCGGATCAGCCGCCCTTGGCCCGCATTCGCGGAGCTTATGTCGCCACCGCGGTGGCGGAATATTTCCGGGACCAGGGCAAGTCCGTCACCCTCATGTTTGATTCCGTTACCCGTTACGCCAAGGCGCAAAGGGAGATTGGCCTTGCCATCGGCGAACCCCCGGCCACCAGGGGCTACACCCCCAGTGTATTCGAAAACCTTCCGAAGCTTCTGGAAAGGAGCGGTACCAGCGACAAGGGCTCCATCACGGGATTTTATACCGTGCTCGTGGACGGCGACGACATGGACGAACCCATATCCGATACGGTTCGGGGTATTCTAGACGGGCACATAATCCTGAGCCGTCGGTTGGCACAGCAATACCATTATCCGGCCATCGACGTCCTCTCAAGCATATCCCGTCTTGCTAACCGCGTTTCCGGAGCGACCGCAAAAAAAGCAGCGGGATATATGCGGCGGCTGATGGCGGTGTATCGCGAGGCCGAGGACATGATTAATGTCGGGGCTTACCAAAAAGGTTCCAATCCCGCGATTGACGAGGCCATTTCCCTCCACGACAAGATCGAGGCATTCCTTACCCAGGAAGTTTCGGACCGGGCGCCCATTGAGGATACCCTTAAGTCTCTCGGTTCGGTGGCGCGTATGGAAATTCCGCCTGAGGAGCTGGTCCTTCATGGTCCCGGCGCGAGACATAAGTACGATCCCGCATCGGCAGCGTCGGATAAATACGATCAGAGCGACTGGCAGGAATAATGAAGCGCTTTTCATGGCCCCTGGATCGGCTGCTGAACTTGAGGTCCTTCAGGGAAAAGGAATCGGAGATTGAACTTGGCCGGGCCGTAGCCGAACGGGACCGTCTTCAATTTGAACTGGATTCGGTGGCCCGCCGCAGGGTGGAGGCTACCCGTTCGCGGACTCAGAACCTATCGGTTAACGAGCTTCTCTCGATAGAGCATTACGTAAGCCGCCTTGACGGTGAGCGGGATAGGCTTTTCGAGTCTATCGCCAAGGCGGAACTTGAGGTGGAGCTGCGGCGGAAGAAGTACATTGAGGCGTCCCGGGACAGAAACGTGCTCAGCCGTCTCCGGGAAAAAAAAGAGGCCGACTGGCGCCGTAAGTACCTTGCGGACGAGGCCGCGATCCTTGACGACGTTGCCTCTGGCCATGACCGGGCCTTGAAAGCGGAAGAGGAACGGGACGCCTCTCCTAGTACTTGAACTCGCTGTCCCCGATAAACTCCCTAAGAATTGACTGCCCCGGCACGTAAGAAGAGGGAATCGGGGAAAAGTCGTTTAAAAACACCAGAAGCCGCGAGGCTTCGCTGTATTCGCTTTCCGTGGGCCTGACCGCCCTGAGAAGCGGCTCGGCATAGACCTTCAGTACGGAAAGCTCGTAGTCCAGCGCCGTGTTGAACATTACGTCCGCGTGACCCTGGAACGGGAATATGTGGTTCCGCTCCCCCCTCTGTACGCTGGCCCACATGGATATGGTGCCGGCGGCGCCCTTGCCGCGGAACTGGGCGTCCCTGACGATTCGCCTGATAAGGCGGTTGTCCGACGTGGGAATCCGGTTATGGTCATCCAGATTGAGCTGGGTAAGGGCGGAGAGATATATCTTGTATTTGTATTCCGCCGGGACCAAGGGCGTCAGTCGATCGTTTAGCCCGTGAATGCCTTCCATTATTAGGATAGTCCGTTCCTTCATGCGGAGCTTCTTTCCGGTATATTTTCTCGTCTGGGTTTTAAAATCGAAGGACGGGAGGTCTACCTCCTCGCCGCGGAAAAGAGAGACTAAAATCTCGTTGAGGTAGGGTACGTCGAGGGCCTCAAGGCACTCAAAGTCGGGCTGCCCGTTTTCGTCAACGGGGGTTTTATCCCGACCCTGATAGTAATCGTCCAGGCTTATAAGCAGGGGCTCATAACCGAGCACCCTAAGCTGCATGGAAAGTTTTTTCGACGTAGTGGTCTTTCCGGAACTGGAAGGCCCCGCTATAAGCACAACCTTGACCGTGCCCCTCGCGGCGATGCGGTCCGCTATTTCCGCTATCTTTTTATTCTGCAGGGTTTCGGTGATCTCCACGAAATCCTTCGCCTTCCTTTGGGCCACCAGGTCGTTAAGCTGTCCCACGGAGGAAACGCCGATGAGTTTCCCCCAACGCTTATACTCGTTGTATACGGAAAAGAGCTGGGGCACGTCCTCGAAAGACGTGAGCCTGTCGGGATGGGCCGTGGGCGGGAATCGGAGTAAAAAACCCTCGCCGTACTGAAGGAGGTCAAAGACCTTGAGGCAGCCGGTCCGCGGGAGAAGCGGCTGAAAATACAGATCCGAAAAGTCCCCAAGGGCGTTGATCATGATCCTGGGCCTGCTGATCTGGTTCAGGAGGCGGAAGGTCTCGGGTTGATTCGTCTCGCGGAATATGTCCAGGGCCTCGCCGTAGGATACGTAGCGGGTCTCGATCGGCAGATCCTGGGACACGATTTCCGCCATCTTCGCCTCGAGGGCCTCGAGGTCAATCGACATCTTCGTGCCGCTTGACTCAAGGGTGTAGTAATAACCATACCCAAGGCTGTGCCCGACGAGCAGTCTCAACTCGGGATACAGGCTTCTCGCGGCCGCTGCGAGAACGAAGCACAATGACCGGCGGTATACGTTGGATCCCTCGCTGGTCTTGTTCGTTACGGGTTCAACCCTTGCGTTTACGTCAATGACCCGGGTGAGCGAATACAGCTCGTTATTCACCCGAACGGCGACGACAAAGCCCTCGGACAGGGTAAACCAGGGCAGGAGCTCGTTGCCCGTAACGTAATGGTCAAAGGTCTTAACTGTGTTGTCGGGAAAAGTGACGGTTACCTGGTGCATGATTCCTCCGCTGGTATATGATGTGTCTACGCGCGGAGGTTTTCTACGGGACCGGAGGGACTCGAACCCCCTACCTACTGCTTAGAAGGCAGTTGCTCTATCCGGATGAGCTACGATCCCAGCTCGGGATGATAGGATTCGAACCTACGATCTTCTGGTCCCAAACCAGACGCCTTAGCCTCTAGGCTACATCCCGTAAGGCTTTTCAGTCTATAGAAAACCAATTCCGCTGTCAATGGGATTTTAGTCGCTCATCGAGTCAAGGTCGTCATCGATCGGAAACAAATGAATGTCGGGTACGATGAAGGCATGCTCCGCGCTATAGGCAGTCCGAATAACCGACTCGGCGGTGAGCCCGATCTCGAAGTAGTGATGGACTTCTTCGTAGCCTGGAACCTCAATGCGTACCTCGAAGTTAAAAACCCTGTTTTCCTTTTCGGATTTCGAGGGAATGGGCATAACCCAAAAGGTGAAGGTTCCGGGGGTATGGGGGCTGATGGTGTAGGGGTTTTCCCACGAGGTGTCAATGGGCTGCGCGGGGGTACCGTTCATGAGAAGTTTCACCGATAGCCCTGCCATGGGCTCAAAGGTATGCCCGTTGAGAATGCGCCCCATTATGGTTGGCAGATTGAAAACGGGGGCCTCCGGAAGGTTTCCGGACTCGAGCGCGTGGGGACGTTTGCTCATCAGGACCTGTTTCATCCCCTCGAGGGCAATGCGGTTGATATCAGCCTGGAGTTGAGCCTTGTCCAGGGATTCTTCGACCTGGTTGTAAGCCAAGCCCCTCCCGGATTTGATGTATTTGGGAGGCATCCGGTTTAAGACGTAACAGATGGTGTCGAGCCTGCATTGGGAGCAGGAACAGTTAAGCCAATCCGTCCCGTCGCGTTTTGCGGTGTCAAAGAGGTCGTTCACGTGGGTATACACGAGCTCTTCCATCAGGTTATGAACGTTCATGGGCACTCCCGCATAAAATAATCAGGTTCACCTAATTCTAGCGCACCCGGGAGCATTCCGCAAGCATTTCGCTGAGGTCTTGTACGCCGCGGACCGAGTCGGCGAGACCTGGATCAACCGCGATCCGCAGCCTCCGAAGGGAAGCCGTGAAGCCTTTGACGACCGCCGGAGTGAAAACCGTCGCACCCCCGTTCCCGTCGGCCGAAACGGACGGGTGGGTGCGGGGTATTTCAAAGCTGATGCGTTCGGGTACGTCCACGATCACCGAATCTTCAGGGACAGGCCTTCCGAGTTTTCGTGAAAGGGCCTCGGCAAGGCCTTTTTCTGCTTTAACCCGGTCGTCCAGGCCTTCGAGGCCAGCAAGTTTCGGGTTCTGAGTGTCGAAGGGAATATCCGCGACAATCGAGAAGAATCTTTTCTCCCTGATCCCCGCAGCCCATCGAGCTGAGGGATGAGGCAGGGTTTCGAGCAATCGGTAGATACCCTCATCGTCAAGGCTGTAGAGCGTTTCAGGCGCGATTGTGGAGGAGGTCAGGGCGGCGTAAAGGGCCTTTTTCATCATCCCTGTGGCGACCCGTACCTGCCGGTGCCAATAAACGGACCGATACATGAGGTATTTTGAGAACAGCACGCTCTCGACGGCCTGAGAAGATTCGGCGTCCAGGTAGATTCCTAATTCCCGGTGGGGCAGGATGCGGGAGAGCACGAAATCCGTGTCTTGCAGCCCGTAGGGAACCCCGCAATAGAAGGCGTCGCGGTTTAGGTAGTCCAGTTTGTCAGGATCGAGAACCCCGGAGAGAAGGGCCTGAAAAAAAAGCGTTTCCGAGTCTTGAAGGTTCCCGTCCGCGGGACCGGGATCGACTATGGCGGCGGTCATGTCCGGGTCAGCCCCGGAGAGACCCACGAGGTCTCTGAGGGGGGGCTCCTTAATGAGGTTTGCCGTTAGGGCCTCATGTTCCGTTAGCGGAAGCTCCTTGAGGGCGTGGGTGAAGGGAAAATGGCCCAGATCATGGAGCAGGGCGGCGGCGAGGAAGGAGTCGCATCCTTGCGCGGTGGTCCATTGGTCCGCCCCCCGCTCAAGAAGGGTCCGAAGAATGCGGAGGGCCACGCTGTATACCCCGAGGGAATGGGAAGCCCTCGTATGGGTAGCACCGGGGTAGACGTACTCCGTGGGTCCCAGTTGCTTGATCCGGTAGAGTCTGAGAAAGGCCGGGGAGAGGGTCACGTCGCGAAGCCCTTCGGAGAGCCAGATATGCTTCCATACGGGATCCCGGACCGGAACTGAGAACCGCGGCCCCTCTCGAACTCGATCGAGCGGTGAGCTCGACCGAGGCATTACTGTCCGCCCGCGCGAGTCCAGGCCGCGAGTCCTCCCGCCAGAAGGACTCCCCGAGAGCGTTCGTCAAGGTCGTTTCGCGCGGCGAAAGCCTTTCCGTCGGAGGTGCGCCGGATAGTGAAGGGCGTTCCCTCCTGCAGGGAGGAGCGAATGCCGGAAAACTCCAGGATGTCACCCTGGGCAATGGCGTCGTAGTCCTCGGCATGCTCAAAAACCACGGGTATGATCCCGTAATTGACGAGATTTGCCTTGTGTATTCGCGCGAAGGACTTAACAATTACCGCCCGCACCCCGAGGTACATCGGGGCGAGAGCCGCATGTTCCCGGGAGGAACCCTGCCCGTAGTTTTCCCCGCCAACTACAAAGCAGCCGGAAGCCGCGGAAGCCCGGCCGTAAAAACCCTGGTCCAGCCGCTCAAAGGTAAACTTTGAGATCTCAGGAATATTCGAGCGCAGGGGAAGTACTTTCGCCCCCGCAGGCATGATGTCGTCGGTGGAGACGTTGTCGCCGGTTTTCAGGAGTACCGGGAGGATGAGACTGTCGGGCAGGTTCGGGCTCGCCGGACAGGGCTTGATGTTCGGGCCCCGGACGATCTCGGCCTGCCGCGCCTCGTCGGGGCTTAAGGGCGGAACGAGCATGTTGTCGTCCCTAAAGAAATAGTCCGGCGGAAGGCTGAAGGTCCTCTCGTTTTGGGTAAACTCCTCGGCGATAGTGACCGGATCAACGATAGTTCCGGCAATGGCCGCCGCCGCCGCGCTTTCGGGAGAAACAAGGTATACCTGGGCGTCGGGGGTGCCGGAGCGTCCCTTAAAGTTTCTGTTGAAGGTTCTCAGGGAAACGCCGCCGGAATTGGGGGCGAAGCCCATGCCGATACAGGGGCCGCAGGCGCTTTCGAGGATACGGAATCCCGCGCGGATTAGTTCCCCGAGAACGCCTGAACGCTCGGCGGCCATCAAGGTTTGCCGGGTTCCGGGAGCAATACCGGCCTCAACCCCCGTCGCCACGTGGCGGCCCTTGACGATAGCCGCGACCGCCGTGAGGTCCGCCAGGGAGCTGTTGGTGCAGGAACCGATGACGACCTGGGTAACGCTCTTGCCTGTCAGGGTTGAAAGGGGCGCAACCGCGTCGGGGGAGTGGGGTTGGGCCGCCATGGCTTCGAGGGTGGAAAGGTCAATTTCGATAATCTTGTCGTACTTGGCGTTCTCGTCGGCTACCAGGGGTTCGTACGACTCCTCCCGGCCCATCTGGGCGAGAAAGCTTCGGGTAACCTCGTCGGAGGGAAACACGCTGCAGGTGGCCCCGAGTTCCGCCCCCATATTCGTGATGGTAGCCCTCTGGGGCACCGTGAGGCTCGCTACCCCCGGACCAAAGTACTCGTAGACGCTTCCGACGCCCCCCTTGACCGTTTCTCTCCTGAGAACCTCAAGGATTACGTCCTTGGCGGCTACTCCGGCGCGGAGCCTTCCGCTCAGCCTTACGCCAAACACCTTGGGCATGCTTAAATGGAAGGCGCCTCCCCCCATGGCTACCGCTACGTCTAGTCCTCCGGCGCCTATGGCGAGCATTCCCAGCCCACCGCCGGTGGGCGTATGGGAGTCGGAACCCAGGAGCGTCTTTCCCGGAACCCCAAAACGCTCAAGGTGGACCTGGTGGCAGATCCCGTTTCCCGCGCGGGAGAACCAGAGCCCGTACCGGGCAGCCACGCTTTGGAGATAGCGGTGGTCGTCCATGTTTTTGAAGTCTTCCTGAAGGGTGTTATGGTCTATGTAGGAGACGGAAAGCTCGGTCTTCACACGGTCGAGGCCGATGGTTTCGAATTGCAGGTAGGCCATAGTACCGGTTGCGTCTTGGGTAAGGGTCTGGTCGATCCTAATCGCGATATCCGCGCCCCGGGGGGGGAGCGTTCCGTTTCCTTCAACAAGGTGCTGGGTTAGTATTTTTTCGGTAAGGGTCAGTGCCATCGCAGGGCTCCTCAATTAAGGTAAAAATCTTTAACCCTACTGTATATCGAGAAAACAAGATTGTCCATACCGGCGGGCCATGCTATAGTTGTTGCGGGAGAATCGGCCCCCGTGAACCAAGTTAACTCATCACTGCACAGACTACTTTCCTCGATCCTGCTCCTTTGTGCCATTTGGGGCGCTGGGGCTCAAACGATTCGGCAGGAAGCCGAAAGCCGGTTCGATTCCCTCACCTGGGCTGAAGGAAACCGCGCTCAAGCCCAAGAACTTCCGGGAAGAAGCCTTCCGGGGGGTAATGAAACCTTTCCCCTGTTGGAAAGCTCCAACGGGATAATCCGTGAAGGTATTTTTCCTTCATATAGCGGCCTCGGGATGCTCGATTACGGTGAAATGGACCAACCTTTAGTTGAGGCTGCCCGGGCTGTCGCGGCCTCCCTCACGGAAAAGAGAATCGATTTACGGGGGTGTTCTTCCCGTTCCCAATGGGTTGCCTTGCTCTCGGAATACCGGCTTCAGTCGTATCCCAAGCCCCAGGGGGTTAGGTTTTCTGCGGCGGATAATTCCGATCCCTCCCAGCCCTCTATAGTCTTCAGGCTTTCTTTTATAGAAGAACGGGCTGCCCTGTACGTGAGAGCGTCATTTACGGAGGAAGAAGGGCAGTGGAAGGTGCTTGATTTTACGCTGCTGGGAGAACGGAATGGAACCGGCGCTTTCGCGGATTGAGAGGGAGTACGTCATTTCCAGCATGGAGGAAGAAAAACCCCCTCTGCTTATTGTTTGCGGCAGCCTATGCTCGGCGGTTCCCGGGGAGGCCTACAGGATACTGGGAGAGGAGATGCTCCTGGACCGTCCGCTTCCCTTTGCCTCAGGCTCAGTCGTTCGGGTTTTTTTCTCCCATCGTCAGCGGGGAGTCTTCTTTGACGCCCCGGTTCCTCTCGGTACGGGGCGGCAAGAGATCCGCCTTGCGTTAGGAAGCGATATCTTCAAGGAAGGTATAAGGGAGATATGCCAAACTCTCCCCGTGGTTACCATCACTTTCGGTAGTCGCACGGCAGCGGTCAAGCCCGCGTCCTGGTTCGCGTTGGAACCTGCCTTTTCGGATCCCGGTAAAATTCTCTCGAATCCCGGAGGGGTGGCTAAGGTGGCACAACGTCTCGGAATCCCGCAGGAAAGCTCAGCGGCTGCCCGAAACCTCGAGTTTCTGGTTTCCCTTCGGGAGGGTCCGGCGATGGATAGGTCTAACCGCGGGGGACTCCTGTCGTTTATCGACGAAACTGCCTGTACCTGTACCCTTTCCAAGGATTACTCGTCGATCCTCCCGGTTTCCGCTCCCGTTGAGG
>QKDA01000254.1 GCA_003246765.1 Spirochaetales bacterium | reverse complement strand
TCTCCGGCCTGGGAAGTTCAGTTCTCGATCCCCTGGGCCTCGCGGTAGTGTCCGGCGACGAGGAAGCCACGGCGGAAGAGGTGGAAGCGGATTCGAGCATCTTCGGCTCCATGAGGCGCTACTTCGCCGACGACCTGCACGCGGTATATGCCTACCTTCTTTTCATCCTCATCTACTTCCCCTGCTTCGCGGCCCTGGGGGCCATCGTGCGGGAATTGGGAAGTCTCTTCGGCTTCGTCGCCGTCGCGTATCTGACCGTCCTGGCTTGGATTACCTCCACCCTCTACTATCAGATCGCCGCAGGGCATAATCCCTTCTGGATCGCCTTCGCCCTGGCCCTTCTGGCCCTAGTGTTCGCGGCCTTTCGCGCCCTCCGGGGAAAGGCTGTTACGGCCACGGCGGAAGGTCCCGCGAGTACGGCGGAAGGTCCCGCGAGTACGGCGGAAGGTCCCGCAAGTACGGCGGAAGGTCCCGCGGTGTGATACACTAACCCTGTGCCAGGGAGGACGGAATAGGTGAGTGACCCAGTGACCCTCTACATCGCCGGCGATTCCACCGCCGCGGCAAAGCTGCCGGAAAGGCGTCCCGAGACCGGCTGGGGCGAGGCCTTCGCTCGCCTCGTTGCCCCGCTTCGAGTGGAAAACCGCGCCCTCAACGGGCGGAGTTCCAGAAGCTTCATCGAAGAGGGTCACCTCGATTCCATCGCCGCGGCGATCCGGGCGGGGGATTTCCTTTTGGTCCAGTTTGGCCATAACGACTCTAAACTTGATCCAGCGCGCCATACCGACCCGGAACGCGAATTCCCCTCCTTTCTCGCGCGGTACGCGGAGGTCGCCCGCGGGGCCGGGGCGCAGGCTGTCTTTCTCACCCCCATCGTGAGGAGGCACTTCGCCGGTTCGGTTGGTTTCCTTACCGACAGCCACGGTCCCTATCTCGCCGCGGTTCGCCGGTTCGCCGCCGAACGGGATCTTCCCCTCCTCGACCTTGAATCCCGCACCCGCGATCTCGTTTCCTCCCTAGGCCCGGAGGGTTCAGAAGGGCTCTTCCTCCATTTGGCCCCGGGGGAATCGCCCAATTATCCCGAGGGCATTGCGGACGATACCCATCTTTCGCCTGAAGGGGCGGAACGGGTTGCCGCCCTCGTTCTAGACGAGATTCTCCGCGCGGTTCCTATCCTCGCCGGCGCGGTGTTCCCTCCGGGGGGGGTCTTCCCTGGCGATCAGGCCCCCTTTAAAAGTTTTAAAAAAAACTGAACCTTACGGAAGAGCGCCGCCAGACGGGCATCTACCCCATCGCGGACATAACCTTCAACACCTGCATCGCCAACGTGAAAAGCTACCGCACCAAGGGCGGCTGGCTTTCGGACCGGCGCATGAAGAAGGACACGGATTCCCAGATAAAGGCCATGCGCATCAAGACCCCGGGAAAATCCGCCAAGATCCGCACCCTGTCGGGAGGCAACCAGCAGAAGGTCATCATCGGGCGCTGGCTCCTCACGGAACCGGACATCCTCCTTTTGGACGAGCCCACCCGGGGAATCGACGTGGGCGCCAAGTACGAGATCTACCAGCTGATCATCAACCTCGCCGCCAGCGGCAAGTCAGTGATCATGGTATCCTCGGAAATGCCCGAACTCCTGGGCATCACCAACCGAATCCTCGTCATGAGCAACGGCTCCGTGGCGGGCATCGTGGACACCGAAAAGACCACCCAGGAGGAGATTTTCCGCCTGGCGGTGAAGAACCTGAACAATTCAAGAGAGGCAGAAGTATGAGCGGAGCCATTTCCGACGCCGGAAGGCGCTTTCGAGGCATGAACGCCAAGGACTGGAAGGATCTGTTGATCAACAACGGCATCTATTTCGTGATCTTCGCGATCATCGTCCTGATCATCGTCAGGGAACCGGCCTTCCTTTCCCTGTCCGTATTCAAGAACATCCTGACCCAGTCGGCGGTGCGTCTCATCCTGGCCCTCGGGGTGGCGGGCATCATCATCCTCCAGGGAACGGACCTCTCCCTCGGCCGCATCGTCGGTTTCGCGGCGGTCATCTCCGCGTCGCTCCTGCAGCGCTCGGACTACGCGGCCCGGTTCTACCCGAACCTCCACGACGTGCCGATCCTCCTGCCCCTCCTGGCGGCCATCGGCGTGTGCGTGCTCTTCTCGGCGATAAACGGCTACGTGGTGGCGAAGTTCCAGATCCACGCCTTCCTCGCTACCCTCGGCATGATGATTACCATCTACGGCGTGCTTTCCATCTACTTCGCCTCGGGCGCCCCGGGCCCCCAGCCCATCGGCGGCCATGACCCCCGTTACACGGACTTCGTCATCGGCTCTCCCTTCGGCGTGCCGAACCTGGTGCTCTTCGCCCTGGCGGTAAGCCTCCTTACCTGGTTCCTCTGGAACAAGACCACCTTCGGCAAGAACATGTACGCCGTCGGGGGCAACCCCGAGGCCGCGAAGATCTCGGGCGTCAACGTGCTTACCACCACGGTGCTCGTCTTCGTCCTCGCCGGCGTTTTCTACGGCATCGGCGGGTACCTGGAGGCGGCCCGCATCGGCAGCGCCAACAACGGCACCGGCTTCGGCTACGAGCTTGACGCCATCGCGGCCTGCGTGGTCGGCGGCGTCTCCTTCTCGGGCGGAATCGGCAAGGTGTCCGGGGTCATCGCGGGCGTGCTCATGTTCACCATCATCAGCTACGGCATGCTTCATCGGCATGGACCAGAACTTCCAGTACATCCTCAAGGGCGTCATCATCGTCGCCGCGGTCGCGCTGGACAACAAAAAGTACCTCAAGAAAACCTGATCCGCCCTCGGGGTACCTCCTCCCCCAGGATCGCGTTTTCATCTCACTTCTCCCCCCGGCGCCGGTCTCTCCTTCCCGGCGCCGGGTTTTTTTTCGCCCATGCCCCTGTAGAGGGGGGCGCCCCGGTCGGCTGCCCTCCGCCGCCCGCGTTCTTGACATTACATTTTCCCGTCTATACACTAATGGCGCTTCGAGGTGCATAAATGCAAATTTCGGTGAAAGAAGCGATGGCAATGCTGAACGCTACGGAATCGGCCTTGTACCGCTGGATAGATCATTCCGAAATACCGTTTTATAAAATAAACGATACTTAC
>QKDA01000079.1 GCA_003246765.1 Spirochaetales bacterium | reverse complement strand
ATCCATGGTGGACAAAACCTGGATAAAGGGATCCGAAAGCACCGCTAGCCGTTTATCATTAAGAATCGAGAGGATAGTCTCCAGTTCCTCCCTGGATGAGTAGATCCGCGGGATTCCTGGCAGGGAATCGAGAATGCCCTGCTCGATGGCATGCACGATTTTTATCGGTTCGCCCTCGGGAGGAAGGAGATAAAACCATCTCCTCGAAGAGACTTCGCTAACGTCCAGTTGAAGAAGTTCGTCGGTGAGGGCATCTCGGTGGTGAAAATTGCAAAAGAGCCATCCGTCGAGACCTTCTTCCCGGATGGCCCTCTGCATGGAGGGAATGGTTGTCATGTAGGTTGAGGCTCTCCACGGGCCAGCTTATCCGTTCCAGCGGCCCCTCGAGGCGGTTCCCGCCCAGGGGCAGGAACCCTGTACTTAAAATTGCAGATCCAGCTTTTCGATCTTGAACTTGTCCGCTTGATCGGGACGTTCTACCATGTTGCCCCAGGTCGGATCGTTAATATCCTTGGCAGCAACGATCCTTACGTGATCGAACTCGCCTCCCTTAAACATGACCGACATATAGGGCGTGATGTTCTGGTCCGTAAGATTCAGCACCGCCCGCTTATCCCGCCGGTCCAGCCATGTCTTGGGAATGTATGCCTCGCCGGTCTTGAGTCCAGCGCGGCGATAGATCACGTAGTATCCCTCATGGAGGGGGAAGATTTTGAGGATCTGCACGTTGACATAGTACATATCCGATTCTTCCGACGCCGCGGGAAGTACTGAACTGAACGAGAAGACCAACATGAACGAAATCAGCAGAAGAACCGCTTTCTTCATCAAGGAACCTCCTGGATTTACCTCAATTATATAGCCGGGTTTTATAATGTTGCAAGCATAATTGCCTTTATCGTGTGTTTCCGGTTTTCCGCCTGGTCCCATACGCGGCTTGCCGGCCCTTCAATGACCTCCAGGCTTACCTCCTGGCCCTTGACCGCCGGTAGGCAGTGGAGGAATACGGCCTTTGGATTCTCCGTGCGGTCCATGAGACTGCCGTTCACCTGGTAGGGGAAAAGCAGCCTGCGCCGCTCGTCGCTGTAATTTTCCTCTCCCATGGAAACCCACACGTCGGTATACACCGCGTCGGCTCCCTTCACAGCCCCTAAGTCGGAGGTAACCTCGATGACCGCTCCCGATGCGGATGCCCAGACCTTCGCTTCCTCGAGAAGAACCGGATCGGTGAAAAGCTCCCGGGGGGAAACGACGGTTAGGTTGACTCCGAGTTTTGAGCACAGTACCACCAGGGACCGCACCACGTTGTTCCTTCCGTCCCCGACGAAGCACAATCTCTTGCCGGCGGTCTTGCCGAAATTTTCTTCCAGGGTCATAATATCCGCGAGAACCTGGGTGGGATGATAGCTGTCGGTGAGGCCGTTATAGACCGGAACTCCCGATTCCCGGGCAAGGATTTCCACCGTATCCTGGCTAAATCCGCGGAATTCGACGGCGGAAAACATTCTGCCCAAGACCCGGGCGGTATCCTCTATGGATTCCTTGGCGCCGAGCTGGATATCCGCGGTGGATAAAAATACCGGGTGTCCTCCCTCCTCGCCGAAAGCCGTCTCAAAGGCGCATCGGGTGCGGGTAGAACGCTTTTCGAAGATAAGCGCCAGGGTCTTGCCTACGAAACGCTGATGAACCTCACGGTTGCGGGACGATTTCTTTACGGAGTGGGACAGCTCCAGAAGGTAGCGGATCTCCTCGGGAGTCCAGTCCTTCCAGTGCACCAAGGATCTTCCTTTGAGCGTTTCGGGGTTCATCTGCGTCTCCTTGCATAAATATTAAAAAAAAGTCGATTTTTATACAGTCTGAGGTTATACTAACAACCTGATCAGGGGTTGTCAATAATTTACGCCCGGAGTGGATGAATGCTCTTACTTTATGTTCAGCTGCGTTATCACAGACAGCTTTCGATCATAAGTCCCGCTGTGGTTACGTCTTTTTTCGACGTGCTCTCCGATTCGGCTTCCCGAAACGGCGGCACGGAACAGTCCCTTCCGGGCGGGGCCGTATACCGATTTTCGGCCGACAGCGTAGGGTACGTTTTCGCGGCGTCCAGAATGCTGAGCGACGTGGCGGAGGAACTGAAGAGGCAATCTCACCGCATCCGGGAATATTTGGTACTGATTGATTCAGTGTCCTCCGCGGAATCGGGGGATCCCCTGCAGGATTACGGAGTCCGCTACAAAAACGTGCCTTTCCCGGACACGGGCATTCTCATCGGCCCCGAGGCAGTCACCCTGCTCAGCCCCTATACCCTTCATAAGCCGGTGCCCCAAACCCCTTTCGTGCGCTGGGAGGGAAACCGTATCGCGCCCGTTTCGGATCCGGACCGCGGCGGTCTCGGCACGTCAGGTTCCCTCACGATCTATGGAAGCGGTGCCGTGGACGAGCTTTCTTCGGTTTTGGATATGCTCGAACTCGCCGGGATTGAGCCCCCGGAGGGAACGGAATCTACGGCGGTCAGGCTCTATAAGAGTTTCCGCTACGAGGAACCGAAAGGGGAGTATATCGCGGAGACCGTAACGGCGTGGGCCCGAAGCGCCCTTGGTTCCCTGCCGGCTCAAAGGCTGCCCTTGCGAATAGGAACCGAAGCGAACACGGGAGGCATTTTTCAGTGGGTTTCTTCCAGGTTTCCCGCCCTTTCGCTGGAGCCCTTGTCGGGAGAGCTGCCCCCTCCTCGTGCGAATTTGGACAGCGTGCCGCCGGATATGCTCGACATGGCCTATCTACTTTTCAGGAGCTCTGCCTACCTGTACGCGAAGGAGCTGCCCCTGTTTTTCGCCTCCCTGGGGAGAAACGAGGACTTTTTATCGGCTCTGGGGCACTGGCTTGCCTCCGTCGAGCTGCTTTCGGACCCCCGGGATCTTCGCTCCCTGAACTACTCGGTCTGGGACCGTCTTCGCGATCGCCTCGGTTCCCGCTGCGTTGCCCTGGATCTCCTCCTGGCGGATTTCATTTGGAACGCCTACGTGAAGGGCGAACTGCAGCCGACCTTCTCCCTTCTAGGGGCTTTACAGGAACTCGGGTTTAAAATTCCCGACGAATTCCTCGTGGCTTGTCTCTATCATGGCGGGAATCCTGCGGAGGAAATTCAGCGAATGGCGCCGCTTTTCGCCGCCGCCGGTCTCTATGAGGCGGTGCTCGCCCTTGAGCGGGCACGAAAGGCATTCTCTGACGGCGCGGAGGCAGACGCCCTGGCCCTGGCGAGGGACGTGCTCCACCGCTTCCAAAAAGCGGGGGTTCCCGCGGGGGAATACCATGCCCTCAGGCTCATTTCCGAACTCTCGCGGAACAGGGGTAAGGGAGGCGAAGCGGTATCGTATCTCGAATATGCCCTGGAGAACGCCGAACGGATTCACGACAATGCCTTTACCCTGGATACGCGGTATACTCTGGCGGTCCTGCAGTACGTTAACGGGGACCTGTCCAAGGCCCGTTCTTCCCTCGGGACCCTGGAAAGACTGTGCGCGGCAAATCTTGACCGGGAAACGGAAATCGCAGTGGCCCTGCTCGCGGGGCGTATCAGTTTCGATCTGGGCGATTACCCGCAGGCGGCGTCGCATTTTCAGCGGGTAGGCTCCCTGGCGGCGGGTATCGGATTGCAGGAGGCGGTCATGCTCGGGAAGGCTTGGTATGCCCGAGCGGTGGCCCATCAACACCGGTACCTTCAGGCCCTGGAATTGCTCTCCCCCTGCGCGGAGTCAGTTGCGGAGGGATGGGCCTTTTTGCTGGAAGCTTCTATCCTTTCGGGAAAACCCCTTTCCGGCAGGGATATTCCCGATGTTTCCCATGTACTATCGGTTCGACCCTGCGAGTCTTCCCGCTATGACTGGTCCAGCGCCTTTTCGATCATGGAAGACGCCCGTCGGGGAGGGGCTACCCCGGGAGGATGCGTCCTGCGGATGCACGAGGCGTTGTACCGGTATTACCGTTCCTTTTTTCTCGGCGCGGACGGGGCAGACGAGGCGGTATTTATCGGCGAGCTTGCCCGCCGAGCCTCGGAAAACGGCGACGTATTCTCCCAGGTTTATTTTTACCTGGCCTTCCTTTTGGGGTCATCCCGGGAAAGTACGGGAAAGACCGAACTTCTTTCAATCTTGAGCCGAGCCTTTAAGCAGCTTCAAAACCGGGCGGCCTTTATTTCCGACGTGACCCTGAGGGAAGCCTTTCTGCAAAACCCCACCTGGAACAACAGGCTCTATCGTTCGGCCCGGGAGAATAAACTGATCTGACGCCTCCTTGACATTTTCTTATCCCTTTGCTATTCTGCATCCCGTTACGGCGGTATAGCTCAGTCGGTAGAGCAAACGGCTCATATCCGTTAGGTCATAGGTTCAAGCCCTATTGCCGCTAAAAGAAAAACCCTCCCATTCGGGAGGGTTTTTTCGTTTTACCTGTCTGCGCGAAACGTCAACTGCCCGATTTCCCGGCTTTCGGCGCTGCGGTGCCGGAGGACTGGCTCTCCTTGGGCCCGGCCTGGGAGCCGCTGTCCGAAGAACTTCCGGTACGGTCCTGCTCACGGAGCCTTGTCTGGGTCGCCTCATATTCCTTCAGCTGAAGCCGGTCCCTTTCGGTAAGCTGCACCGGTTCTGTACAGGTACGGGTAGTGCCGTTGGCCGTTACGGCGCGAACGAATAGCCTGTTACGGGTCGTTACCCCCTGGGTTTCACCGACGAAAACTCCCTTAATCCTGAGCCGCTGCCGCTCCTGAATCTGCAGGGCAGCCTTGTCCGCTTCGCTCAGTTCCAGCTTGATCCTTTCGCCGTTCTGAAGGGCCAGCTCAAGGCCAATGGATCCGTCGGGATTCTCCACGTAGAGCGCCTCCCCTTCATGGGTCGTGAGCCGTTCGGCGTTTCCGTTCGCAAAGGCCAGGGTTGCCGCAAGGGCGGTGAGAACGAGGGCTGTTAAGATCTTTTTCATACGTCATGCCTCCGGTTAGCAAGTGTCGCCCCTCAAGGGGTTCTGCCCTCTATACCGGTGCCGGGAAAGAAGGGTCACTTTTTTTTTCCTGAAGTGACCAAACCGGAATTACAATGGTATAGGATGGTGAGTGCTGAAGGGGAGGCGTTTTGGAACTGGCAGATACCGTTCGCTCCGTATTGGAAGGAGATACCGATGCCTTCCGGGAGATAGTCGAGGCCCTTGAACCCCGTCTTAGATCCTATTGCGGTTCCCGTCTTCCCCGGGCTGAAGTGGATGACGTCCTCCAGGACGTTTTCCTTAAGGCCTTCAAGTCCTTGAAGGGGTACGATCCGTCGTTTCCCTTTTCGGCCTGGATCTTCACGATAGCCCGCACGACTATCGCTACCCGCAAACTCGCCTTTTGGAGGGAGCGGGAAAAAAGGGAACGGGCGGGGCGCGAAACGGCGGATCTCGCTGCGAGCAACGGCGGTCAAGAGCGGCTTGAGGAGGAAATGGCACGGAATCTCGTGAAGGCTCTCAAGCCAAAGTATCGGTCAGTGGTGGAGCTTCACTACTTCGGAGGGCTGACGGTCTGGGAAATCGCCGCGACCCTTTCGCTGGGAGAGTCGGCGGTGAAGCAGAGGCTGGTTCGATCTCGATCGGCCATGCTGGCCCAAATGGAGAGATCCGGGACTGAGAAACCCGGGGGAGGGAATCGTGAAATTTGAATGTTCCGAAGCGCAGTCCCTGGCCTCGCTCTGGGCACTGGAGGGGGAATCGGCCCTGGAAGGGGGAACCCTTGAGTCCCTCCGAAGCCATCTCTCCGGTTGCTCCCGCTGCCGTAACCGGTACGGAAGCCTCACGGCCCTGATTGACCTGCGTGACCGCGCGGGCGCAGTCCCGTCTCCGGAATCCCCCTCCCTCGCGGACAGGGTGATGGCCGGGATTCCGGAACGAAAAGGGGTCCCTTCCAGGCGGACTATTGCCTTCTTTCCCTCCTCCCTTCCCCTGGCCGCTACAGCGGCTGCGCTGGCAGTCATTCTGTTCGCGTCGGGCTTCATATTCGGTTCCCGCATGCGTACGGAGGCCGACCCGTACGTATCCGTCAGGTTTACCCTCGAGGCTCCCGCGGCGTCGTCGGTGGGGCTCGTTGGGTATTTTCCCGACAGCCCGGTGGGCGAGAGAACGCCCATGACCCGCGAGGGGAACGGCCTATGGGCGGTTACGGTCAGGCTCCGCAGGGACGGGGTTTATTCCTACAGCTTCCTCATCGACGGTCGGGATCTCCTACCGGATCCTTCCGCGGAGGAATGGGTTGACGACGGATTCGGCGGCCGGGACTCCCTGCTCCGCCTGTAACGCAAGGAGAGTACATGAGACGGATGATTTATGGCGTAGCGGCAGCGGTTTTCGTTACTGCCTTCGCGGCTGCCGGGGAACCTCAGCAATCCTGGGCTGAGGATTTTCATGCCTCCTTTATCGCCTCCCTGGTGGGGATCCCCCTGGTAGAGGAACCCGGAACCTGGCTTGAGCGGCGGCAGGGCCTTTTTTCCGCCCTGGAGCGGGCCGGCCTGAATTCCCGGGAAGCCGGAATCCTGGCCGCCCGCCTGATGCTTTCCTGGGATCTGGACCTGCGCTCAGGTCTTTCCCTGCAGGACGCCGACGGGCGGCTCCGGCAGGCGAGCGCTGTCATGAGTCTCGGCGAGGGAAATGAAAGGGTTCGCCAGGAGCGGCTCATCCGGTCCCTCAGGTCTGCCCAGGGCCGTCGGGGCGGCGCTCCGTCCGCAGCCCGGGGGCCGGTACTTCCGGGCCCCGCGGATAAGGGTTTCGGGAGGAGATAATCTTATGGCCAACAGGCGCTTTCTTCGGGCGGCGGCTCTGCTTCTCCTCGTGCTCTCGCCTTTGAGAGCCGAATCCCTCGGCGAGTGGTTCGCTTCGGATTCCTTCAGTCCCTATACGTCCCTGAAGCCGGAGCTGGAACGGCTTCGGGGCGGCTTGATTTCCTCAGGCATACCCGAAGAACTCCTGGTGGAGCGCCTGCGCGAGGGAAGCGGTAAAAAGATAGCCCCCGCAAAGCTGCTAGCGGCGGTTGCCGCGGACTGCGGAATACTCAAGACCCTCCGCGATCTGGAAGGCAACCTGTGGCCGCCGCAACTCCCTCAGGATTCCAGGCTGCAATTCTTCCGTGACGGATCGAAGGTTCTCCGGGGCGGAATATCGGCCGGGGTTCTCCGATCCTTACTGGAGGGGTCTTCAACGGAGACTATGCAGAGGAGACTGGAGGCAGCCCTGGCGGTAGCGGCGGTAAACGCGCGATTTCCGCTAAAGGATTCCTCGGCCCTGGACCTGGCTCAGTCTTTGGACGTATCCTCGGAGGACGCCCGGCGTTTCTCGCGGCTCTCCTCCATTTTCGTCCGGGGACGGTCGAAGGGCATGGTAACCGAGGTTATCGCCGAAACGGTTGTCCGGAATCTCGTTTCCGGCAGAACCCTTTTTGCGGCGGAAACGGAGATTGATGGGAGATGATCATGAAAAAAATAGGTTTATTTGCCCTCGGGTTCCTGGCAACGGCCAGTTTCCTTTACGCCGAAGGGGCTCTCACCCTCTCCGCCGGGGGAACCGCCGCCGAGGGCGACACGCTTCCCGCCGCTTTCGTGCAGGGGGCAGGGACCGTTTCCTTCAGACGGGGATTCGGAACTTCCTCCTTCGTCGGGATGTCCGCAGAAGGTTCCCTTCGCACGGCGGGCTACGGAGGGGATACCGCTGCCGGAGGCCGCCTTTCTTCCCGGGTTTCAAGGACTGCGGGGCCCCTCGTCGCCGCTCTTGAGGCGGCCCTGGAAGCCGCTACAGGCGATTCGGAGGCGGGGGATTACTCCCTCCTTTCCTTGGGAACGCCCGTTAATATAAACCTGGAGGCGGTATCCTTCATGGTGAGTCCCGGGGCAACCCTTTTTTTTGGCCCCGACGAGGGGGCTATGCTCTCCCTTGAGGGCGAAGCCAATTTTGGGTTGGGCGATTTCGTATTAAAGCCCTCCCTTGGCGGGTCGTATGGTTGGTACTACGACGGCTTCGAGGAAGTGTCTATATATCCCTCCCTGGGAATATCCTGGTATCCCCTCTTTCCCGCGTCGGCATCAATTTCCGGGAAACTGCAGAGGAGGATCAATGCCGAGGACGGAAGTGAGAGCCTCTCTGCGGCGGCGGAGGGGAGCCTTGCGCTCAGTCCCGCACGGTTTCTCCTCGTTTCCCTGCATCTCGCGGGAGTTATCGAGGAAAACGAGGTTTCATATTCGGGGATTCTAGGAACCGAATTCTTCCCTCCGGCAAAGGCGGGAGATACGGGGAACGTGACCAATCCTGTCAATCTCTCCTTTCCCCTGGAGCTTCGCGTTACTTACGACCCGACCTTAAAACTGATGGCCGAGGGCTCCTTCGGTATAAGGCTCGAGCTCCCCTGAGGCCATAAATATGCCGGAAATCCGCGGAAATCCGGAGTATACTTCACCTCATGAATACCATTCCTTCATTGAGAGCGGTTGTTGCGCGGCGGTATCAGGCGGCTTTCCGGGCGGCCCTCACCGCCTCTCTCATTCTGGGCCTTGGCGCCTGCGCCTCATTTAAGCCCCTTTCGGAAATTCCCGGGGTTGAGGCCCTTGACTGGGAACTCCGGGAAGACCAATCCGGATCGGGTCCCCTGGCGGACCCCGTCTCTTTAGTGCCGGGAAGAACCTATACCCTGACCGTGAAATACCTACAGCGCTCGTCCAAGGGGACGGGAACCTGGAAAAACCTCATAAACTATCGGGACGTGGTTCTCGCGCCCTCCGACGTCTCCTGGACGGTTGCGGGGAGAACGGTGACCGCTCCGGCGGACCCCTTCGCGGCGCTTGCGGAAGGCGGCGCCTCCCTGACGGTAAACTTTCCGGGCACGTCCTTTGAGAGGGTTGAAAAACGGGTCAGAACCGTCCTTTCCCGCTCGCTCCCATCCTTTAGGGGAACCGACGGCGAGGCGGGCGCGTCGGGTACCGAAAGCAGTCCCTCCGGGGTGAACGGGAAATCGGGAACCGACGGGAAAAACCTTGATTTGGAGATCGCCCGTTACGATACAACCGGAACGGTCTACGAATATTTGGGGTACGCCCTTCTCGTGAGGGACGCGAACAGCGGCCGGATATGGCTTCTGGAGCGTAAGCCCGCCTCTTATGCCGTGGACGCCGCGGGAGGCGACGGCGGCAACGGCGGGGACGGGGCGGACAGGAAGATCCCCGAGGGATCCGACGAAACCTTCCTTCAGGGCGGCAAGGGCGGTTCCGGGGGCGACGGGGGCAGGGGAGGCCTTGTCCGATTTATCCAGGCTCCGAACAGCGACGTGGATACCTACTTCGTCGCGAGCGTGAGCGGCGGCCGTTCAGGCAAGGGCGGCTCCGGTGGAACGGGAGACCGGAAAAAGAGCGACAATCTCCTGGCGGAGATCGTTTCGGCCTTCATTATCAACGGATCCGACGGCGACGAAGGGCGGCCGGGCACCGCCGGGAGAACCTGGCGGGAACAAAAGCCCCTGGAGGAGCTTTTCTTGGGCGTCCAGAGCCCCCTGTTCGACCGCTCCCGGCTCCTGCCCTAAGACCTAGAGTTTATAGCCGATTTTCTTGAGAAATTCCCTCCGGTGAGCCCGGTCGGCGTCGGTCTCGATTCCCTTGGGGCTTACGCCGTCGATTACGCCAAGAATGCCCCTGCCTTGGGGCGTTTGCGCCACGATTACCTCTACGGGGTTCGCGGTGGCGCAGAAGATCCTGCAAACCTCGGGAACGGCCTTGACCGCGTTGAGTACGTTTACCGGAAAGCCGTCCTTGAGGAAGATGATGAAGGAGTGCCCCGCGCCGACGGCTAAGGCATTCCTTTCCGCCAGCGCCTTGAGCCCGCTGTCGTTGCCCGAAGACCGGACCAGGGCGGGCCCCGAAGCCTCGCAGAAGGCGAGGCCGAACCGGAGGCTAGGCGAGGACTGCGCGAGGGCTTCGTGCAGGTCGTCGGCGGTTTTTATGAAATGCGCCTGACCGATTATAAGGTTTAGCTCTTCGGGGTTCTCGATCCCCAAGTTCGTCAATTCCATGGTCACTCCTTTCCTTCCTCTTTATCAACGGTGAATCGGTCTATCAGGGAACGGAGGCCCGAAACGAGTTCCGCGTTGCGGGTTCCCGAATCGCGCATGCCCTCGGTAGTCCGGCGTATCGTGCCCGCTTCCCCCTCGATGGCGGCGAGGCTTTCCTTCAGGCGCTCAGAGAGATCCCTTAGGGTTCCCATGTCGTCCCGGATGGAGGCGCTTCCCGCGGTGATGTCCCGTGAACTGTCCCGGACCCGGGCCGTCACCTCGTTGATCTCCGCTATGGCCTCGGTTATCTGGCCGGCTCCCTGGCCTGTTCCTGCATGGACTGGCTGATCTCCGATTCCAGCCGTCCCAGGCTGCCGATGCGGTCCATGACCGAGGCGAAGGCGCTGGTTGCCGCGGCGGCGTCGGCTACCACCGCGTCTATCTCGGCCTTGATCTCCCTGATGTCACGGGAAATGGATCCCGCCTGGGAACCGGACTGCTCTTCGATGCGGCGTATGGTGGCTTCCACGACCGAGATCTTCGTCTTGCCGTCCTCGGCGGAGTTCAGGAGGCCCGCGAATTCGGTCCCGAGGTTTTCGGTACCCCGCTTGACGGAGTTGATATTGGAAGCCATTTGCTCCACGGACGCGGCGGACTCGGTCACCCCCGCAGCCTGATTCTGGATCTCCCCGTCCAGGGCGTCGATTCGGCGGATAATCTCCTCGGTGGTGGCGGCGGCGCTCGAAATGCGGTCCGCAAGCTCAAGGCCCGAG
>QKDA01000242.1 GCA_003246765.1 Spirochaetales bacterium | reverse complement strand
CCGGGAAAGTGGATTTAGAATGAGCCACTATGTTCCTATTTGAACCCCTCACCCTCTCCACCGTTCTCATGTGGTTCGCCGTCCTCGGCGGTCTCATGCTCCTAAACGAAGTGGCGCGAACGAGCAAGTGGCTCTCCCTTGCCCTGTTTCTCCTTCTCCCCCTGGTGCTCACCTTCACCGTATGGCCCCGCACCGCTGGCCCCGGCACGTCCGTGGGTACCTGGTTTCACTGGGCCAAGGTATACTCCTCCCTGGCGGGCTGCCTCGGCTTCCTCGCCATCCGCTACGTAAAAGGCGCAACGGAGAAGAAGTGGGTTCTCGCCTTTCCCCCGGCGATTCTGGCCCTCAATATCCTGGAGGCGGTGATCCGCGACTTCCAGGTCGCCGGCATAAACGGCTTCCACGACGGCATGCTCCTGGTGGGCGGGCCCTGGAACGTCATGAACGGCGTCGCGGGGATCCTGAACATCGTGACCATCTCCGGATGGGCGGGAATCTACGTCTCCCGGAAGGGCAAAAAGCAGGACATGATTTGGCCCGACATGCTCTGGTTCTGGGTTATCGCCTACGACCTGTGGAACTTCGCCTACGTGTACAACTGCGTTCCCGAGCATGCCTTCTACGCCGGCGCGGCCCTCCTCGTCTCCTGCACGATCCCCGCCTTCTTCATCCGCAAGGGCGCCTGGCTCCAGCACCGGGCCCAAACCCTGGGATTCTGGATGATGTTCGTCATGACCGTGCCCACCTTCGTGGATACCTCCGCCTTCGCCGCAAAGTCCTCCCATTCGGTGGCGGCCCTCTGGGTAGTGAGTTCCCTCTCCCTCGCCGCAAACGTCGCCGTGGGGGTGTACCACTTCGGCAAGATCCTCCGGAAGAAGAAAAACCTGTGGACCGAGGAAATACACGACGACCTCGAAGCCTACGCGGAACTCAAGGACGCGTAAGCGGACCAGGACGCGTAAGCGGACCAGGACGCGTAAGCGGACCAGAACGCCCCTGTCGGCGGACCTGGTTGACCGATTCGGCGTGTGCTGGTACATCTACGTATGACAATGGACATAACGCACGTACTGTGGGACTGGAACGGCACGCTCCTGGACGACCTGGACCTGTGCATCGAAACCATCAACGAGATCCTTTCTGCCGAGGGGCTGAGCGCCGTCGACAGGGAAACCTACCGCGATAAATTCGGCTTTCCCATCACGGAATACTACGGGAGATTGGGTCTGGACGTTTCGGGCGGCAATTTTCCGCGCCTCGCCGCGGCGTACATGGCGCTCTATCAGCCGAAAAGCGCGAACTGTCCCCTGACGGACGGCGCGGAAGGGGTGCTCGAAAGGATCGGAGCCATGGGCATTACCCAGGTGATTCTTTCGGCCTCGCGGCGCGACCTTTTGGAGTCTCAGGTACGGGACGCGGGCATACGGGACCGCTTCGAGACCCTGCTCGGCATCGGCGACATTCATGCCGCCTCCAAAAAGGAGGCGGGCCTTTCGTGGAAGCGGGAAAGCGGCATTCCCGGGGAAAACCTCCTGATGGTCGGCGATACCCTGCACGATCTCGAGGTCGCGGAAAGCCTGGGCGCGCGCTTCCTCTACTATTCACGGGGACACCAAAGGGTGAACCCTTCGGAGCTTGGGCCCCACGGCCGAATAGACCGGATCGAGGAAGTGGCTGATTTCCTTAGCGGCCAGGGCGGACGAAACTCCCGCTGACACCCTGCCCGGCTGATTTGCCGGGCGCGCCCCTGCAAGGACTCCCTCGCCGCCGGCTGCGGCGGTGGACTCCCTCCCCGGAACGGGCTCCGTGCCTCTCCCCCCTGCAATTTCCCGAGATTTTCAAAAAAAAGCTCAACGGTCCTTGATTTGTTTATCGTACTGGTGTATTAGTTTATTAAGACACTAGAACAGGAGGGACGGGATGGACGATTTTGACGCGAACATTCCGATCTATCTGCAGATTATGCGGGAGATCAAGCGCTCGATCGTGACCGGGGAGCTGAAACCGGGAGACCGGCTTCCCTCGGTGCGGGAGAGGGCGGAGGCGCTGACGGTGAATCCGAATACCGTGCAGCGGGCATATCAGGAGCTCGAACGCGAGGGCGTCAGCGAGACCAGAAGGGGAATGGGGACATTCATCGTGGAAAAGGAAAGTTTGATCGGGGAACTGAAAACGGAAATGGCCCGTTCGGTCATTTACAGCTTCATTGACGGGATGCGCTCCCTGGGCTTCGGCGACGAGGCCATCTTGGACCGCCTGGGATCGGAGCTGAAAACCCGCGCTGACGGCCCCGGCCGCCCGGCCGCGGCGGGAGGGATGAACTGATGCCGGTTATTCTCGAAACCAAGGATTTACGGAAAAACTATTTTGCCAAGGCTGCCCTGAGGGGGGTGAACCTCACCCTCGAAAGCGGGCGCATTCTCGGGCTCATGGGCCCGAACGGCTCCGGGAAGACCACCTTCCTGAAGATTCTCGCGGGGCTCCAAAAGGCCTCCGGCGGGGAATTCAGCGTGGTCGGGGTGCGGGGGGGAACGGTGACGAAGGGCCTGGTGTCCTTCCTCGCGGACCGGAACGACCTCTATCCCTGGATGCGGTCGGTGGACGCCATAGACTTCTTCGACGACTTCTTTGGGGACTTCGACCGGGCCAAGGCGATGGACATGCTCTCCTTCATGAAGCTCTCCCCCACGGCGAGGGTTAAGGAGATGTCCAAGGGGATGGTGGAAAAGCTCAACCTTACCCTGGCCTTCTCCCGCCGGGCCAAGCTCTTTCTCCTGGACGAGCCCTTGGGCGGCGTGGACCCGGTGGCCCGGGAGAGGATCGTCTCCACGATCATCAAGACCTGGACGGAGGATTCCGCCATCGTCGTGAGCACCCACCTCGTGAACGACGTGGAGCGGCTCTTCAACGACGTGGCCTTCATCGACGACGGCCAGATTATCCTCTCGGGGGACGCCGAGACCCTCCGGAGCGAACGGGGCAAGTCCATCGACCAGCTTTACATCGAGATTTTCTCGGACCGATAGGGGGACGCCATGCTAGAAGTGATTAAATACCAGCTTAAGAACCGGAAGAACTCGATCCTCTTTTTGCTCGGGGTCTTCGCGGTGCTCAACCTGATCGCCTGGGGGCTTGAGACGGTCAAGATTCTCAGCGGCGACTTTCTCAAGCTCGCCAACCCGGGCTTCTGGATTCCCGTGGCCATCATGACCCAGGCGGTATCGGTGACGGTGATGTTCTTCGCCTGTTCCTCGGGGCATACCCGGGACCTCCTCTACAAGGACACGAGCTACCTGTGGCTCAGCGTTCCCCGCCGGGGATGGGAGATCCTTGGGGGGCGCTTCGTCGCGGGGATCGTCGAGTTCGCCGCCTACGCGATACCCGTGGGGCTGTTCATGAGCGTTCACGCCGCCATGGGAGCCTGGGCGGCGGGCAACATGGGGGGAGGCGTGCTCTCCGCCATGGCCTACATGTACCGTCAGGTCTTCGTGGTGAACTTCGTTCCCATGGTCCAGATGACCTTTCTCGCCCTCCTGGCCTTCATGGCCACGGGCTTTACCCTTACCTTCGCCGTCGTGGCCTCGAGGTCCTTCGTGAAGAACCGGGGGGCGGCGACGGCGGTTTCCATCGCGGTCTTCGTGGTGCTCTCGAACTGGGCTACCCGTCTCGGCTCCTACGTGAGCCAGAGGCTCGACTGGTACGTACCCATCCGGATTTCCCTGGAGGGAAGTTTCGGCGGGGGCCCGTATCCCGGCTACTCGCCCATGGTGAACAACGAGATCAAGGTGCCCGTGGCGGCCCTCCTCCTGCTGTGCGCCCTGGGGGCGGCCCTCTTCGCGGCGGCTTCCTGGCTCATGGAAAAGAAGGTGGAGGTGTAAGGGAGAGGGCAAAAAAAATCCCCGCTGCCCTGGGGCTGCGGGGACCTTTGCTGCCGGTACCTTCCGGCGGGGCGTTACATGTGGCGCTCGAGAATGGCCTTTACCCGGTCCTTGCTCATGAAGCCCACGGCCCTGTCCACGGCCTCGCCCTTCTTGAAGACGATCATGGTGGGGATGCTGGAAACGCCGAAGCGCACCGCGAGGTCCTGCTCGTCGTCCACGTTGAGCTTGGCGATGACCGCCTTGCCGGCGATTTCCGCCTCCACCTGTTCCAGCACGGGGCCGAGCATCTTGCAGGGACCGCACCAGGGCGCCCAGAAATCCACGAGGACCGGGACCTCCTGATTGATGGTTTTGTCGAAACTGCCGGAATTGGTATGTACCACAGCCATATCTGCCTCCTGAATTATCGCGTTTGTATGCCGTAAGTATACGAAAAAATCCGGGACCCGTGCAGTGACTTGGTCACAGATTCGCCAATTCGTAGAGAAAAAGGGTGGCCGCCTGGGCGACGTTGAGGCTTTCCACGTCTCCCGTGCCGGGAATGCGCACCAGATGGTCGCAGGAGGCCTTCAGCTCCGGCGAAAGCCCCGATTCCTCGTTGCCCATGAACACGACGATGCCGTCGCCGTCGGAGCAGAGGTTTCGGAAGTCCGAAAGCCGGTTTCGGGCCCGGTGGTCCGCGCCGATGCGGGTCATGCGGCCCGCGGCGGCCTTGGCGAGAAAGGGGGCGGAGGAAACCCTCCACACCTGGACGAACTCCATTCCCCCCTCGGCGACCCGCCAGGCGCTGGTGGAGAGTTCCGCCTGGTCGTCCTCCTCGCTGATGACGATCTGGGTGACGCCGAAGAAGCCCGCGCTCCGGACGATGGCCCCGAGGTTGTTGGCGTTGCCGACGCGGTCCAGGGCCAGGACCCGTTCCTTGCGCCTGGCCCAGTCTTCGACGGTTTCGGGGGAGACCCGGGGAATCTCGGGCTCCGCTATCATGGCCACGACCCCTTGATGGTGGACGCTCTGACTGAGCTTTTCCAGTTCCTGGGGGTCTTCGACGAGGCGGTATATCTTTCGGTCCGCGGCGAGTCGCTTGCACAGGGGCCCGAAAAAGCGGGCACGCTCCTGGGTGAAAAAAAGCCGCTGGACCCGCTCGGGATGGTGCTCCGCCAGGGCCCTGACGGCCGCGAAGCCGCATACGGCGAGCTCTCGGCGCTGTTTGTTCTTCATGTCTGCTCCTTGACCTTTCAAGTGTAGCAGAAAATAGCCTTTTTTTCGCTTGACCGAAGAAAGGCTTTTGGGTAACTTCTCGTTACCGAACGTTCGGTAACTTATGATACCGTACGGTCGGTAACATATTCGGGACTCCGGGTTGTTACATAGGCAGGAGAGAGAAGGATCGCATGAAGGAAAAGGGTACGAGACGACAGCAGATCATCGACGCGGCCTTCGCGCTCACGGGGGAGACCTCCGCGTGGAGCCTTGCGGAGGTGGCCGACCGGATCGGCGTATCGAAAACCGCCCTGTACCGCCACTTCCGGAACAAGGAAGAGATCGAGGAGGTCATGGAGGCGGCCTTTCGGGAGGGAATTCTCGAGGTGATCGAGGGGCCCGAAAACACCGCCGACGGCTTCAGGCGGAGGCTCAGGGCCTGGTTCCGGGAAAACCCCGGCAGCATCGAGTTTTTCGTGACCCGGGTTTTTTTAAGGCCCGATTTCGAGCAGACAACCTACGACTGGCTCGTGACCCGTTCCCCCCGGGTAGCCGCTTTCCACCGGTCCATGGCCGACTCGGACGAAACCGAGCGGGCCGGAATGAGCGCCGAGGTGATCAAGTCCATCGTCTCGGTGATTCTCGCGAGCGTACGGGAGCCCGCCATAGCGGACCTGCAGGATGAGCTTTTCGAGACCCTGAAGACCGGCTTTCCCTCCTTGACGCAGCCCGCCGATGGACGCCTGGACGAGCTTGACCGGGAAGCGGACATTACGGAGGGCGAACTGGGGGAAGACAACCGGCTCTTCGCGGCCATAGCCGCCTCGATCCGGGAACACGGCGTTGCCGGGACCACTACGGAGCGCATAGCCGAGAAGATGGGGATCGCGAAGAGCTCCCTGTACTTTTACTACCCCACCAAGGGGGCCATGTTCGAGGAGCTGGTAAAGCACCAGACCGAGATCATTATGGCCCTCTGCACGGAGCGGGTCCGGGGGGGAAAGACCCTGGCGGAGCAGCTGTACTCCCTGATGGCGGTACAGGCCAATTACCTGCTCCTCAGGCCGGATATCCTGCCGGTGTTCAACTGGATACGCTTCGAGAGCGTCCGGGAGAAGCACCGCCCGGGACCCTGCGACCGGGAGTTCGCGCCCATGGCAGGACTTTTCCGGACGGAAGACCTGTTTCCGGGAGGCGACAAAAACGCGGGAAGAAGGCTTTTCGCCTTAGCCCAGTGGGCGTCGGTGCTCTCCACGAGCGCGGTGATCCAGGGCTTCAGGCAAAGGGACACGAAAGAGAAAATACGCGCCGGCCTCCGCTTACTTTTCAGGAGCATGATGGCCGGCGACGGCGGCATACGTAAAGGAGACATAGCATGAAGGGAAACATACCGAGGAACGGGGGGAGACGCAGCGCCCTGGCCGTCATACTTGCCTTCGGGGCGGCCTTCGCCCTGGAGGCGCAAGAGCTTCCCGCGGCGCGGACGAAGGCGGACGCGGCGCCGGTACGGCTGACCGTGGAACAGGCGGTGGAAACCGCCCTCAACGGAAACATACAGCTTAAGTCCCAGGCAGTGGACCTGCGCATGAAAAAGCGGGACGCGAGCTACGCATGGAACGTGCTCCTGCCCTCGATACAGGCCACGGGAACCTTGGCGAGAAGCAACATGGACAAGGTGAACGTAACCACCTACGAGCTTGTGGGCGGATCCTATATCGTGCCCTCCTCCATGGAGGTAACCCTCGACGAGAAGGACCGCTGGCGCGCCATGGCGGGGCTTTCGGCTACCCTTAACCTCAACCTGGCCCTCTTCGACGGCCTAAAGGCGACCCGGCAGGGCTACGAGGCGGGGAAGATCTCCTGGGAGCAGGCAAGGCAGCAGACCGAGCAAAACGTGAAGAAGGCCTTCTACGGAATCCTCGTGCAGGAAGAGGCCCTCAAGCTCTCCCGGGACAAGCTGGCCATAAGCGAGGAACGCCTGAGGCAAACCGAGACCAATTACAAAAGCGGTCTCGTTCCGGAACTCTCCTTCCTGCAGGCAAAGCTCGCCGTGGAAACCCAAAAGCCCTCCATCGAGGAGTCGGAACTGAATCTCGACCAGCAGAAGGCCATGTTCGGCTTTCTCATCGGCCTCGATCCGGGGACGGAGATTATACTGGACGGGAAAATCGAGCCTGAGATACAGGCCTTTGACGCGGATAATCTATTGAGGGACCATTTGGCCGACCGGCTGGACCTCGCGGCCCTCCGCAAAAACATCGAGCTTCTGAAGACCCAGTACCGGGCTACCCAGCTTCAGCTTTACACCCCGAACCTCACCCTGAGCCAAAGCTTTTCCCCGGCCCTTTCGGCCATAGACGCGGACTGGCTCGACCGGGACAACTGGACCGATTCATCCGGGGCCTTCAGCGCTACCCTCTCCTTCAACCTTACCAACGCCCTCCCCTTCTCCCAGGCGGGACAGGGCCTGGCGAAGACCAAGGACTCCATAGCGAAGCTCGAGCTCACCTGGAAGCAGGCCGCGGACAACGCGGAGATCGAGATTCGCAACCTGGTGCGGAAACTGGAGAAATCGCGGAATTCCATCGCCGCCATGGAGCTGAACGTCTCCATCGCCGACAAGGCCTACCGCCTGAGCGAACAGGCCTACAGGGCGGGAACGGCAGAGTACCTGAGCCTGAAGGACGCGGAGAACACCCTCATGCAGGCCCGGCTCGGGGTATTGAGCGAGAAATTTACCTACCTTTCCACGCGTCTCGACCTCGAGACGGCGCTGAACGCGAAACTTAACTGAACGAAGAAACGTTGAAGGAGCATGAAATGACCACAAGGATCAAGGCCCCCGGAGCCCATAGACTCGTCACGGCGGCGCTTTTGGCCGCGGCGGCCCTCGCGGCGGCGGGAACCCTGGCAGGCTGCAAGGCCAAGGACGCGGCCGCCGACGGCAAGGCCCCCAAGGATGAGAAGACCGCGGAAAGCCAGACGGTGTTTGCCGTCACGACCATCGAGGCGACCCGCGGGGAACTGCAGGACTACCTGGAGTTCGGCGGCGACGTTACCGCCAAGACCAGCGTAGACGCCATGCCCGACGCGGCGGGAAAGATCGCCGAGGTCCGGGTGGCCGTGGGCGACCGGGTGGAAAAGAACCAGGTCCTCGCCTACGTGGACCCCTCGCGGCCGGGCATGAACTTTGAGTTCTCCGCCGTGAAAGCCCCCGTTTCGGGTACCGTTACCGCGGTGAACGTGGTGGTGGGCAGCCCCGTGAGCCAGCAGATATCCGTGGCCAAGGTGAGCAAGATCGACGCCCTCCAGGTTTCCATGAACGTTCCCGAGCGCTACGTCTCCAAGATCAAGCTGGGGCAAACCGCATACCTGCGCTTCGACGCCTGGCCAAGCGCGGTCTTCCCGGCCAAGGTAACGGAGATAAGCCCCGTGCTCGATTCGTCTTCCCGGTCCCTGGGGGTAAAGCTTGAGCCCCAGACGGACGACAGCCGGATCAAGGCGGGAATGTTCGCCCGGGTAAAGCTCATAACGGACACCAAGACCGGAATCGTGAAGCTGCCGGAAGCCGCCGTGGTGAACCGCTTCGGGGAGGACAGCGTCTTCGCCGCGGTGACCGACGAAAGCGGGAACACCCTGGCCCGCCGGCGGTCCGTCAAGACGGGCATCCGCGTGGACGACAAGATCGAGATTCTCTCGGGAATAGCCCCCGGGGAGGAGATCGTGGTACGGGGCCAAACCCTCCTGGAAGAGGGCGCCGCCCTCAACGTGGTAAACCGGCTTGAGCCCTTAAGCGAAGCGGAGAGCAACCAATGAGCATAGCAAGAACAGTGGTATCCCGGCCCACCACGGTCATGATCCTTTTCGTGATCCTGACCGCCCTGGGCCTCTACGCCTCAAAAGACCTTCCCCTCGACCTCCTGCCGGACATCGAGCTGCCCTACGTGGCCGTCAGCACCACGTACATGGGCGCGGGACCCGAAGAGGTCGAAAAGCGCGTAACACGGCCCCTGGAGAGCGTGCTCTCGGGGGTTTCGGGAATCGAGTACCTCGGATCCCAGTCCTCCACGGGCTCAAGCCTCGTGTTCATCCAGCTCACCTACGGGAGCAACCTGGACGAGGCCATGAACGACATTCGAGGAAAACTCGATTACGTGAAGGGCTTCCTCCCGGACGACGCCTCCACCCCCATGGTCTACAAGATGGACCCGAACATGATCCCGATCATGAGCTACGCCATCAGCGGGAACCGTTCCCCCGAGGAACTCAGGCAGTACGCCGACGACCTTTCCCCGAAGCTCGAGCAGATCGACGGGGTGGCCTCGGCCTACATTCAGGGCGGCCGCGAGAAGGCCGTGATCGTGGAGATTCCCCGGGACCGGCTTGAGGCGTATAACCTCACGATCACCCAGATCGGCCAGATGATCGGCGCCCAGAACATCCAGATCGCCGGCGGCACCATCACCGAGGGAGACTACAACTACACCATCAGCACCGTGGGCGAATACCGCTCCATCGACGACGTGAAGAACACGGTCATTTCATACAAGACCGCGGGCTCCGCGGCGGCCGCCGCCATGGGAGGCCCCCTCCCCACGGTGGCCACGGTGCGCCTCAGGGACATCGCCGACGTCTACGAGGGCTACAAGGAAGAAACCTCTCTCTACTACCTCGACGGGAAGCCCTGCGTGCAGATGGCGATCCAAAAGCAGAGCGGCAAGAACTCCGTGAAGACCGCCCACGCCGTGCAGGCGCGGATGGAAAAGATCATGGCCGAGGCGCCCTCGGACATAAAGATCACCGAGACCATGAACACCACCGACATCATCCAGCGCTCGGTGGACCAGGTATCCTCCAGCGCCATTCAGGGAGCGATCCTGGCGGTCATAATCCTCTTCCTCTTCCTCAGGAGCTTCAGGACCACCCTGGTCATCGGCCTTACGATACCCATATCCCTTATCGTGACCCTGGGAGTCATGTACTTCACCGGGATGACGCTGAACATCATGACCCTCGCGGGCCTTGCCCTGGGCGTGGGAATGCTCGTGGACAACTCCATCGTAATCCTGGAGAACATCTTCACCTACCGGGAAAAGGGCGCCAAGGCAGCGGCCGCGGCCATTTTGGGATCCTCCGAGATGCTCATGGCCATCACCGCCTCCACCCTTACCACCATCTGCGTGTTCCTCCCCCTCATCATGTACAAGAGCCAGCTCGGGGTGATCGGAGAGATCTTCCAGGGCCTCGCCTTCACGGTCGTCATCTCCCTGGTGTCGTCCCTGGTAGTGGCCATCGTCCTGGTGCCGGTGCTCTCCAGCAAGTACTTCAAGGTTACCGGAAAGAAGGAACGGCACCATGAGGGGCTCCTGGGCAGGATAAACCTCGCCTTCGACGGCTTTTTTACCCGCCTCGACGACGCCTACTCCAAGTCCGTCCGCTTCGTGATCAAGCACAAGTGGGGCACCGTTCTGGTCATTGTCGGCCTCTTCGTGGGCAGCCTCGCCATGATCCCGGTGCTCGGCTTCGTCTACATGCCCAACTCCGCCTCGGACTCCGTGGTGGTGGACGTGACCCTCCCGGTGGGAACCAAGCTCGAAACCACCGAGGCGGTGCTCCGCCAGCTCGAAAGCATCGTGTACGCGGAGGTAGAGGGCTACAAGGACGTGACGGTCCTCGCGGGAACCTCGGGAAGCTACGGCCTCGGCTCGGCGAGCTCCTACACGGGACAGCTCACGATCAACCT
>QKDA01000185.1 GCA_003246765.1 Spirochaetales bacterium | reverse complement strand
GCCCGGCGTTCAGTACCAGTTCAACCCTCCGGTTTCCCGCGGAAAGCCGCGCGAGGAGGGGGGTGTACCGCAGTTCCGCGCGAACGACGGGGGGATTGAGCCAGGTTCCGCCCGCCGCTCCCGAGGGGAGAAGGGCGGCGCCGAAATCGGCGCGAACCCGGGATTCCAGGGCAGCCTGGTCGAGCACCGGGGCGGACCGGGGGGCCGCGGGAAAGGCGACCTCGATATCGCCGAATTCAGGGTCGTTCCAGCGGGCGAACCACTGCCAGGAGAGGGAACGCCCCGAAAGGGGGGCGTTTAGGGAGGCAGTATAGGGGGAAGACGCAGACGCGGGTGTAAGCCGCGCCGTGACGCCGCCCGAGGAGACCATGCAGTACGCCTCCGCGGGCGCAGGGCTTCCGCTCACCGCGAGGGCGAATACCGCGGTTTCGTTATAGATAAACTCCGGGGGGGTTCCCCCGTCGGAGAGACGGGCGGCGTACGCGGCGGCGGCCTTGGCCTTGGCCTCGGCAAATGAGAGAATACGCACGCGCACCGTTCCGGAGTTCACGTCCTCGCCCTTGTGATTTTTCATCAAGGCGTAATACTCAAGGGTCCCAGCGGGGAGTTCCGCCCCCGGCACGATTCCCTCGTAGAGGTCGCCCCGCAGCGTCCCGGGCATTTCCTTCCAGGAGCCGCCGTTCACCCGATAGTTGAACACGACGGCGATGCCCCCAGCCTTTTTGTCCCAGGCGCGCACGAGCATGGCGTAGTTACGGCCTTCCCTCCCGTCTTCCCGCGCCGCCGGCACGATGCCGAAGGTGGCGCAGCCCGCCGTGAGGACTAGCAGGACCAGGGAGAGGAGGGAGGCGATGAAAGTCGGGGCGAAGCGGGGCGAGGCGAGGCTTTGGAAAAAGGGGGTTTTCATGGACAGCTCCTATTGCCTGAATACTACGGTTCTTCGGGGGTAAATGCAACGAGTTTGGAGGGAGGCACCGCGAACCCAACCGCCTTCCCCGCTAAATCACGCTCCATAACACTCCGTTCATTAAAAAAACCGAGCGTTTCTCATGATATAGTAGTATAACGCTTTATCCTTTTAAGGAGATTTCATGACCCCTTCTAGCACAAAACACTCACCCGGGAACCGGCTTACCCTGGTTCTAGCCGCCCTGGCTCTTGCAGCCCTCGCTTTCGGCCTCGCCGGCTGCGATTCGGGAAGCGGGACAACCGATCCCGCGGGAGGAACCGCCCGATCCGTAACCGTCACCGGGATCGACGCCTCATATATCGGCGGAATGATCCGGGTAGGGGTCGTGGTTGACAGGACGCCCGCGGCCATCTCCCAGGAAACCGCGATCACGGGAACCTCCGTAACGGTTGCCCTTTACTCCCTCGGCGGGGGCGGTCTTTGGACGGCGACGGACGACACGGTCGCGAGGATTAGCGCGAGCATAACCACAGACTCCGACGTGACAGTGGACGGATCCTGGGCCTCCGCGGCAATCGGAAGCGGAACCATAATCCTTGCCTGGGCGGATGCCGAAACGAGCGACGACAACGATACCGTGGATACCTACATCGGCGACTGGGAATCCTTTTTCGGCGACCTACTCTCGCTCCGGGACGACGGAACCTACGAATTCGGGCTCGCCTATTTCACGGGCGAAATAACCTACAAGGAGAAGGGAACGTATACCGTTTCAGGCGCGAACTCTACCTTCGTAAAAACCCATGAAATGGACAACGACGGCCTCTCGACCTGGCTCGCCGCGGATTTTGACAGTAAATTCGAGCGGGACCGGCTTGAATGGAATGACTACCTTGAAACACTCTCTATCGATCCGGTTGAAACCGACGAGGAATGGTGGGCCGCAAATTTCGATTGGGCCCAGTCCTCGCTGGGCGGCTACGCCGGTTACGTAACCGGAATGACCCTGGAGCAATATAAAATCGCGGCAAGAAACGCCTACACGGAGTCCCTTACCTGGGAAACCCCGTGGACGCTCGAAAACGACGAACTGACGATCACGTACGACGGCGAAAAATACTATTTCGATCCGGTAACGGCGGGATAAACTAAAAGCGGCGCCGGGATACCCTCCCGGCGCCGCTTTTTTCTTCCCTAATGATTTCGACCCTGCAGGGGCACGCCCGGCAACGGCCGGGCCCCGCGCTGGCTGCGCGCGAGGACTCCCGCCCCGGAAGAGGCGCTCTGCCTCAATCCCGAGCCTCTTGAACCGAGGGGAAAGGGCGGCGGTCTGCGGGACTGCCCTTAATCTGCCTGTAAATCCTCTTCTCCCGCGAGAAAGGCGTTGATGCTCGCGGCGGCCTTGCGTCCCTCCCCCATGGCCAGGATGACCGTGGCGGCCCCGAGGACGATGTCGCCCCCGGCCCACACCTTTTTCAGGCTGGTCCTCTGGTTCGAGTCCACCACGATATTTCCCCGCTTGGTCACGTCGAGGCCCTCGGTGGTCTGCTTCATGAGGGGGTTCGACTCGTTGCCCAAGGCCACTATTACGGCGTCCACGGGGAGCTCGCGCTCGGTACCGGGAATTTCCACGGGGCTGCGGCGGCCCGAGGCGTCCGGATCGCCGAGCCTGTATTCCAAAAGCTCGACGGCGCGCACGCGGCCGGCCTCGTCCCCCAGGATGCGGGTGGGATTTCGGAGGAAGAGGAACTCCACCCCTTCCTCGCCGGCGTGCTCGATTTCCTCGGCCCGGGCGGGCATCTCCTCCCGGGTGCGGCGGTATACGCAGTAGACCTTCTCGGCGCCGAGCCGGAGGGACATGCGGGCGGCGTCCATGGCCACGTTGCCTCCGCCGACGACGGCGACGGTTTTCGCCCCGTACATGGGGGTAGCGGCCCGGCCCTGGTCGTAGGCCTTCATGAGGTTCGCCCG
>QKDA01000244.1 GCA_003246765.1 Spirochaetales bacterium | reverse complement strand
TGGAGCGACAAGATCCTTTCCGGCAAGGCCAAGTTCACCGACGCCGATTTCGTGAACGCCCTGAAGTTCGTGAAGACCCTCTATGCCGACGGCGTGCTCTCCAAGAACACCCTGGCCACCAACTACGGCGACGTAGTCGGCCAGTTTGCCGCCAGGAAGGGCGCCTACCTTATCGACGGCGACTGGCGCGTGGGAGCCTTCATCACCGATAAGTCCACCGGTCAGGCCCTTATCGCCCCCGCGAAGCAGGCCAGCGACATCTCCCTCATGGTGTTCCCCTCCATCCCCGGAGCCAAGGTGAATGAATCCACCTCCGTCATCGTGGGTACCGGCTGGGGCATGAGCGCCGCGATCCCCGCGGGCTCCGCCAAGGAAGAGGCCGCCTGGAAGCTCATAAAGTGGCTCAACGGAAAGGAAATCCTCTCCTGGAGGCTCTCCACCGGCGGTATCGCTACCCCCTCCCGCACGGACATCGACGCTTCCAAGATCAAGCTTGAGCCCATGCAGCAGCAGATGGTCGGCTTCAACAAGCAGTACAAGAACTCCACCGTCGTTATCGACGGCGTGTTCGCCGGCCCCGTCTACGATCCCCTGAACTCCGGTCTCCAGGAGATCGGCCTTGGGTCCAAGACCCCCGAGCAGGTCGCTGCCTCCGTGCAGAAGGCCTTCGAGGAGTGGAAGGCTGCCCAGTAAGCTTATGCAGCGCGGGTCCTTGGGGCTTTCGCGCTGATTGAGCGACTCCCTCTCTCTTTTTAAGCCCTCTCGGGAAGATTTCCCGGGAGGGCTTTTTTTTTAAGATTTTTCTTGCATTTCCCGGAAATCAGGTTATACTGCTCATGATGGTTGAAGTACGAAACCAACCAACGTGCCGAAGTAATAAAAATGCTCGGTTTGCATCTCTGAAGGAGGAGAACATGAAATTTTCCAGAAAAATCGCGATTGCCCTGATCGCCGCCCTCGTGGCGGGGGGTCTCGTTTTCGCGGGCGGAAGCAAGGACAGCAAGGCTGCCGACGGTAAGGTCACCCTGAAGGTACTCAACTACCTCGACATGACCTCCGCGAACAGCGCCGACGAAATCACCTCGGTGTGGGAGGCCTTCAGCGCCGCCAATCCCGACATCATCATCGAGCGGGAAGACCTCTTCAACGAGCCCTTCCACCAAAAGGTAGAGGCCTATGCCGCCGCCGGCCAGGTTCCCGACGTCATCTACGCGTGGCCTTCCGGACGCTCCACCACCCTTCACACCAAGAAGCTCCTGAAGGACCTGATGCCCCTCATCGAGAAGGACGGCCTTACCTCCGTCTATTCCGCCTTCTCCCTCAAGCCCCAGGGCGGCGGATATCTCGGCGAGCTTCCCAACGGCGTGACCCAGACCCACGTGGTCTACGTGAACAACGCGGTCCTCAAGGCTTGCGGCCTCACCCCCGCCAAGACCTACGACGAGCTGAAGGCCCAGGTGCCCGTGCTCAAGGCTAAGGGCTACGAGACCATCCTCATGGCCAATGCCGAGACCTGGGTTATGCAGTCCTGCCTCTTCTCCGACATCGCCGGCCGGTTCGGCGGCGAGGGCTGGAGCGACAAGATCCTCTCCGGCAAGGCCAAGTTCACCGACGCCGATTTCGTGAACGCCCTGAAGTTCGTGAAGACCCTCTATGCCGACGGCGTGCTCTCCAAGAACACCCTGGCCACCAACTACGGCGACGTAGTCGGCCAGTTCGCTTCCGGAAAGGGCGCTTACTACATCGACGGCGACTGGCGCGTGGGTTCCTACATCACCGACAAGTCCACCGGTCAGGCCCTCATCGCCCCGGACAAGCAGGCCAGCGACATCTCCTTCATGGTCTTCCCGGAAATCCCCGGAGCCAAGATCAACAACTCCAGCTCCGTCATCTGCGGTACCGGCTGGGGCATGAGCGCCGCGATCCCCGCGGGCTCCGCGAAGGAAGCGGCCGCCTGGAAGCTCATCAAGTGGCTTGAGAGCAAGGAAATCCAGACCTGGCGCGTGACCACCGGTGCCGCCGCGACTCCTTCCCGCACCGACATTGATCTCAGCAAGGTTAAGATCGAGCCCATGCAGCAGAAGATCGGAAGCTTCGGCAAGCAGTACAAGAACACCACCGTCGTTATCGACGGCGTGTTCGCCGGCCCCGTCTACGATCCCCTGAACTCCGGTCTCCAGGAGATCGGAATCGGGTCCAAGACCCCCGAGCAGGTCGCTGCCGCCGTGCAGAAGGCCTTCGAGGAGTGGAAGGCTGCCCAGTAAGGCAGACTTTCGGGCATAGTCCCCTCATCCCGACCTCTGGCCGGGATGAGAACTTTCTCGGTCCGAAGGCTGTCCGGGGTTAACCGGGCAGCCTTTTTTTCCATTGTTTGTCCTGGGGATGGTTGTGGTAATCAACCAACATAACTTCCGGTTTTTGCGATACTGCGGTATACTAGAGAAAATTCTTTATTGACAACGGGTCGCTCAGGGAGTACTATGTGTTTGTACAGTGTGCGAACCAACCGGAGGAATGAATGTCTGTTCAAATAAACAACAACTTTCAAAAGAACGCCAACATCTCCATGGTCGCGCAGCTTTTGTGGAAAACCCCGGGCATCAGCCGCGTTGAGATTGCCCGAAGGCTCGAGCTCTACCGCTCTACGGTGTCGAACATCATCAACACCCTCATTGAAAACGGCGTGGTTTTCGAGGAGAAGGAAGGGGAGGCCATGCCGCAGGGAGGCAGGAAACCGATATTCCTGGGGCTCAACGAGCGTTTCGGGTGCGTCCTCGGCATAGAGTTACAGCCCGCGGGCTTTCACGCGGTGGTGCTCAACGTTTTCGGCCGCGCCCTGCTTTCCCAGTCGGGGGAACTGCCGGACCTTCCCTTCAACGAGGCGGTGGAGGCGCTTGTCGGCGGCCTCATGCCCGCGATTCAAGCCCTGGAAATACCTCTTCTCGGCGTTTGCCTCGGCATTCCGGGAATCGTGGATACCGCCGGGGGAAGGGTTCTCAAGTCCGATCCCTTCCATTTAACCGACTCCGCCCTGTCCCGCCCCCTTTCGGAGCGCTTCGGCGTTCCGGTGTTGGTGGAGAACGACGCTAACTGCATTGCCTGGTACGAGCTCGCCAGCAACCGGGGCAACGACCTCAAGAACTTCCTGTGCCTCAACACGGAGTTTCAGACCGAGGGCGCCCGGTTCGGTGAGACCACGGGTATGAGCGTCGGTCTCGGCGTGGCCGTCGGCGGGGCGGTGTACTCCGGCAGCCGCCATGCGGCGGGGGAATTCGTGAGCCAGAGCTGGCGGGGCGGCACCCACGGACAGACCGGACTGCCCGCGGAAAGGATGCGCCTCGTGAAATCCGATCCCGAGGCCTTCGCCGAGTGGACCGTCGACCTTTTCTCGAGCCTGGCTACCCTGGTGGCGGTGCTTGACCCGGAGGCGGTTTTCGTTCACGGCGAGCTTGCCCGGCGGTCCGAGGCGGTGGGCGCCGTTCTCCGGGACCGGGTGCCCCATTTCGGGACCATTTTGGAGCGTACCGGCTGCGAGCTTCGCTTCGGGACCGGCGACGACCTCGCGGTGGCCTCCGGGGCCGCCCAGATGTTTTACATGAACCTGTTTTCAGTTCCCGCGTGCACCTCCGGCGACATGGGCGCCGAGGTGGACTGGGATTCCGTATTCGAACTTACCGCGCGGAACCGCCCCTAAAGGGGTTCCGCGCTTATAGCATAAGGAGGAAATATGAGAGACTTATCGTCGAAGGCCGAACAGCGCCTGTCCTACGCGCTGCTCGTGCTTCCCGCGGTTTTATTCTACTTCGCGGTAATGGCCTTCCCCACGATCTTCTCGGTGGTGTTGAGTTTGACCAACTACAACGGGGGAAAGATTTTCGGGAATCCGGATATCCACATCGTGGGCATCCAGAGCTACATCAAGACCTTCAAGGACGAGTACTTTTACCTCGCCCTGAAGAACAATATGTCCATCGTCGGGGTATCGGTGTTCGGCCAGATCCCCCTCGGCTTCGCCCTGGCGTACATCCTGTCCCGGGGGCTCGTAAAGGGGACGGACTTCTTCCAGACCATGGTGTACCTTCCCAACGTCATTTCCACGGTCGTTATCGGTATCCTGTTCCAGAGTTTCTTCCTGAACTCCAACAGCGTGTACATGGAAATCGTGCGGATCTTCAAGCCCGGGGCGGAGTTCACCCTGAACGAGAACCCCATGCTTCCCGTTCTCATCGTGATCCTGTGGATGTACACGGGAATGTACGTGATCATCTTCCTGGCGAATTTGCAGAAGATCGACGTGTCCATCATCGAGGCCACGAAGATCGACGGCGCCAACGAGATGCAAACCCTCCGGTACATAATTCTGCCCGCTCTTTCCGGGGTCATCGTCACGAGCGCCATTCTGGCCATCTCCGGGTCACTGAAGTCCTTCGACCTCATCTACGTGATGACCCAGGGCGGTCCCGCCAAGCGGACCAACGTGCTTTCCCTCTATATGTACGACAAGGCCTTCAAGGGAGCGCCGAACTATCCCCTGGCCAACGCGATCTCCACTATCATGGTCATCATCAGCTTCATCCTCATCGTGCTGACCAAGACCGTGGAAAAACACTTCGGCGGAAAGGAGTAACCCATGGCGGACGTACGCAAACTCACCAAGAGCTCTCTCGTGGCGACTACCTTCATCTACATCGTCATGGCCGTCTTCACTGTCCTGGCCCTCTACCCCATCTTCTGGCTGGTGATTCAGTCCTTCAAGACCACCCAGGATTACATGCTCCATAGCAAGCTCGCCTTCCCGGCGCCTTTCTTCTACAAGAACTATCCCCAGGCCTGGGTACGGGGAAATTTCGGGCAGCTCATTATCAACAGCGTCATCTACACCTCCGTTACGGTGGCCGCGATCATCGCCTTCGGCTTCATGGCGGGCTTCGCCTTCGCCAAGATCCCGAGCAAGGCCACGGGCTTTCTCCACGGCAGCTTCATCATCGGCATTCTCCTGACCCTGCAGTCGGTAATGGTTCCCCTCTTCCTCATGGTCAACGCCGCCCACCTCTACAACACCCGCCTCGGCGTCCTCATTCCCTACATCGGGATAGGGCTCCCCATGGGGGTGTACCTGAGCACGGAGTACATCAAGAGTATTCCCGACGCCCTTATCGAGTCCGCCAGGATCGACGGAGCCAAGTACCTGAGCATCTTCTCCTCCATCATCGTTCCCATGGCCGCCCCGGTGGCGGTTACCGTGGCCATCATGACCGTGACGGGAACCTGGAACGAGTTCATGCTCATCAACATCCTCGCCTCCAGCGACAAGATCAAGTCCGTTCCCGTCGGTATCGCCCGGTTTTCCGGGGCGCTAGCCTCGGATTACGGAAAGCAGTTTTCTGCCCTGGTCATCGGCCTCATCCCGATGCTCCTTTTCTACATGATCTTCAGAAAGCAGATAACGAAGGGTGTCGCCGCCGGAGCGGTGAAGGGTTAAGCCAAGGGTGTCCTCGGGGATCGTCGATAGACGGTCCCCTTTTTATTGACAAGAGTGGATGGACACGTTATCTTAAGTAAGTACAAACATTGTACAAACATAGAGGAGCTAGCAATGAAGATGGATATAGAAGCGATAATTTCCGGGATGACCCTGGAAGAAAAGGCCGGCCAGCTGGTGATGTCGAGCTTCGTGGACCGCTACGAGGTTCCCGCGGACATGGACGCCCTGCTGCGCTCCGGCGCGGTGGGCTCAATCCTGTACTTTTCCGGCTGCAACGTCATTGATCCCCTGCAGCTGAGGAACCTCACGGAAAAGGTTCAGGCCAGCGCCCGGGCTAACCGCTTCGGCATTCCCGCCTTCGTCGCCATTGACCAGGAGGGGGGCCAGCTTGCCCCCATCACCCAGGGCGTCTCCATCGGCCCCGGTAATATGGCCCTCGCGGCGATCCGGGACGAGGCGGAGGCGGAGCGGGCTTCCTTCGAGAACGGCAGGATCACCGGCGAGGAGCTCGCCGCCATCGGCATTACCACCTGTTTCGCCCCGGTGGTGGACCTCTGCTACGAGGAAGGGCTTCCGGTGAAGGACAACCGCTATTTCGGAAGCGACCCTGCGCGGGCGGGAAAGCTCGCGGCGGCCTTTATCCGGGGGCTCAATTCCGCGGGAGTCATGAGCTGCGCCAAGCACTTTCCCGGGCAGCGCAACGTGGATATTGACAGCCACTTCGAGCTCGACGTCATTCCCTACAGCGTGGAAGACATGATGAAGCGGGAGTGGGTACCCTTCAAGGCCGCCATCGAAGCGGAGGTCTCCATGATGATGACCCTGCACGCGGGCTTTACCGCCATTGACCCGACGAATACCCCCGCGACCCTGTCGAAGCCCATCCTGGAGGGCATGCTCAAGGGCAAGCTCGGCTTCAAGGGTCTCGTGGTTTCCGACGACATCCAGATGAAGCCCATCAAAGACAAGTACGGCATTGAAGGCGCCCTGGTGAAGTGCATCGCCGCCGGGGTGGACGTGGTGATCGTTTCCGGCGGGGTGAACGAGGCGAACCGCTACATCGCGGACGGGGTCCGCTCGGGGGAACTTCCCGAGGAACGGCTCAACGAGGCCGTTCGGAAGGTTCTCGAGTACAAGAAGGCCTCGGTAAAGGACCGCGTGCCCTCGGCGGGAACCGTGAAGAGGACCTGCGGCAGCCCGAGGAATCTCGCCGCGGTTCGCAAAACCGCCGAACGTTCCGTCACCCTGGTCAGGAACGACGCGGGCCTCCTTCCCCTGCGGAACGTCCCGAAGGACGCCCGGGTTTCCATTATCCGACCCACTATGGGACGACTCATGATGAGCGATAACACGAACTTTTATCCCTTCGACTTCAAGGACGTGTTTTCCCGGTACTTTTCCAACGTGTATGAGTACGCCGTGGGGCTGCAGCCGAACGAAACCGAGTCCGTGGGGCTGCAGCCGAACGAAACCGAGTTCCTCGGGGCCAGCGACTGGGCCTTCATGACGGATTTTGTGGTATTCTGTACCTATAACGCCTACAAATGGCCCGAGCAGCTCAGGCTTCTCGAGGCGGTAAGGGCCTTCGCCACGGATAAAAAGCTCGTGGTAGTCGCCTTGAGGAGCCCGGCGGACCTCGCGGTAATCCCGGCGGACGTGAAAACCCTGGCGGCCACCTACGGGGTGGCGGAATCGTCGCTCCATGCCCTGGCCCGGGTGCTCAGGGGCGACGCGGTTCCCGACGGAATGCTCCCCGTGGGGGTCGGGAACGGCGCGGTTCCCCGGGGCACGGGCTTGCGGGGCTGGCATTGAGCCCGAAGGAGGATATCCGTATGAGCGCTCCCATTTGTCTCCATAACGGTACGGTAATCACCGGCTTTTCGGTGATGGAAAACTGTTCCATCCTCGTGCGGGACGGCAAGATAGAAGACGTTTTCAGCGAACGCCGCTTTCAGCAAAAGAAGTTCGACAGCGACGTGCGGATCTTCGACGTGGACGGCGCCTTCATAGCCCCGGGCCTCATTGACACCCACGTGCACGGCTTCGCGGGCTACGGTACCGAGGACAACGATCCCGACGCCATCGTCGAGATGTCCCGGGAGCTCGCCCAGTACGGCGTGACCGCCTTTAACCCGACCCTCTATCCCTCGGACCCCGACAACATGGAGGCTTCCATCAAGGCCGTGGTCAAGGCCATGGGCCAGGAGCACGGGGCCAGGATCATGGGGCTCCACCTGGAGGGACCCTTTATATCCCCTGAGAAACTCGGGGTTCAGCGGCCGGAGACCCTTCAGTCCGTCAACCTCGAGCTCATGGACCGGCTCTGGGCGGCCTCGGAGGGCCATATCGTCAACATGACCGTGGCTCCCGAGCTCAAGGACATGAGAAAGCTCGCCCTTTATTCCATACGAAAGGGCATTGTCCTCCAGGCGGGGCATACCAACGCCATGTACGAACACATGGTGGAGGGGATGCAGGCGGGAATTCTCCATTCCACCCACATGTTCAACGCCATGAGCCAGATGCACCACCGGAATCCCGGCGCCGTCGGGGCGGTGCTCATTCACCCGGAAATGTCCTGCGAGCTCATCGCCGACGGGGTACACGTGCATCCGGACCTGATCAGGCTCCTGGTGCGGGACAAGAGTTCGGACAAGATCGTCCTGGTCACGGACGCCCTGAAGCCCACGGAGCAGAAGACGGGCCCCCTCACGGCCAACGGCGAGGACGTGGCCTTCCACGATGGGTGCTTCCACCGCTGCAAGGACGACGTGATCGCGGGTTCCGCCCTTACCATGATCACGGGGGTTCGGAACCTCATGGGCTACGGCTTCCCCGTGGACGTGGCGGTGAAGTTCGCTACCATGAACCCCGCCAGGGTCATGAAATACGAGGAGCAGGGCGCCCTGATCCCGGGATACGACGCCGACGTGGTCGTGTTCGACAAATACTGCAACGTGCTCGCGACGATCATCAAGGGCTCGTTGAAAAAAAACATCCTCTAGGAGTCAAACATGAGAGTGATAATCAAGGACGATTACGCCGCCTGCGTCGCCTGGGCCGCGAACCACGTGATTGCCCGCATCAACGAGTACAAGCCGACGGCGGAACGCCCCTTTGTCATGGGTCTCCCCACGGGTTCCACCCCCCTTGGCGTCTACAAGGAGCTCATCCGGGCCCATCGGGAGGGTAAGGTTTCCTTCGCCCACGTGGTTACCTTCAATATGGACGAATACCTCGGGCTGGAAGCGAGCCACCCCCAGAGCTACCACCGGTTTATGCAGGATAACTTCTTTTCCCACGTGGACATTAATCCCGACAACGTGAATATCCTGGACGGCACGGCAGCGGATCCCCAGGCGGAATGCGCCCGATTCGAGGAGAAGATCGCGTCCTACGGCAAGATCAACCTTTTCTTCGGCGGCGTCGGCGCCGACGGTCATATAGCCTTCAACGAACCCGGTTCCGCCCTCCAGTCCCGAACCCGCGTAAAAACCCTTACCCAGGATACGGTTATCATGAACTCCCGCTTCTTCGGCGGCGATCCCTCCCGTGTTCCCGGCAAGGCCCTCACCGTGGGCGTCGGAACGATTACCGACGCCGAAGAGGTCATGATCCTCGCGACGGGCTACACCAAGGCACGTGCCCTGCATCATGCCCTGGAGGAGGGAATAAACCATATGTGGACCATCAGCGTGCTCCAGATGCACCAGAGGGCCATAATCGTGTGCGACGAGGACGCTACCGACGAGCTTCGGGTGGGTACGGTCCGCTACTTTAAGGATATTGAGGCCAAAAACAAGGCTCCCTGACGGGTTTTTCCGGGGTGCGGGCTTAAAACGCCTTTAAGCACCCCGAAAAAACCGTCGCGGGAAAGCGGTTTCTGGTTTGACAACCGGTTGCGTATATGGTATTCTGGGTTAGTTGATAAGTTCAATCAACGCACCGCGGCAGTTGCTTCTTACAGGACACCGGGGTGACACTTAAGGAGAGAACCATGAAATTTGGTCATTTTGACGATGCCGCTCGGGAATACGTTATTGAGACCCCGCGAACCCCCTATCCATGGATCAATTACCTCGGGAATTCCAAATTCTTTTCCCTCATCTCCAACACCGCCGGGGGATATTCCTTCTACACCGACGCCCGGCTCCGCCGGCTTACCCGCTACCGGTACAACGACGTTCCCCTGGACAACAACGGGCGCTACTTCTACGTGAAGGACGGCGACGCGGTTTGGAATCCCGGCTGGAAACCCATGAGGGTGGAGCTCGACTCCTATGAATGCCGCCACGGATTCGGCTACTCGAAAATCTCCTCCTCCAAGAACGGCCTTCGCGCCGAGGCGCTCTACTTCGTGCCCAACGGGGAGAACGCCGAGGTTCAGATGGTCACCCTGACCAACGACTCGAAGGCGAAAAAGGACGTTTCCCTGGTGTCCTTCGTGGAGTGGAACCTCTACAACGCCCTGGACGACGGGACTAACTTCCAGCGAAACTTTTCCACCGGCGAGGTGGAAATCGAGGGCGGGGCTATCTACCACAAGACCGAATACCGGGAACGGCGGAACCATTTCGCCTTTTATTCGGTGAACGCGGTCCCCGACGGTTTCGACACGGACCGGGAAACCTTCCTGGGCCTCCATAACGGCTACGACGCCCCCGACACGGTAATGGCCGGCAAGAGCGGCAATTCCGTCGCCGACGGCTGGTCTCCCGTGGCGAGCCACCGTCTCAACGCCTCCCTGGGCGCCGGCGAATCGAAGACCTGGATCTTCGTGCTCGGCTACGTGGAGATGGAGAACGAGAAGAAATTCGCCGGCGAGAACGGCTGCGCCCCGCCCACGTTGGGCCTCCTTCAGACGAACCCCAAGATGCGGGTGGTGAACAAGGAAAAGGCGATTGCCCTCCAGAAGCGCTTTGAGACCCCCGCCCAGGTAATGGCCGCCTTCGACGAGCTCAAGCTTTTCTGGGACGGTCTCCTGGCGAACTTCACCCTCAAGACCGGCGACGAAAAACTCGACCGCATGGCGGTGTGGAACCAGTACCAGTGCGTGGTAACCTACAACTTCGCCCGCTCCGCGAGCTACTTCGAGAGCGGCATAGGGCGGGGGATCGGATTCAGGGACACGAGCCAGGACATGCTCGGGGTGGTTCACCAGATACCGAGCCGCGCCCGGGAACGGCTCTTCGACGTGGCCTCCACCCAGTTCGAGGACGGTTCCGCCTACCACCAGTTCCAGCCCCTCACCAAGCGGGGAAACGCGGACATCGGCAGCAACTTCAACGACGATCCCCTCTGGCTCATCCTGGGTGTCGGAGGCTACGTGCGCGAGACCGGGGACGCGGATTTCCTCAAGGTTCAGGTTCCCTTCGACAACGACCCGAAGAATACCGCCACCCTCTTCGAGCACCTGAAGCGTTCCTTCCGCTACACCGTAGACCACCTCGGCCCCCACGGGCTTCCCCTCATAGGCCGGGCGGACTGGAACGACTGCCTCAACCTCAACTGCTTCAGCACCGACCCCAACGATTCCTTCCAGACCAGCACCAACAAGGACGGGAAGAACGCCGAGTCCGTCATGATCGCCCAGATGTTTGTGTACGTCGCGCCCGAGTACGCCGCCATGTGCCGCCTCCTCGGCCACGAGGACGAGGCCAGGTTCGCCGAGGCCGAGGCCGCCAAGATGGCCGCCAAGATCTGCGACAAGGGCTGGGACGGCGAGTGGTACGTGCGGGCCTACGACGACTTCGGCAACAAGATCGGTTCCAAGGAATGCGAGGACGGGAAGATCTTCATCGAGAGCCAGGGCTTCGGCGCCATGGCCCAGGTTGGCGCCGACAAGGGCTTCCCGATCAAGGCCCTGGACAGCGTGAAAAAGCACCTGGACACGGAGTACGGCATCGTGATCCTTGACCCGCCCTATAAGGACTACCATATCGAGCTCGGGGAGGTTTCCTCCTACCCGCCGGGATACAAGGAGAACGCGGGCATCTTCTGCCACAATAACCCCTGGGTCATCATCGGCGAGGTGAAGTCCGGCCGGCCCGACCGCGCGTGGGAATACTACAAGAAGATCGCCCCGGCCTACCTGGAGGACAAGAGCGAGATTCACCGCCTGGAGCCCTACGTATACGCCCAGATGATCGCCGGCAAGGCCGCCCGCCGCCACGGCGAGGCCAAGAACAGCTGGCTTACGGGAACCGCCGCGTGGAATTTCGTGGCCCTTTCGCAGTGGATCGCGGGGGTGCGCTCCGAGTTTGACGGCCTCAGGGTGGAACCGAGGCTCCCGGCCCACGTGAAGTCCGCCACGATTACCCGGACGTACCGGGGGGTGAGGTTCGTGATCGAGGTGAGGAACAACGACCCCGCAGGGGCGGTAAAACTCGCGGTAACCGACAGCGGCGCCGCCGCGGAAGGAACCCTTGTTAAGGCCGGCCCCGGCGTGAAGGACGTGAGGATCGTGGCCACCGTGGGCTGACGGATCAGTGCCGGTCTGTTTGGTATAAGCTAGTAAGCTCTTGCACTTTGGGCAGCCCGGAAGCGATTCCGGGCTGCCCTTTTTGTTTACTACCCGAGAATCGCCTCGATCTCGTGGGTGCCCGACTCAAACCATGGAACGCGGTTTCCTTCCACCTTATTACCGTCCACCGTGAGAGAGGCAACCCCCTTGCTCACGCGTCCCGGGTTCTTCACGGAAATCCTGTATTCTGCTCCCCGGCAGTGACGGATCACGCTGAATCCCTCCCAGTCCCTGGGGATGCACGGATCTATCAGGAGTCCCCCGTGCTCGGGCCTGATCCCGAGGATGTGCTTGACCCCGGTTTGATACATCCAGCTGGAGGTTCCCGAGAGCCAGGAGTTTCGGCCGAGGCCGAAGTTCGGGTGCTCGTCCGCGAGGATATTCTGGGCGTAACAGTAGGGCTCGCACTCGTATTCGTCGGCGATCGCGTTTTTCGCCGCCGGATTGATCCTCCGGTAGTAGTCGAAGGCCTTGTCCCCCTCCCCGAGGAGGGTTTCGGCGATGATGGCCCAGGGATTCGGGTGGAGGAAGATGCCCCCGTTTTCCTTGGCTCCCGGGGGATAGGTCGTGACGCCGCCCTTTTCCCGGTCGTAGCCGTTGTATCCGGGCCAGGAGAGCTTGATGCCCTTCTCGGTGGCCAGGTGCTTGGCCACGGCGTCCATGGCCTTTCTTCCCTTTCCTTCCGAGTCGCCGAAGCCCGAGAGCACCGCCCAGGATTGGGCGTTGAGCCAGAGCTTGCCGTACTCGTTTTTCGCGGACCCTATGGGCGTGCCGTCGGCGTTGAAGTAGCGGACGAACCAATCCCCGTCCCAGGCGGAGGCAAGGACCGCTTCCTGCATCTCGCCGTACCATTGCAGGAGTTCCGCGGTCTTTCCGTGATTCCCGAGGCAGGCGCACAGGTCCGCGAGCTCCCTGAGGGCCCAGCCGTAGAGATGGGCCGTGAAAAGACTCTCCGCGCCCGCGGGGAGGTTTACGGTGTCGTTCCAGTCCGCGAAGCCCAAAAGGGGAAGACCGTGGGCCCCCGTGTGGGAACGGGTGAAGAAGACGCCCCGGAAAAGATGCTCCAGAACGGAACCCGTTTCCAGGGGTTTCTCGGCCTTGTCTTTCTCGTAAAAGGGTACGGTTTTGTCCAGGAAGGCGTAGTTCCCCGTTTCCTTCGCGTAGGCGGCCACCGCGAGGACGATCCACAGGTGGTCGTCGGAGTACCAGTGGGGCCGGTCCTCGTATTCCATGGAGTCGCCCCTGCCGGCCGCCATGGTAAGGGGATTGAACTGATGGTAGGCGGAACCGTCCCGGGACTGGACCGACAGGAGCTTTTCGATGAGCTCCCGGGCCTCTTCCGGAATCTGCGGGATTACCCCCATGACGTCCTGGGAGGAGTCCCGGAAGCCGATGCCCCGGTCGCTGCCGTAGCCGAGCTGATAGAGCGAGAGGTAACGGCTCCAGGTTTTCGTGGTGAAGCACTGACGGGGATTGTGCAGGTTCAGCATGGAATTGAAGGCCGCGTCGGGTGTTTCAACCCGGATTACCGAAAGGTAGCGGTCCCAGAAGGCGGAAAGCTCCGCGAAGGCGCGGTCTACCGAGGCGGAGTCGGCAAAGCGGGCGGCCGCGGCGGGAATGGCCCCGGGGCCGTCCACCTGGGTGAGGGTCGTGATGATCTCGCCCGTGGCTCCGGGGGCGAGGGTGAGGGGGGCGAGCTGGAGTACCGCCACCGTGTCTCCCCCAGGGCGTCCCTGCCGGAAAGGCGCTCGGATCGGAGGGAAAGGGGATCCTTCCATGAGCCGTACTCGTTGTCGCCGAGGAACCGCTTTCGGTCCGTTTCCCAGGAAACGGCGGGAACGTTGGCGGTAAGGACGTTGACCGCGGTGTCCTTCTTCATGAAGGCCGCGGCGGCCAGGGCGACTCTTCCTTCCGGGAGGGAAACCGCCCGGGACTGCATGGTCTGGGGAACCCAATCCGCGTTGGTCAGCTGCTTGAGGGCGTCGAAATGGCTCCACTCCGCCGCGGGAAAGAGCTCCGCTTCCACGGGAGAGGAACCGGTGTTGGTGATCCTGTAGCGCCTCACGAACTCGCCGCCCCCTATGGGGATGAAGGCGAGAACCTCAAAGCGCAGCCCCGCGGTTTCCGTGACCCACCGGTTGTAGTACATGCCTACCCGGCACTCGAAGCGGGTAAATTCCGCCATGCAGGGATGCCAATAGGGCGAAACCACGACGGCCTCCGCCGCGGGAGCCCCCGGTGCCCGGACCCGTACGTAGGCGGTCTCGCCCTTAAAATCGGAGGCGGGCATTTGGGGAATGTACTTGGTTATTCGGTTGAGGGCAGGATCGCCCCGGCACAGCTGGCTCCCGCCGGTGTGGTCCACGAAGCCCCCGAACGCGAGGGTTCCCACGTAATTGACCCATTTTACCGGGGTTTTCGGATTCGTTATCACGTATTCCCGCGCCTGGTCGTCAAAGTATCCGTATTCCATACCCATCTCCTGGTTAGTTTCTTTCATCAACATACTATATCCCGGGTTCGAGCCCTTTGCAAGACCGGTTTGGAAGGCTATAGTTCAATCATGATGAGTCGTAAACAAATACAGGGGCTCTCTCTCGTTGCCCTTTTGGCGGTTATGGTAATCCTCGTGGGAAGGCTTTTCCTTCCCTACTCGAGCGTTCTCCTGTGGGCAGCGGTTTGCTATATCCTCATGAGCCCCCTTTATAACGCCATTCTGCGCCGGATGAACAAGGCCTCCCGGCTCTATGAGGCGAAGAGGCACCTTCTCGCGGGAAGTTTCGCCCTCGGGACGGTGTTCCTGCTTTCGGGGGTTTTCCTCTTCCTCTCGTTTCAGCTCATCGGTCAGGGAAAGGATTTCGTGGAAGAGGCCCGGGCCTTCATCGAGGGAAACCCCGATTTCTTCAGGACCAACCCCCTGGGGCTCTACCTGGCGAAGGCGGTGAAGGAGCTCTCCCTCAACAACCTCGACCTCACGAACCTTAACCTGAAGGAGCAGGTAATTTCCTTTCTCGCTTCCTACTCCGCGACCATCATCTCTACCACCAGGAACCTGGTGAAAAACGTCGGGGAGCTGGTCATTTCCCTGGCGTTCATAGCCTTCACCCTCTACTTTTTCTACCTGGACGCGGCCTACCTCGCGCGCCTGGCGGTTTCCGCCATCCCGATAGAGCAAAAGAGCACGAAGCGGCTCCTGGACAAATTCCGGGAGGTAACCCGCAACCTGTTTATGGGCTTCTTTTTCGTGGCCTTTTACCAGGCCGTGGCGGCCTTCGTCATTTTCAGCGCCTTCGGCGTAAACGGCGCCCTTCTCTTTTCCGTGCTGGTTATGTTCGCCTCGTTCATACCCATGGTGGGAACCGCCCTCGTGTGGGTTCCCCTGGGCATCGGCGTCATGGCGGGTTCTTCAGTCGTCCGGGGGGTGCTTTTCTTCCTGTTGAGCGGCTTTTTCATATCCTTCGTGGACAACTTCATGAGGCCCCTGTTCCTCAGGGACCGGATAAAGATACACCCCCTCCTGATCTTTTTCTCGATCCTCGGGGGCATCTCCGCCCTGGGCTTCAACGGCATCATCCTCGGTCCCCTCATCATCATCCTCTTTTTCACGATCGTGGACATCGTGCTGGTGGAGAGCGAGGACTCCGCCGAATCCGCCCTGGCGGGAGAGGAACCCCCTACAGCCTGAAACGCCCGGTGAGCTCGTTGAGGTCCTTGACGACCTCCGAGTTCCGGTCCGTGACCGCGATGATCTCCTCTATGGACTGGCCAATGGCGTCGCTCGAGCGGGCGATGTCCCGGGTGCTCTGCTGAACCTTCCGCGAAATATCCTCGAGCCGGGCCATCTCCTTAAGGATCATGGCGGCGCCCTGGTTCATCTCCAGGGATCCGTCCCGGATCTGCACGGTGATGTTCTGGATCTCGTCGAGGGCCTCGAGAACCTGCCGGCTTCCCTCGTTTTGCTCTTTCATGGCCATGCGGATTTCCTGAATGAGGCCGTTGGCCTGGTGGATCTGGGAAGATACCGACTCGAAGGCGCTGTCCGCCTGGGCGGACGCGGACACGATGGTCTCGATGGTGGTCACTACCTTTTTAAGCTCCCCCTCGATTACCTTCGACTGCTCCGAGGAGCTTTCGGCGAGCTTGCGGATCTCGTCTGAAACCACGGAGAAGCCCTTTCCCGCCTCCCCGGCGTGGGCGGCCTCGATGGCGGCGTTCATGGCTAGGAGGTTCGTCTGGCTCGCGATGGAGTCGATGATCTCGTTGGTTTCCAGGAGATGCTCCGACTGGCTCGAGACGTCCCGGACGAGGTCAATCACGTTAAGCATGGCGTCCCGGCCGTTGGCCGACGCGGTGAGGAGGTTTTCGAAGCCGCTGCCGGCCTTCTCCAGGTTGTTCGTGATGGAGTTTATGTTGGACACCATCTGCTGGATCGCCGCGGAGGATTCGGTGACGCTGGCGGACTGGTCCTCGATCTGGTTGGAAAGGCTCTCGATGTTCTTGGCTATTTGGTGGATCGTGGAGGAAGTCTCGGTTACGCTGGCCCCCTGCTCCTCGGTCTGGAAGTTGAGGTCCGAAACGTTGGCGCTGATGGCCTCTATGTCCCCCTTGATGAGACCGCTTTTCTCCGAGAGGCTGAGCGAAAGCTCCTCGATATGGCCGGACTGGACCTTTACCGACGAGATCATGCCGTGCAGGGTTTCCACGAATTTGTTGAAGTAATGCCCCACGTCGGTGGTTTCGTCCTTCCCCACCAGCTTAAGCCTGTAGGTCAGGTCCCCGGAGCCCTCGGCAATGTCCTTGAGGGTTTGCGCCGTGTCCTTGAGGGGCTTTGCGATGCGGCCGCCGATGAGGATGGATAGGATGACCACGACAACCCCCGTGAGGATGGTCATGACGAAGATGGAGCTGATGATGTCCGCGGTCGCCTTGTAGAGGGTCGCCTCGGGAACGGCGACGGAAAACCAGAATTCCGTGCCCGTTATCTTTTGCGCGGCTATGTAGTAGTTCTTCCCGTCGCTCTTGCTCACGTATGGAATGAAGGGCTTGGCTTCGCCCCGGATGGCGTAGATACCGTCCACCACGGGTCCGGGGAGCTCCGAGACCGAATGGGTGTCTCCCGTGGTAAGGGCCGATTCCGTGACGCCCTGGGCTTTCTCGTCCGCCGAGAAGGCCGCGATCAGAACGTCTTCCTTGGTGTAGATGGCCACGGTGGAACGGGTGCCGAAGAAGACGGGTGCGTCCTTAATATGCTCGTCGATGGCGTCGAGGAGGTGTTCCGCCGAGAAGGTGAGGGCGACGATTCCGGTAACGGTGCCGCTGCCGCCCACCATGGAGGCTCCTACCAGGAACTGTTTTTTGCCGGTGGATTTGGAGATGATGGGAGTGGAAACGAAGGTTCGCCGCTCGTTTCCCGTATTTTCAGTGACCAGGTATTTAAAGTAGTCCCGGTCCGCTATGGTGGTGAAGGATGAGTCCGGGTCTCGGTTGTCGGCGGTTACCCTTCCGCCCTTGGCGGGATTCCCCGGATTGTCCGAGCGCCAGTAGGTTCCGTCCCTGTTGGCGACGATGAAGGCGTCGATTACCCCGTCATCCTCGGCGAAACGGGCGAGATAGCCCTTCACGGCGGGCCAGTCCCGGTTTTCGATTTCCGGCACCCGGGAGAGGGCTGCCGCTACTCCCGTGTATTTCTCGAAATAGGCCCCCTCCATGGAGGCGATGTTCGCGGTGTACTCCGAAAGGAAGCCCACCGCGTTTTGCTTCATGGTTCCGCTGGTGGCGAAAAGGATGTAGAGCACTCCGATCAAATAGGGGGAGACGGCA
>QKDA01000230.1 GCA_003246765.1 Spirochaetales bacterium | reverse complement strand
CCCATTGCGAAAGATCAGATTCCTTTTGCTGTTCGTATACCAGCCGTACCGCTCGTTCTTTCACCTCTGGTGAAAACCGTGTTTCTTTGCCCATGACCGTATCCTCTCAAACTTTGCGGTCTCCGGCAATCCCGGGGCGATTCAGAAAGCCTTGACCCGCTCATGTTCAGTCTTTTTGAATCGCTGTCGCGGTGAGTTCCCTTTGGGCGGAAAGCTCAATCACCATTCGGCTCTTCGCCGGACCCCTACCCCAAAAAAACGAGCCCCTGTGGAAGTACACGGAAAACGGTTGAAGAGGGGAATACCAGGAGATATACTTTCCGGATACGAGGAGACAACGCCTGCCGTGAACCCGACAATCAACCGAATATTCCTTTTTGTGTCATTCCTGGCCCTTGCGGCATGCGCAATTCCCGATAGTCACGGAGCTGCCGGCAGCGGTATGCCGACAGCGGCGGATAGCGACCGGCCTTCGCTCTCAGCCTCCCGTACATTCGCAAATCTTGCATACGGCCCCCATGGCAGGCAGAAACTAGACCTCTATCTCCCTAAAGACCGCGCAGCGGATACTCCGCTTCTTGTCATCGTACACGGAGGCGGCTGGGTAGCAGGAGACAAATCCGAGGTTACCGTAATGGCGAAGGCCCTTTCGGAGCGCGTTGTGGCCGTAGACGGACGGACTGACAGCGAGGAAAAGCTGGCTGTCGCAAACCTCAACTACCGGCTCGTAGGCAAAAACGGCGTCTCCTGGCATGACCAGATAGCTGACATCGGCTCGGCGCTCTCGTTCCTTGCGGAAAAAAGCCCGTATTACGGTTATTCCGCCGAGAGAGTCGTCCTTCTCGGCATGAGCGCCGGCGGGCATCTTTCGCTTCTGTATGCGTACAAGTACGACGGAACGGGCACCGTCAAGGCTGTCGTTTCCCTCGCCGGGCCCACCGACGTTTCGGCCAGCGATCTAGCTGACACGCTGTGGGACAATTTTAAATTCGATATCGCGAGGGTCTTCCCTGAAACGGAGCAGGAATCCGCTAGCCCGGTCATGTTCGCGAACCGTGTGCCGACTTTATTGATGCACGGCAAACTCGACCAAATCGTCCCGTATTCCCAAGCCGAAAAGCTAGACGCGGCCCTCACCATCAAGGGAGTCCCGCGCAAGTTCATTCATTTCGACGACACCGACCATTCCGTAGGCGGAAACGCAGAAGACGTAAAGATAAACCGTTTCGAAATCATCTTCAGCGAAATACTTTCATGGATCGGAAACTGCGCACTATGAAGAAAACGAATAGGAACTTGCATTTAGCGGTTATTGTGGCTTTACGTCTAAAATCAGCATGGCAATATTGAATGAAGTTCTACAATTTATACTACTACGGGGGAGTATCATGCCTTTATGGAATCCGTGGAACGGCTGTCACAAGTTCAGCGAAGGTTGCAGGTTTTGCTATATTCACAAGGGGGATGCCAAAAAGGGCATAGACACTAACGTGATCTACAAAACCGACAAATTCTCCGCGCCGATCGAGAGGATGAAGCGGTCGGGGGAATATAAAATGAAGCCGAATCAGGTAGTCTATGTTTGCTTCAGGTCGGACTTCTTTATCGAAGAGGCCGATCGATGGAGACCGGACTGCTGGGACATCATCAAGGCGAGGCCCGATCTTCATTTCATTTTCCTGACGAAACGGATCGAGCGCTTCTCAAAATGCGTACCGGAAGACTGGGGCGCCGGTTACGAGAACGTAACGATCGGCTGTACCGTGGAGAACCAAAAAAATGCCGACAAGCGCTTATCCCTCTTTCAGGAATTGCCGATCAGGCATAAAAACGTAATTTGCCAGCCGCTTCTGGAAGAAGTCAATATCGTCAACTATTTACGGGATATTGAACTGGTAGTAGCGGGCGGCGAATCCGATCGCGACGCGCGGCCATTGGATTACGGCTGGGTTCTCCGGTTGCGCGATCAATGCGTATCTAGCAATACGGGTTTTCAGTTCAGGCAATGCGGCTCCCATTTTATCAAGGACGGTAAAACGTACAGATTAAACGTGAGAGATCTCTGCAGTCAGGCCAGGAAAGCGAATATAGACTATATTAAAGAATAAGAAGGTTACCAGATGGAACAGGTAAATAACCTTGAACTGAAAGACGAAACCGTATTTCCGGACGATGCAGTCTTGCGAAAGGCCTTGGCCGAATCATTCGGGGCTTATCAACAGTTGTTGGGCCTTTTCGAAAAACACGGCTTGAAGCATGAGTGGCGATACTATAAGGACGGGAAAGCCTGGCTCTGCAAGGTGCAAAAGAAGGCCAAGACCGTTATATGGATGTCGGCCTGGACCGGCTATATGAAGGCGACTATCTATTTTCCGGAAAGATATGTGGAGGGCATCCTCGGCTTGCCCATAAGCGAGGAAGCTAGGGAGTCCATACGCAACGACAAGAATGTCGGTAAATCCAAGCCCTGTACCTTTGAGATTCGGGATGAGACGGTCTTGAAGGATCTTGAAACGGTGCTCATTCACAAAATGACGGTGAAATAACCCTGCATCCCGTCATCTCTATAGAATATACTTTAGAGTATACTTACCTTCTGGCATAAATGACAGTAATCTTAGTTTAGGAGAAATTATGTGCCGCAAATTTCGTTATATATTGATGAGGCAACATGTTTCTATTTCTAAATGGGTCGCAGAGCAAATACCTTCCCGCGTAGAACCTATATACCCTAAGGATTTTGAGAAGTTATTCGGATCTATACCAGATCAATCATTTTCTCGTCCAAAAGAAACGTCATTTACGATGGATTCAAAGAGAGAATCTTTATAATGTTTTTTTTAAATGGAAAATACGTATTCATAAGAGATAAGATATTATCGTTACCGCCAAATAAAAAAACGCTTTGCAAATGTTATAAGCCGCGTTAGTTTAACCCCCTTTTTATATTCTTTTACTCCTTTTCTCATACTTCCCGGTCACAATCTCCCGCAAACGGAAGCGGCCGCCCCGCCTGGGGCGGCGGCGCGTAATAAGGAGAATCGTACTGATGAAAAAGGAAAAGCTTGTTGCCCTCGTCGCGGCGGGTTGTCTCTCCCTGACTCTTTCGTGGGCGGGAGGAGCTAAGGACGAAGCGAAGACGGTAAAGAACGTCATCATCCTCATTCCCGACGGGATGAGCGTGGCGGGAACCACCCTCGCCCGCCTCTATACCGGCGCCCCCCTTGCCATGGACAGCCTCGCCTGCGGCCTCGTGAGCACCTGGAGTTCCGACGGCACCATCGCCGACTCCGCCCCGGCGGGTTCCGCCTTCGCCACCGGCTGGAAGTCACAAACCGGAAACATCGCCTCCTCGGGAAAGGCCTATACGCTCCCCGGCGCGGGAGATCCCGCCCCCGGCGTTTCCGGCCGTCCCCTGGCAACCCTCCTGGAAGGCGCCCGCCTCTCGGGCCGCGCCACGGGCATCGTCAGCACCAGCGAGTTCATGCACGCCACCCCCGCGGACTTCGCGTCCCATGACCCCTCCCGCAAGAACTACGACCACCTCACCGAGCAGATCGTCTATAACGGGCTCGACGTCGTGCTCGGCGGCGGTACGCCCTTCCTCTCCGCCTCCAAAAGAAAGGACGGCGAGGACATGATGGCGGCCCTCAAGGCCCTCGGGTACGGTTATGTCGGAACCGCCTCGGAGCTCAATGCCTTCAAGGGCAAGAAGCTCTTCGGAACCTTCGGAAAGACCGCGGAATCCACCGCCATGTCCTACGACTATGACCGCGATCCCGCCGCGGAGCCCTCCCTCCAGGAAATGACCGCCAAGGCGATCGAGGTGCTTTCCCAGGATCCCGACGGATTCTTCCTGATGGTCGAGGGATCGAAGATCGACTGGGCCGCCCACGCCAACGATCCCGTGGGATTCGTCACCGACATCGTGGCCTTCGACAAGGCCGTGAAGGCCGCCATGGACTTCGCCTCAAAGCGCTCCGACACCGTGGTCATCGCGGTGAGCGATCACGGCAACTCCGGCATCTCCATCGGCGACCGCTCCATCAGCTCGGGCTATGACAAGACCCCCTGGACCGCCTTCATCGCTCCCCTCAAGGCGGCCTCCGTCACCGGCGAGGGGCTTGAGGCCTTCCTTCCCCCCGGCTCCTCCCCCGCGGTCATCAGGGACGTCGTAGCCAAGAAGCTCGGCATCTCCGACCTGACCGACGAAGAGGTAGCGGCCATCGCGGGCTACAAGAGCGGCTCCCTCAACTATGTCGTAGGGCCCATGGTGGGCGCCCGCGCCAAGATCGGCTATACCACCGGAGGGCACACCGGGGAGGACGTCGTTCTCTACGCCTTCGATCCCCGGGGAAAGCGCATCACCGGCCTCGTGGACAACACGGAAATCGGCAGGTATCTCGCTGCCGCCATGGGAGTGGATCTTGTGGCCGCGACGGAACGCCTCTTTACCGACGCCGATACCCTGGCCGCTCAGGCCGGCGCCGCCCTTTCCCGGGACAACGCCGACGCGGAAAACCCCGTGCTCGTGGTCTCCAAGGGTTCCCGTACCCTCAGGATCGCCCGCAACAAGAGCGTCGCCACCCTCGACGGCAAGGAAATCGCCGCCGACGGAGTCGCGGTCTTAAGCGGTGATACCTGGTTCGTTTCCAAAAACCTTTTCGACGCCCTCAAGTAAAAAAAACGACAATTCACGGGGCGGCTCCGGCCGCCCGCGGGAAGACCGGCCGTGGTATACTCCTGATCGTCACTCAGGAGGCGCGAAATGAAATCCTATATCGACCCGCCGAAACGCATGAACCCCTTCCTCAAGCTGGCGGTATGGCTCGCCGAGCGGCAGACCGGGAAGGAGATGCTCGCGGCGAGGATACTCGCGTGGTATCCGAAAGCGGCGGTGGGAGCCGGGGCCCTTGAAAGCCTGGTCGCCCACAGGGACCGCTCGGTTTCCGAGCGGCTCCTCAAGCTGGTGAGGATGCAGGTATCCTTCCACGCGTCCTGCCCTTTTTGCATCGACATGAACTCCTCGGAATACGCGGGCCTCGGCATCACGAAAAGGGAAATCGAGGGCCTCCAGGGATTGGTTGCCCTTGAGGATATCGAGAGTCTCAGTGAAAGGGAAACTCTGGCCCTCCGTTATGCCAAGGCATTGACGGAAACCCCGATCAACGTTTCCGCGGAGCTTCTGGAAAGCGTGCTGAAGGCCTTCAGCGAGCGGGAAATGGTGATCATCGTCTCCACCGCCGCCCAGGTCAATTTCTGGACCCGCATGATACAGGGCTTCGGCGTTCCCCCGGCGGGATTCTCGGAAACCTGCGCGGAACTGCATCTGGAACGGTACACGACCCTGAGGTAAGCCCTCGCCGTCCCTGTCTTTCTGGACCGCGTCCTGAGTCCCGTACAGCCGCTTCTGTAACCCTCTTATGGTCCCTGGCGAGCCGGCGCCTCATGGCCTTCTTGACTTACAGTTTCAGGGATGTTTAAACTGAGCGCGGCATTCGCTTCTGTATCGTCACCCTGACTCTCACCTCGAAAGGACGCAACACATGCATGACGAACCCATCGGAAACGGAAGAACCGCCGAGGTCATAGGCTACGACGAGACCTCGGTGCTCAAGCGCTTTAGACCCTTCATGAAAAGGGAATACATTGAAAGGGAATTCCGCGCGGCTTCCTTCGCGTTCAGCCAAAAGGTCGCTACCCCGCAGCCCGTAAGGATAATTCAGGACGCGCAAGGAACGGGAATCGTGTACCGAAGGATCGCCGGCAAGTCCATGCTGCAGGCCCTGTCCGAAAACCCCATGGCCCTCTCGAGGATTACCCGGCTCATGGCGCGCCTCCATTTCGATATGCACCGAATAGAGTATAACGACGAGGGAAACGCCCAAAAGCGGAACCTCACCGCCGCCGTTGAGGCTGTCGAAGGCATAACCGACCGGGATAAGCGCAAGATACTCGAGTACCTGCGAACCCTGCCCGATGGCGACCGGCTCTGCCACAACGATTTCCATCCCGACAATATCATGATGGACGGCGGGCTGTGGATCATCGACTGGATGACCGGCTCTTCGGGCAGCCCCGAGTGCGACGTGGCCCGAAGCAAAATGATACTCGAAACGAGCGAAATTCCCCCCTCCGTTCCCTTCCCGGTACGTCAGTTGCTCAGGCTGGGCCAGCGCAAGATCGCGAGGGTCTACGTGAGGGAGTACCGTAAACTGGGGAAGTTGCGAAAGGGTGATATAGATCGGTGGCTGCTGCCCCTGTACGCCGCCCGCCTCTCCGAAAACCTTTCCGATAGGGAAACCAGGACAATACAGAGACTGATGCGAAAGGAAATGCGCCGGCTCGGGCTTTAGGCGAACTCGCCGCTTCTTGGCGCCGCGCCGGTTACAGGTACAGGGCTGTAGCGGGATCCCATTCGTTTTCGTCGTTGAGAATCGGCTGGAGCTCGCTGAAATGGTCAGAGATCGCGTTAAATACGTCTTGGCTCAGTTTCGCGGGGCACAGGGACTTGAGAATCGTCATCGCCTCTTCCGCGGGCATGGGATCCCGGTAGGGCCTCGCTTCGAGAAGGGCGGTGAATACGTCGGCATAGGCGAGAATGTCGATCTCGCACTCGAATTGGTCCAGGCCGAGATTGAGGCGTGCTCCTGCATCTTCCTGAGTTCCTCCCCGTCCAGGGGCCCGGGTTTTTCCAGGATTTCCGAGGGCACCGCGATTTTGCCGATATCGTGTAGGTAACCGGCGATGCGGAGCTTGAGGCTGGTTTGCTCGGGAAAGCCCATGAATTGGGCGATCCGTTCCGCCACCGCCCCCACGGACTGCGAGTGGGTCAGCGTCCAGTGGCTTTTCGAGTCTACGATACGTCCGAAGAGGAGGGCGACGCTTTCGAGATCCGTCGGTCCCCGTTCCTTCATTTCCGTATCCACCGCGCTGAGGAGCAGCTCCTGAAACGAGAGTTCCTCCGCGTTGTGCCAGAACTGGCCGCTCTCGGTGGCGCGCTCGAAAGTCCCCCTCAGTTCCGGGAGAAAATCCCTGCCGAAACGGCTGCGGATCTCCTGCCGCAGGGCCTCTTTCGGATCGGGGGAATCGGCGAAATGGCGGGCGTAAATATCTATGCGGTCCGCTAGGTGTAAGAACCAGCACTCTTCGGGCACGTCCGAGGGGTTAACGCGGCCCCTTTGGGTATCTTCGTAGCGGACATGGTGGTGCCGGATAACGTCCCTGATATCCTCAAAGGCCGGAATGCCGCTCAAGATTCGCGCGCCGTTGATCTCATGGGGTTCCGGGTTCTCCACGTCGATTTTCGTCAGTTCATCCCGTTCGGCGACGTAAATCGCGCCGATATCGTGTATCGAGGCCGCGATTACGAGCTTCGAGAGCCGTTTGTACGGCAACCCGTATTCGGCGCCCAGCTGGTAGGCGAAGGCCGTCACGCGCCGGTGATGGTCCTTGAGAAGGCTGTTATACGCGTCGACGGACTTGATCAGCGATACGAGTACGCGCTTGGTGGATAGCTGCTCCGAGCTCTCCTTCATTTTTTTATAGCTCCTCTATTTTGTTGGTTGATCTTTTCTTCAATTGTAGTTTCCCAATTTCTTTTTCGCAAACATCGCGAGGGAGACAGAAAGGCAACGGTAACGCACAGTAAAAAAAGCTTTCAAACGGAGAACCTAGGGTTTATTCTACTTGTGTCAATCAAGGCGTTTATACCCAACAGGAGTGAAGATGAAGCATTACAAGGCAGTACTTTTAGGCATCGCAGCGGCTTGCGTTTTGGGGTGCGCCGATCCCTCGAGCGAAACGGCAGAAACCGGAAACCTGAAAATAAGGTCCTATTCCGCGGCATACGCGGATCCCGCCGACATAACGGAGGAGGGGCCGATTTACGCGATTTTGGACGCTGAATACCCCGACGGAACCGTAAAGACCGTCGTCACCGACGCTCTGGGTTACTACGACTTCGGTTCGGTCAAGGCGGGTACTTACAGAATAACCCCGCGGTACGTAAACGGCGCCGCCGCGACGGAGGTGACGGTACGGGCGAACGAGAACGCCGAGGCAACGATTCTGACCCCCGTGATCGAGATCGCGTATTACCTCCTGAACGGCAACCAAACGCCCTTGAACGGCGCGGAAATCCGGGAGGCCTTAACGAAGGCGGTAGTAAGGCAGGAAATCATCGCCGCCGCAGCAGCGGATGTCGACCCGCTCTATAGCCTCCTGCCCGCGAAGCTAAGCGGCGCGTGGTGCGCAGGGGCGGCCGCCGCGGTCGAGGCCTTGGGCGATTCCCAGGGGATAGTCGGAACCGACGTCCTGGCTCTCACCCTGTCGTACAATAATAACGTTCCAAAGAATCAGCCTATCGCGGAAAAGGTCAAGGCTCAGTGGGAGGCTATCGGCGCGAGCGTCGCCGTGAACCTCAACGGGGTATCCTGGGACGATTTCGTCGCCTTGCGCGACGAGAACCCGAGCTTTCAGGCGGCCCGGGGCGGCTGGAGCTTTGACTCCAACAATCCCTTGTTCGTTTTCAAGGTTCAGGCCTTTATCGACGATCCAGCATACCTCGCCCTCCTTCAGGAGGCCGAAACCCGTTTGCTAAACGGGCAGATCGCGGAATTTGAGGCGGGTATCGTCTCGCTGAACGATTTTGTCATGGAAAATTATTTAATAATCCCCTTTTATCAAAGCAAGTAGTTATTTTACCCGGGTAATATTGACAAATCTATTTTACCCGGGTAATATTAGCTCATGAAAACCTATTCCATCTTTGCGTCATACCGACTCGTCGCCTCCGGGGATCTCAAGACAGTCCTAACGGCGGCGAAAGCCCTCCTGGACGCTCGGTCCGCCCCCGGCGGCGAGTCCGAAAACTTCCTTATTTTTGAACACGACACGGGGCGCCAGGTCGACTTTGACCTTCGGGGGAGCCTGGAAGACGTCCTCGCCCGAGAGCTGCCGCCGGCCGAAAGCGCTCCGCCCGACAGCGCATCGTCCGACAGCGCGACTGCCGCCAAGGCCGGAAAGGGACGGCCCAAGCTCGGCGTCGTTTCCGCGGAAGTCACCCTCCTTCCCCGCCACTGGGAATGGCTGGCCGCCCAGCCGACAAGGGCGTCGGGAACCATCCGGCGGCTGGTGGAGGAAGCGAGGACAAAGGAAGGGATAAACCCGAAGCGAAGGGCCGAGGCTCTGGGGAACCTGCTGTGGTGCCTCGGAGGAAACCTTCAAGACTTCGAGAACGCGACCCGGGCCCTGTACGCCCTGGACACCGGCAGGCTCTTTTCCATCACCGACCAATGGCCGGGAGACCTCCCTTCTTTCGTCCGGAACTGGTTCAACCCCGCGGCACAGCGGACCGCGCCGGTCCCAAGCGGGTCGAACCAGGCCGACCCGGCCCTCGACCCGGCCCTAGCCCTGATGGAGGATCTCTTTCGGGACGCCCCCAGGCAAGGACCGGGGGAAGGATCCCAGACCGCCCGGGCGCTGGAGCTGGCTGCCGCCGCGGGCGCGCGGTTGGGACCCGATTCCAGGATCGCGGACCTCGGGTGCGGCACCGGGGCGCAAACCCTGGATCTGGCCCGCTTGACCGGCGCGGATATCCTGGCCGTCGACATCCTCCCATCCTTTTTGGAGCGGCTTGAGGAAGGGGCGCGGAAACTTGGCTCCGTCTCCAGCGCCCGTATCCGTACCCTCCGGGCGTCCATGAGCGCCCTTCCTTTCTCGGACGGGGAGTTCGACGCTCTATGGGCCGAGGGCTCCGTCTACAACATGGGCTTCCGGGAGGGCCTTTCGGCATGGCGCCGCTTCCTCAAGAAAGGCGGCGTCCTGTGCGTCACGGAACTGACCTGGTTCGGGGAGTCCAGGCCCGCCGAGGCGGAGGCCTACTGGAGCCGGGAATACCCGGGGATAGACACCGCTGCGGCGAAACTTAGGGCCGCCGAGGAGTGCGGCTACGTCCCGGCCGGATACTTTCCGCTCCCCCCTCGGTGCTGGACAGAGGGCTACTACCGTCCCCTGGAGGGGCTCATCGATCCCTTCCTGAAGCGTCACGACGGCAGCGTCGAGGCAAGGCGGATAGCCGAGGGTCTCCGGGAGGAGATGGAGGTCTACGATCGGTTCGGGGACTTCTACGGCTACGGATTCTACGTCCTTATAAAGCGTTAAGGAAAAAAGGAAGAAAAGAATGAAAGATCTCAAGGGAAAGGTCGCCGTCGTCACCGGCGCGGCCAGCGGTATAGGCATGTCCCTGGCACGCGCCTGCGCGGCGGAGGGGATGAGGGTCGTTCTGGCCGACGTGGAGGGGGAAGCCCTGGAGAGGGCGTCCCGGGAAATCGCGGAGACGGGCTCTGAAACCCTGGCGGTAACCGTCGACGTGAGCAGCGAGGCCGAGGTACGCCGTCTCGCGGAGAGGACGGCGGAGCGCTTCGGCGCCGTCCACCTGCTCTTCTGCAACGCTGGGGTGGGAGCGGGTTCGCTCCTGTGGGCGAGCACGGCGAAGGATTGGGAGTGGACCCTCGGGGTCAACCTTTGGGGAACCGTGCACGTCGTGAACGCCTTCGTCCCGGCCATGCTCTCGCGGGGAGAAGAAGGCCGCGTGGTCATCACCTCCACCACGAGCTGACTATCGTCGGCGCCAGGGTCGGCGTCTCGCTGCTCTGCCCGGGCTTCACGAAAACCCGCATCTGCGACGCCGGCCGCAACCGGCCCGAGAGGCTGCGGAACCGGCCGGGAGAGGCCGCAGATATCCCGACCCAGGGCTTCGACGACTTTATCCGGGCCCAGGTGGACCAGGGGATCTCCGCAGAGGAGGTAGCCTCGGAAACGCTGAAAGCCGTGCGGGAGGGACGCTTCTACGTCATCACCGACCCGGGAACCTACGAGGGGGTCCGCAGGAGAATGGAGGACATCCTCGACGGAAGGACGCCGGCGTTCGAGATTCCCCGGATGATG
>QKDA01000226.1 GCA_003246765.1 Spirochaetales bacterium | reverse complement strand
CCCGTGTATTTCTCGAAATAGGCCCCCTCCATGGAGGCGATGTTCGCGGTGTACTCCGAAAGGAAGCCCACCGCGTTTTGCTTCATGGTTCCGCTGGTGGCGAAAAGGATGTAGAGCACTCCGATCAAATAGGGGGAGACGGCAGTGGCAACGAAAATGAATCCGAGGCGTTTCTTGAGTTTCATGCCCTTAAGTATAGCAAAAAAATTCCTTTCGCGCCTCTCCCTCCGCGACGAACGGGCGGGGGTCTTAGGGCGCCAGAATAAGAATCGAAAGGGGGGGCAGGGTAAAGCGTCCTTCCCGCTCGGGTTCCGAAAGCTCCCCCGCGCCGCAGAGCGCGTCCATGAACGCCCCTCCCCCCCGAAGCATGGCGTCTTCGGTGGCGGTCCTACCGTTTATGAGGAGCTCTCTCGAAAGGAGTCCCCGTTCTCCCCCCGTGAGAAGGTACCTTCGCTGGGGCTTCCATTCCACGGAAACCCCGGCGCCGCGATTTCGGTCAATGTTCACGGCCAGAAGGCTCAAGCCCCTATCGCCGCGGTGGAGATAGACCCGGAGGGCGGGATCGGGCCTGCTCTCCGACCGGGGATGGAGAACCTCCTCCCCCATGGTCCTTTTCCACAGCAGGCTCGCGAAGTAGTCCGGCGTCGGTTCGAGGCCCGATTCCCGGAGGAGCCCGTAGTCTGAGCCCACCAGGGCCTGGCGGTATACCCGGGACACCCCCTCCCGGGCCAGGAGGGCCAGTTCGTCGAGCCACCACAGGGTTGAGGCGAAGCGGTCCGATATTCCCGGCTCGCCCCCGTAGAGGGCATGGGCGGTTTCGGTAATCCAGATCCGGGCGGGCTTATGCGGCGGCCTGCACCGGTTGATCCTCTCCAGAACGGCCCTGGCTCGCCTGCAGTGCCTGCGCGCCTCGTTCAGGTTCTTCGGGGAAAGCATGGTTTCGGGACCGGCCCGCAACACCGCCACGGGCCCCCTGCTCGATTGCTGGGGGTAATAATGCCAGCTCAGGACGTCAATGAACCCCGCGGCGGGCCCTGAGGCGAGCCGCGGCATGATGGGCTTTATCTCCCCGAGGCGGGGCCAAACCGCCGAGGCGGGGCCCGCGAGGAGCGAAGAGGGCATGGCGTCCCTTATAAGGTTGGCAAAACGCGCGAAGTCCCTCCCGTATTGGGCGGCTCCCACGGACTTTCCCCGTCCGTGGATGAGGGCGTACGCGTTTACCTCGTTGCCGAGCTCCCAAGCCGCCACGGGGAGCCGCTTTTCGATGGAGTAGGCCACGAGCCGGGCAAGGTTTTCCTCGGTCCACGCCCCCCGCCCGTCCCGGTCGGAAGGCCCCGCGGATACGTTGAAGAGGAGCTCAAAGCCCGCTTTCTTCACGAACCGGTGGAGCCGTTTCCAGGCTCCCTTTCCCAGGGTGAGCTCATGGCCGCTTTCTGCCCCCGGGCTTTCCCCGAAGGCGATTCCGAGCCTCTTTGCCGCCTTGCCGCCGCTCTTGTAGCGGACCCGGTCCGCCTCGGTACCGCCGATCCTTAACGACGCCGGGGAGAGGGCCCGGGCGAGGCGGAGAAGCCTCGGGCTTTCGAGATCGAGGGGTTCAGCCCGGTCAAGGGAAACCCCGGCGGATACCCCCCGGCTGGGGCCCCACCAGGAGCCTCCCAAAAAGAGGGACGTATCCACGGTAACGGAAAGATAGAGGGGGTCCAGGACGGCGACGGGAGCGTCTTGCTCGAGGGGGGCGAGGATACGGCAGTGTCTGGGTCGTTCCCTCATCGCTGGGGCCCTCCTTACGTGGCTTTTTTGTCGGTCAGGACGATCTCGACCCTGGAAACCGCCCTGTCGGCGACCTCTTCCACGGTCATGCACAGTCCCTTTTCCTGCAGGCGGTCGCCGGGGACCGGAAGCCTCCCCAGGTTCTCGAGGAGGTAGCCGCCGAGGGTTTCGTAGTAATCGGAATCCAGGGATGTTTTAAGCAGGGCATTCAGGTCGTCCAGGCGAAGCTTTCCCGGTACCTTGAGATGGGACGGGGAAAGCACCTGAACCAGGCTGGACGGCTCTTCCCGATCTGCCCGGGAGCCCAAGGTCCCGAAGATAGAGGAAACCGCGTCGTCCAGGGTCACGATTCCGGCAATGCTCCCCCGCTCGTCCACCACTACCGCCAGGTGCTGCCGGTGGCGGTCCAGCTGCGAAAGGAGGGCCGGGATGGTTTGGGTTTCGGGAACGAAGAGGGCCTCCCTGGCGAGCTCCCCGGCGCTCCGGTTCTCCGCGGCGTTCGGAAGGAGGTCCTTGAAGTGAAGTACCCCGGTCACGCCGTCGAGGGTATCCCGGTAGACCGGAAGGCGGGAGAAACCGGAGTCCCTGAAGGTCTTCTTCATGAGCCCCGCGTCGGCGTCCTCCGGCAGGGAAACGACCGCCGTCCTGGGGGTCATGATCTCCCGCACCCGCCGGTTCGTGAGGTCGAAGGCGCGCTGAAGGAGGTGGCGCTCCCGGGCCTCCAGGGCCCCGTCCCGCTCTCCGAGATCCACCATGGTCCTTATTTCATCCTCCGTGAGACGGTGTCCCTTGTCCCGGGAGAGGGCATTGAGGAGGGCGATGAAGAGTGAGTTGATACCCGTGAACGCCAGGGCGAAGGGGGCGAACAGGACCTGGAAAAAAGCTACCCCCGGGGCGAGGCTTCGGGCCAGGGCTATGGGGTAGCGGCTGGCCAGGGCCTTCGGGGTGAGTTCGGCGAATACGAGGAGGATCAGGGTCATGGCGGCGGTGGCGATGGCGACCCCCTCTTCCCCGTAGCGCTCGATGGCGAAGGCGGTGGCGAGGCTGGAGGCCCAGATATTAACCAGGTTGTTCCCGATGAGGATGGTCGTGATCATCCGGTTCCGCTTGGAGAGGATTCGGACGATCCGGAGGCTTGAGGGGGT